>CP058896.1:0-303013 GCA_013415865.1 Methanomassiliicoccales archaeon
TTTAATACGACCTGGCCCAATTGAAGCTATGTCAATGCCGACCGATGCAACAGACTCATCCGTGTAACCAGGTTTAATACGACCTGGCCCAGTTGAAGCGCCTTCGAGAAGCTGCAGCATATCCATGAGGCGACGATGTAACCAGGTTTAATACGACCTGGCCCAATTGAAGCTGCCGCTGCCCGATCACCTTCGCGTTGTGCTCGTCGTAACCAGGTTTAATACGACCTGGCCCAATTGAAGCTCTTTCTTCTGACCATCTCCGTGGTACAGTACGTAGTAACCAGGTTTAATACGACCTGGCCCAATTGAAGCTAGCCGGTCGCTCTCTCATTGGCGCAGCGCATTGATGTAACCAGGTTTAATACGACCTGGCCCAATTGAAGCGATTCTCCAAACACAATGTATGCGATTCTGTCAATGTAACCAGGTTTAATACGACCTGGCCCAATTGAAGCACAAGCTCGACACTGACAAGGATGGTTCCATATCCGGTAACCAGGTTTAATACGACCTGGCCCAATTGAAGCGACGCGTTGACGAGGGGAACCCACCAGTTGGCACCGGGTAACCAGGTTTAATACGACCTGGCCCAATTGAAGCCGAAATGAAAAGGGGAGAAATGGAAATGGATACAAGTAACCAGGTTTAATACGACCTGGCCCAATTGAAAATCAATAAATTTTAGCTGGACCTAAACTGAATAACCTCAGTTCAACGTTGATTTATAGCCACGTTTGAAGGTTTGAACAATTATCAAACGTGCAGAGTTCATATACTAGTTGATCCGAGAAGGTGGACCGTAAGAGGGAAGAATGCTAGGATCTCCACCGATCATATCGACGAATGGCCTGACGAAATATTATGGCAAAAGGAACGAGGTGAAGGCCGTACAGGATCTGACCTTCGACGTCTTCCAAGGAGAGACCTTTGGGCTTTTAGGCCCCAATGGGTCCGGGAAGACCACGACCATCAGGATGCTCAACGGTATCATCCGCCCGACGAAAGGCACGGCGACGGTGAACGGCTTCAATATAATTGATCAGGCGGAGGATGTGAAAAGGTCCACTGGCCTCCTCGCCGAGTCGCCGGGCCTCTATGAGAAGCTGAGCCCCAAAGAGTATCTTCAATTCGTAGGCTCGCTTTATGACGTCCCGAAGAGGGCCCTGGAGGACAGGGTGGAGAAGCTACTAACATTATTTCATCTCCAAGATCGAAAGGACGACCTCATGGAAGGGTTCAGCAAGGGCATGAGGCAAAAGGTATTGATAGGTGCGGCCTTGGTGCACGACCCGCCCATCGTCTTCCTAGACGAGCCCACCTCCGCACTGGACCCAAGGGCCGCCCTGATGGTCAAGGACCTCATCAAGGACCTCTCCTCAAAAGCGAACAAGACCATATTCATCTCCAGCCACATCTTATCGCTGATCGAGGAGGTGTGCGACCGGGTGGCCATCATCGACAAGGGAAGGTTGGTCGCCATCGGCAGCGTCGACGAGATCGCCGAGATGACAGGAAAAGAGACCTTGGAGGCGGCCTTCATATCCCTCACCGGCGGCGAGGACAGGTCCGAGCTGTTATCCTGGAGGGGGGACCCTGCGGACGCCTAAGTGGCTCATCATGGCGAGGAACGAATACTACCTCAGGACGAGCGGGTTCAGGAGGTACAGGAAGCTATTTCCTTATGTCGCCTTCCTGTCCTTGGCCATCTACATCCTTTTTCTGTCCCCCGCGATGTTCTCGGCGACGTCTGAACTGACCAAAGAGTTCATCCTATCAGAGCAGGCGCTGTCCTTCATGCAGGTCATACTTTTTGTGATATTCATCTCTGTCCTCACGATCCCGGTCATGCAGACGCTACAGGACACGAACGTCACCCCCTTGGAGACGCTGCTCTCGACACCGATAGAGGCAAAGGACGTCCTGATAGGAAAATATCTTGGCTCATTGCCTACATATGCCATCGTCATATCTCTGATGGCAGGGACCTTCCTTGGACTGTTCATCCCCTTCGGTCTTTCGGTCGCACAGGTGGTGATATTGGTCATTGTCTTCGTCCTGATCGTCCTCATAGCGCTATGGGCAGGGATCGTCCTGGCTGCAGTCATAAAAGCAAGGTTGGCAAGGAGCCCTCGGGGGAGGGATGCAGGTCAGGCCCTGGCCCTCCTCATCGCCCTGCCCCTCGTGGGCGTCATATATGCGGTGATGAACGGGGGATTGTTGAGCGCGATGCAGGGTGATGAGACCTCATTGGCCAGTGCGCTTTGGGCGGTCCCAAGCTCCTGGGGGGCGGACGTCGTCCTCTCCTTCCTGAGGGCCCCTGGAGGTCTGGGTCCGGAACCTATTAAAATGGCCGCAGAGATACTGGGCCTCTTGTTTTTCTTGTTAGCATCCATATATGCCGGGTCCAAGCTGTCGGGGAGGTTCTATGACCTCGAGCCTGTCTCTTTCAGCACATCCAGGGCGCCAAGGGAAGGAAATGCGCTTAGAGTGATAAGATGGTTGACGGGGGACGGACCCTTCTCCACCGTGGAGGTTACCGTGCTCAAGGATTATGGAAGAAGACTGGAGAACGTTTCCAGGGTGATATACATACTTGGTCTGGTGGTATTGATGGAGCTATTCATCCTAAGCTCCCTCCCCCGAGGTAATTACGTGAGCATCGCCCTCCTGACGGTCTCCTGGATGATGGCCTTCCTTTGCGTGTTCGTGGTCGGGGAGGTCACGGCGAGGGGAAAGGAGAACCTTTTCGTCTACCGGAAGGCCCCTGGTGGTGAGACGCGGTTGGTCCTGGCGAGGGTGGTCCAAGGGTGCCTTGTCGTCCAGCCTATATCGGCCATGTCGGCGGTGATAGTGCTATTGCCGTCCGGAGTGTCCTTCTGGCAGGGCGCATCGCTCACCTTCGCGCTCATATGGGTCTCCACGGCCTATGTGATGATGTCCATCGGACTTTTCCTTCTCTCTCCAGCTTTCTCGGAAAGACCTTCTGAGATGATAGGGAATGCGGTCTCCATCCTTGCCATATCTTTTTTCCTTTATGTGCTATGCGTGGTCCTGTATGGCCAGACCTATGGCATATGGGCATTGGCCCTGATGAGCACGGCCATCGGGTCGGTGATGCTGTTCCTTGGCAATAAAAAGATAAGAGCTGTCGAATGATGATCGTACCTGGCATCCGACCTCGCGCAATGATCGCAACAGTCGGCCCGGAAGCTGCTCATACCTCACGCTCCCTGAGCTTCCTCACCAACCAATCGATGTGGCGAGTGTACCTGATGTATTCATCCAGTCCGTAGCATTTATATAGAAGCACTAAAATACCGGGGCTCAAGGAGGATCTAGTTATGGCATATGGTATGGGCAGTAATCAGCCGATCATTATCCTCAAAGAAGGAACCGAGAGATCGAAGAACAAGGACGCGCAGTTCAACAACATCGCTGCCGCCCGCGCGGTCGCCGATGCAGTGCGCTCCACTCTCGGCCCGAAGGGAATGGACAAGATGCTGGTCGACTCGCTGGGGGATGTCGTCATCACCAACGACGGCGTCACGATATTGAAGGAGATCGATGTACAGCACCCAGCGGCCAAGATGGTCGTGGAGGTCGCCAAGACCCAGGACAACGAGTGCGGTGACGGCACGACCTCGTCCGTGATCATCGCGGGCGAGCTCCTGAAGAAGGCCGAGGGCCTCATAGAGAACAACATCCACCCCACGATCATAGCGAACGGGTACAAGATGGCGGCCAACGAGGCCATCAACATCTTGGACAACATCGCCATCACGGTGACACCGAACGACTCGGACATGCTCCAGAAGGTCGCGCAGACGGCCATGACCGGCAAGTCCGTCGGCGGTCAGAGGGACTTCCTCGCAAAGCTTGCGGTTAAGGCCGTCCAGGCCGTCGCAGAGAAGGTCGATGGCAAGTACAACGTCGACGTGGACAACATCAAGGTGGAGAAGAAGACCGGAGGCTCCATCGCCGACACCGAGATCATCGAGGGCATCGTCATCGACAAGGAGAGGGTCCACCCGCGCATGGCAAAGCAGGTGAAGAACGCCAAGATAGCGCTCATCTCGGCCCCGCTCGAGATCAAGAAGACGGAGGTCGAGGCAAAGATCCAGATCCGCGACCCCGCCTCGATGCAGCGCTTCCTTGAGGAGGAGGAGAACACCCTAAAAGGATATGTGGAGAAGATCAAGGCCTCGGGCGCGAACGTCGTGTTCTGCCAGAAGGGCATCGACGACCTCGTGCAGCACTACATGGCCAAGGCCGACATCTTTGCCTGCCGCCGCCTAAAGGAGTCCGACATGGAGAAGATCTCCCGTGCGACCGGGGCCAACATCGTCGGTAAGCTCGACGAGCTCACCGAGAAGGACCTGGGCAAGGCCGAGATGGTCGAGGAGAAGAAGATCGGCGAGTCCGACATGGTCTTCATCACCGGCTGCAAGAACCCGAAGGCGGTCAGCATAATCATACGCGGAGGCACTGAGCACGTCATCGACGAGGTCGAGCGCGCCCTGCACGATGCATTGCGCGTCGTCGGCGTCGCGATCGAGGACGGAAAGGTCGTCCCAGGCGCCGGTGCCCCTGAGATCGAGCTCTCATTGAGGCTCGCCGCCTATGCATCCACCATCGGAGGACGCGAGCAGCTCGCGATAGAGGCGTTCGCCAACGCGATGGACGTGATCCCATGGACGCTGGCCGAGAACGCTGGCCTCGACGCGATCGATGTCGTCATCCAGCTCAAGAGCGCCCATGAGAAGAAGGGCGGCAAGAACATGGGCATCGACCTTGACTCCGGAAAGCCGGCCGACATGTTGAAGCTGAACGTCATCGAGCCGCTCCGCGTCAAGACCCAGGCGGTCAAGTCCGCGGCCGAGGTCGCGAACATGATCCTCAGGATCGATGATGTCATCGCGGCAAAGAAGGCCCCGCCGGCACCACCCGGTGGCCAGGGCGGACAGGGCGGAATGCCGGGCGGTATGCCTGGCATGATGTAAGAAGAGCGCAGGCGCTTACAGGACCCTAAACCACTTCCTTCCATCTAATTTTATTATAACCGATGCAAAATATTATAATCTTCTTGACCTATCTCCACGACCAGAGGAGAGAAAATGTCATCCTTTATCAAGGTCATGATCTGCATGATAGTGACGGTCCTGATAGCAACCTTGGTCATACCCCCCGTGGCCGCAGTGGATGCCGAGGCCCCTGCTTGGCAGGAGGGCGAGGTCTGGGCCTATGGTAAGAAAGTATATCTGGAACCAGCGATGAGCGAGCTGATAGGGTCTGTGGAGGAATTGCTGGAGCAGTCCGGTACCGGCTCTCTTGAAAAGGCATATATCAACGGCTCCGTGGAGGCTTACACCTATTGCAAGGTTACATCAGTGACAACGAACGAATGCGTCATGGAGGTCTACATAGCGGTCGGCCTCGACGCGGTCGTCGACATCAGGGCGAACATGATGATGTCCGTACCTGGGACATATTGGATCTGGGAGTCGAACATACCTAAGGAACAGGTCGCTGTCACCGTGCAGGGTAACGCTGACCTGATGGCCTTCGAGAAGGCGACGATCACCTTCGAAAAGAGCTCGATGGCCCTGAAGTCGATCACCTCATTGACATCTTTCAAGGCCGACGTCTCACTGGAGGCAAAGAACCTTGGTGAGAAGATAAGATTCGAGGGCGATGAGAAGATAATCACAAGGGCAGAGGACATCGACCTTGACCTTGAGATGGACCTTGACATCAACACGATGTTCGAGTTCGACCCATACCTCGACATATTGGACTTCCCGATCGCGGTCGGTGAGGAATGGACGGTGTACTCTGTGATGACCGCGACCGGCAATGTCAGCGGGAGCCTCGATGCCCACGGTCTTCCAGAGGGAGCGCTTGAAGACCTGGTCCAACCGACGGTCGGCGAGCTGACGTTCCCGTTGGACTTCTCCACGTTCACCGGACAGATCGGGGACCTGCACGTCGAGAACGGGCAATTGGATGGCGCCTCAGAGACGATATCGGCAGATCTGAGATGCACTTCAAAGCTCGAAATAGAGGATGAGGTCCATGGAGAGCTCACCGTGTATGAGATAAAGGTGATGGCAGAGGACGGTTCGACATCGACCTTCTATTACTCCCCTGAGCTCTGTATGTTCTCCTCAATGAGATTATCCGGCGAAACCGTCCCCGACGACATCTTCGAAGAAATCCCGTTCGGTATAGCTCCAGAGGAGGACCTGGTCATAGGTCCGATGGAACCAAAAAAGGCGGCCCAGGGCATCTATGATGTCAGTGGCATCGTTGTCGCCGAAGGGGTCGATACCAGCGACGGAGATGATAATGGCCTAGGTCTTGGCATCATCATGATCGGTTCTATCGCGGCCTTGGTCGTTGTCATACTGGCCTTTGTCATCGTCAAGAGGAAGAAGTAAAGAACCTATTTAGGAATATATGCCTCGGGACCCTCCGGGGCGGACTTGATTTTTTATCCTTGCTGAGCACTTCAGAGGTCATGTTCGTTCGTTCCATAGATCCGAGGAATGGAAAGCTCGTGGCCGAGACCCCTTGCACTAGACCTGAGGATGTTCAGACGGTGTTGGCGAAGGCGAAAAAGGCCCAAAAGGCCTGGGCCTCGATGGAACGGTCTCATAGGATAGAGGTCCTGAGGAGGGCCGAGGAGATCTTCCAAAGGGACAAGGAGGAGATCATCGACCTGATACAGAGAGAGGGGGGATTCCCTCGCAGGGACATCGCCGGAGCGTATGCGGGTGCCCTAAGGGGCGTCGAGTACTACGCTGAGCAATATTCGAAAAGAGGGGTTAGAAAGTTAGAACTGGATCAGAATTCATTGCCTTCCACCGAGGCCGAGGTGGAGTTCGTCCCGCACGGCGTGATAGGGCACATCGGGATCTGGAACTATCCTTTCTGGCAAACGATGATCACCGCCATTCCTGCCCTCATGGTAGGCAACGCGATAGTCTTCAAGCCATCTGAGCATACCACATTGACCGGGCTCAGGATCGAGAAGGCTCTGAAGGAGGCAGGCATCCCTGACAATGTGTTCAACGTCGTGGTCGGAGGCAAAGAAATCGGCGAGGAGATGGTGAGGTCCGATTTTGATGCGATCGTCTTCACCGGAGGGATCGAGACAGGTCTGTCCATCATCCGCAATGCAGGGATCAAACCGTTGATCCTCGAACTGTCAGGCAACGATCCTGGCATAGTGTGCGATGACGCTGATATCGTGCAAGCGGCAAGAGGGATAGCCAATGGCACATTCAGCCACGGAGGCCAGGTCTGCATCAGGATA
This sequence comes from Methanomassiliicoccales archaeon, assembly GCA_013415865.1. Taxonomy (NCBI): domain Archaea; kingdom Methanobacteriati; phylum Thermoplasmatota; class Thermoplasmata; order Methanomassiliicoccales; species Methanomassiliicoccales archaeon. Next base: position 7,319 of record CP058896.1, read on the forward strand.
AAGCGCGTCTATGTGACCAGAACCGTTGCCGATGAGTTCCTTGAGGAGTTCCTCAAGGTCGTCGATAGGATAGATGTGAAGGAACGTGTGGGACCATTGATACGCGAGGAGGCAAGGACCTCGGTGCACGCATCGGTAATTTCGCTCATCGAAAAGGGAGCGAAGCTCTTGAGGGGGGGAAGGTACATCGAGGGCGAGGGATATTATTATGAACCGACCGTGCTGCTCGTGGACAGGTCCATCGATATCGACAAAGAGATCTTCGGTCCGGTCTGCCCCATCATCATTGTGGATAATGAAGAAGAAGCGATAGAGCTTGCGAACAGGTCAAGATATGGCCTTGGGGCAACTGTGTGGTCTTCTGACAGAACGAAGGCAAGGGCCATGGCATCGAAGCTCGAGGCGGGGACGGTGTGGATAAATGAATGCGGAAGGACGTTGACGGGAGGAGAATATTTCCAAGGTTGGAAGTGCAGTGGGATCGCCACCTCTCAGGACAGACTATCGATGTTCATGAAAAAGAGGACGATCATCCATAATACCTCCTGCGAGCCCAGAGGGCACTGGATGAAATAAATTAATTTTTTATATAAAACAAATTATGCTAAATTAGTTTAACAATTATCGAAATCTAATATAATAATTAAATAAGAGCAATACTTCCTTTTTTCCCCTTTCCAACATCGGTCCCATAGTCTGTCTGTTTAACATAGCAGTCCTGACATCTCAATCGCGAACCGACCGTGATCCCTAGACGCTCTATCAGATCTGTATCATCATCCCATAGGGCCAACCTACAGTCACCAGTATCATCCTTGACCATGATGTTTCTTACCTTTCCAGGTCTCCCATCTTTTCTTATAAATTCTCTGGGTGCGAAGATCTTCACCACCTCGACCTCCATGGTGACCTCTTCTCTATCCTTCAGATCTACGATCTTTTTCACATTGGCCATCTCAACACCGATCCCAGGGGCCTCTTTTATCGTGAAATTCAAATGCCCATGTTAGATGGCCAATTATCATCAGGAATATAAATTCAAGTAATCAATATTGACGTAAAATAATATACTTGGTAACTATACAACATTAAATTTATTATATTTTACATTTTTATCAGCTTCAGCCCGATGTCGCTTAAATTAAATTTCGGATTGTTTTAAGTTATTCTAATTAAAATTAGCATCTATCTAAATCAACTAAAATATATCAATATGATATTTTACAACACTGACCAAACAATCCATCACAAAAACCTTTATGTCTGACAAATAAATATCATTCGTCTGTCATTAAGCTGACATAAGGGTGGGATGACATCTGATGCGTGCTGCCATCTACGCAAGGGTCTCGACCGAAGACCAGGCGAAGGAGGGATTCAGCATCGCCGCCCAACAAAAGAAACTGATCGCTTATTGCAAGGCGAGAGGGTGGCAGGTCGCTGGTGAATACATAGATGAAGGTTATAGTGGCAGGAGCACGAACAGGCCATCATATCAAAGGATGATGTCCGAAAAAGATCTTTGGGACGTTTTGGTGGTCCTCAAGATGGACCGTATCCACCGCAATAGCACTAACTTCGCGTTGATGATGGACGACCTCCGACATTGGGGAAAAGAGTTCAACTCCATGCAGGAATCGTTCGATACCACTACGGCCATCGGTCGTTTTGTCATGGATATAATCCAGAGGATCGCTCAGCTTGAGAGCGAGCAGATAGGAGAAAGGGTAAAGGTCGGGATGGTCCAGAAAGCAAAAAAAGGGAAGGGCGTCCTTGGTTCTGGGGTGCCCTATGGATATCGCTTTCATAACCATCATCTCGAGAAGGTCCAAGAAGAGGAACAGGTCGTCAAGGACATTTTTTCCATGTATCTCGATTGTCTTTCTCTGAACGATATCGCATCGTCCCTGAATGCCAAGGGAATACCTACAAAACAATCTTCCAAATGGGAGAAGGCCACGGTCAGGAACGTATTGACCAACAAGCTCTACATTGGGATGTTGGAGTGGGACGGGATAGCGCAAAGGATGCCTGAGATCGCCATCGTGGACAATGATAGATTTTGGGAGGTCCAGGCACTTCTCGCTCATAGGAGGAGGAAACATCACGTTTTAAAAAACAAAGCGGAGAGGGGAGTGGAGATAAATGCCTAGGGTCGCCATTTACGCAAGGGTCTCGACCGATGACCAGGCCAAGGAAGGATATAGCCTTGATGCTCAGCAAGAGCGGTTAAAAGCCTATTGTGAGGCCCAGGGGTGGGATATTTCAGGCATATACGTCGACGATGGCCATTCAGGAAGGAACACAAAAAGGCCTGCCTATCAAAGGATGATGGAGGAAAAAGACTCTTGGGACATTATTCTGGTCATGAAGATGGACCGTATCCACCGTAACAGTAAGAACTTCATGATAATGATGGAGAATCTGGAGAAATGGGGCAAAAAGTTCACGAGCATGAACGAATCGCTCGATACATCGAATGCCGTAGGTAGATTTGTTGTGGATATAATCCAGCGCATTGCCCAGCTGGAGAGCGAACAGATCGGGGAAAGGACATATATGGGCATGAGACAAAAAGCCGAGACCAGCAATGGTCTGCTCGGTTTCAATGCACCATATGGTTATCGGATGGAGGGAAAAAAACTGATCTTAGATGAAGAGGAATGTAGGAATGTCCGGGCGATCTTTGATATGTACCTATCTGGAAAAAGGCTCGTAGATATTGTCAGGGAACTGAACTCTGGTGGGATACGGACAAAGAGGGGAAAAGAATGGACGATCTGGTCTGTTAAACGTCTGCTCAATAACCCCATTTATGCTGGATTTATCAGATGGGATGGGATAGTATCGCTGTCCGATCATTCGCCGATCATCACTGTAGAAGAATATGGTAAGGTGCAAGCGATGGCCATTGCAAGATCTGGAAAGAATGGGACAAGGCACGTCTTTGAACTTCCAAGAAAAGCGCCAGTATGAACAAGAATCAATATCTGGAGAATCCAAGAACAATCGTTTATTATTTAATCTTTTTTCAAATTATCGATTTATATTCAAAAATAAAAAATAAATGAAAAAATGTTTCATTCTATTCTGTTTTAACGAACTTAAAGAGCTAGGTTTATATATTCTTCCATTGAGCATATGGGATACAAGGACTGTGATAACGGTCCTGGTGACAAAACTAGGGGGGACATGGGAGATGGGGTGTATGAGGTCGAGTTTTGACAATTTTATCTGTCAAGCTCGATATCTGAAGCCTCGATCTTTTCCCTTTGTCCATAAAGAGGAGAGATATATATGGCTGAGGAAAAAAACATGCATGTGAAGGTAGCGATGGCCGAGGTGTTTGGCCTTGTGCTGATCGGTTTCATCGCCACCTTGGTAGGAATGTTTGGATTGGAACAGTATGACGACCTTAACGTCATCATCGGGGTGGCACCGACGGTCGGTCTTTTGTTGCTCGTCGCGACCATTGTCGCATACCTGAACGAGAATATCCTGCTCACTGGGATATTCGGTGTGTTGGCCCTTTTCCTGATGGCGTTCGAGGGCATAATACAGCATGACGCAGCTGGCGCGACAGCTATAGCATTCGTAGGGGTCATATTGCTAGTGATGGCTCTGGTCTCGTTCGCACAGCCGGTCAAGATGTTGCCAATCCTGCTGATTGTAGCGGGCATCGCATTCATCCTTTTGGCCCTGTGGTGGGCAGAGGGCGATCTGTTGAACAACGATTACAGGATGATCACTGGCGTCTTCTGGACCCTGGTGGCGGTGATCGCTGTCTACATGGCCGCGGCGATATCCCTGCTCGTTGTAAAAGGGAAACCGGTCCTGCCCCTTCTAATAAAGGCATAAGCGGGGCATAACGGACTCAAACCTTTTATTATTAATTTCTTATTATTTATTAATGTTCTAAAATATTCTAGATTTATATTTTATTAATAATATTACATGAAAATTTTTTTATTTCAATCTCGTAATATCTCAATTGGTCAGCTAGGTGTTCAATGCATCTTATCCTAATAATAAAAATGAACCAATGGATAAGAACATCGGGTACCTTGTTGAGGTGGTGCTATTATGGCTGAAGATAGAAATATACATGTAAAATTGGCAATGGCAGATGCACTTGGCCTGTTATTAATAGGATGGATAGCCTTTATGGTCGGCATGTTCGGACTGGACCAGTTCGACGCTGGCGGTCTAGATGCGATCACGGCTGTGAGCGGCGTTGTAGGGTTGGGCCTTATCATCGTCACAATTGTGGCATACCTGAATGAGAATCTCTTAGCAACGGTGATCTTCGGTGTTCTGGGCTTCTTTTTCCTTGCATTCCCAATGATCTCCTCGACTGGGATGCCGTACGAGGCCGGAGCCTCTGCAGTAGGTTTCATAGCGCTTGCCCTCTTCATTGCGGGGGTGGTCTCTCTGTACCAACCGGTCAAGCTGCTACCGATACTGCTCTTCATTGCGGCGATATCCTTCCTCCTGATGGCGCTCTGGTGGAATGAAATGGACAGCTCCGAAGGATTCGATAACAACTTCAGAGGACTCATGGGGATGGGAATGACCCTGGTATTCATGGTCGCCACGTATATGGGAGCAGCCATCTTGATGATGACCATCCGGGGCAAGGCTATCCTTCCGCTTCTGATAAAGTAAGGTTGGACCCAACAGATAACAAAACCCTTTATCGCCCATATTTTTCGTGAAGTTCATATTCATCTTATGGCCATTCGACCTCTGGAGAAAACAATATGCCTGAAGACCCAGAGAGGTGGACCGTAGTGGACATCGATGACGCCATCTCGCTTTCGATGAAAAGAAGGTCTAAGGGCATCAGGACGGTCCTAGACCTTTTGGGAGAGAACATAAGGTCCCCGACGGGGGCAGATGAGGTCGTGCGAGGCTATATGGAGCTCATCGACAGGATATCGATGGAAGGACTGGGCAGCTCTATCAGCGTAAAGTTAAGCGCTCTTGGCTATATGGCCGATGTAGATGGCGCATTCAACAGATTGTATAGAATCTCAGATAGGGCCAGATCGAAGAGTGTGGGATTCGAGCTGGATATGGAATGGACACCGATGGTCGACCATACGATCGAGGTCGCTGAGATGTGCAGCAAGGCCGGGCACCCAGTGACCCTGGCGATTCAAGCGTATCTCAATAGGTCTTCCGATGATATCGGGTATCTCCAGAAGCGCAATATCAGGGTAAGGCTGGTCAAAGGGGCGTATCGTGGAGAGGTCTCAGATTTCAATGAAATACAGAAAAGATTCGTCGGACTGCTCTCTCAGCTCGCCGACTCGAAGAAACCATTTGCAATAGGGACCCATGATCCTGACATTATGAAATGGGTCGGTGAGATGATGATCGGTTCAAAGGACCAAATCGAGCTAGGATTCCTTCGAGGATTATCCGACGCGACAAAGTATCAATTTTCTTCGAACGGTTGGAAGGTGGCAGAGTATATACCGATAGGCCGGGACATCAAGGCTTACGTGGGTAGGCGAGAGGCCTACCTGAAAAAATTGGGTGAAATTGGAAGATATCCGGCACCTTAACGATAGAGAATTATCTTAATTTCCTAAAAACGTCCTTTTTCAACGTCTTACATACCCTCTATGACCGTTAATTCACCCTAATTTATTTGATATTCGGGAGACCGTCTTTTACTAAAATGAATATTTTTGAACATTATACTATAATTATTAATAAAACAATTAAATTTATAACTATTTGTTATAACATTAAAATTATAGTAATTATTTCTATATATTATAATTATAATAACTATAAATACTACATAATATATAATATACTAAATACTATGGGGTGGTAATGTCTTGAGCGATGAAAATAAGACTAGCATTCAAGTCTCAACTGAATTAAGGGACAGATTATACCGTCTTAAATTTCGTAAAACTTATGAACAGTTTTTAAGGGAGCTCTGCGACCTATACGAAGAAAAGGAAGCTACAAAACCACAGGACCAATTAAAATGAGTTCGAAATGGTGAAAAGAATAGATGAAGGATATACCATATACTACTCAATCTTATGATGCCCGTCCTTTTGTAGAAATTCCAAATATGGACAGCGATAGTGATTATTTTTTAAGGACCAATAATCTATATGGCATTGTCCCCCAAATCTTACTCATCAGATAGTTTAGATCATTCCATTCTATCTAAATATAGAATTTTAAAAAAATGATAATAAATTTCTACAGATATTTGGACATATTGAATTGGTATTAATTTATTTGAAGAACTGGCCGGGTTCCAAATCCATCCTTCAATTATTATTTCTGAGTTTAGGCCTCCTATAGACCAAGACTAAGTTGATGGGTCGCGATAAATATTCCTTTGGAAAATCCTTAAGTGGGGGTAAATCCTACCAATTTATTTGTATTTAATTTTTAATCTAATAAATAATATGCGTTAACGATATCAACTATATTTTTTAATATTTAATTTAAAATTGAATTTAGCTTTATCTACAAAGAGAGAATAGGTGAGCATTTTCTCATTTTTAATTTAATCGAGAGGTGTAGTATATATTGAGATTTGGCAGTTGATGCCGACTTTATTCTAATTTGGAATTGGAATGGGGGCATTATGTTCTAAAATCATATATGTTTAGTTCAAAGCTAAAAAATATTATGTTATTTAGATAGTAAATTGATAAAATATAGATTTACATTTAATATTCCCATTACCCAATTTATCTATAAAATTGAAAATAAATCAAAAATAATGATTTTAAAATTCCACATATACAATTATAGTTGATTTAGGTATCAAATTAAAAATTATTATATAATTACGATCAACGAATAATTTATTTTATAAATATAATAAACATATTAATAAAATTATTTTGCTCGTTTACATGATAAAAAATTTAAAATAATTTTTCTAAATAATTATTTATTCATAAAAATATTTATAATGAACAGGGTACACTTATACATAACAAACGATAGGCCAAGAATCATATTACGATCAGAGTAAATCAGAAAGACTTATTCTAAGTTAGAAAATCTCTGGCCGAATTTGGGACTCTGTGTCCTATGTCACACTAAAATGACATAAATAAACAAGGATAAATAAAAAGGGAGTGAACATATGGGTCTGTTTGATAAGATCAAAGGAGCACCTGAGGCGAAGATGACAAAAGAGGAGGCATTCGCGGGCGTTGCCCTGGCGGCCATCGCGGCAGACGGGGTAATCACCCAGGAAGAGGCGAACCAGATGATCGTCTCGATGTTCAGAATGAAGCTTTACGAAGGCATGAACGACAGGAAGTTCAACGAGATCCTCACTAACGACGTTAATGTGCTGAAGAAGGAAGGACTCGATGCCTTGCTGGCGAAAGCAAAGGAAGCTCTTCCGTCAGACCTCCGAGAAACGGCTTTTGCCGTCGCTACTGACCTAGCACTCGCCGATGGTAAGATAGCCAATCAAGAGAAGGAGATCCTCGAGAAGATCGCCAAAGCCATGGAGATCCCTGAGGAAAAGGCCGTCAACATCATCGAGGTCATGTTGATAAAGAACAAAGGCTGATCTTTTTTTATAAAAGTCCGGCCAGATGGCCGGCATGCATTTCTTATTGTTCTTTGATATCTGGAAACCTTACAGCCTTGGATGGCTTCAACAGTTTCACCCCGTCCGCCCGCATGAGCATGTTGGTCAGGGCACTGAGCGAACACAAAGTACCTCTCCCCTCGATCACCTCGTCCGTTCCAGCGACCTTTGCTATGATGAGGCCATCGGCCCTTATCTCGATCTCAGTGCCGAGTTCCGTCAATCTTTTTAGCACGATATTGCCCATTGCCCCCATCGACTTCTCCATCCAACAATGTTTCATCGGGCAGAGGTTGCAATAGGCCTTGAACCTCTTTGCCGATTCCCCTATGATCAACCCCGCCGCTATCTCTGCTTTCGTTGTTCCATATGCAATGCAACAAGCTGCCACATCCTTGGCCAGGACATGATCCCCCTCCAATATGCTGACCTTGATGCCGCCTTTACTGACCCGATACACGTTCTCGAGCCTTCTCTCATACTTCAATTTGCCAGTGTTCCTTGCTCCTCTCAGTCTCTGTCGTACATATTGATGGATGTCCTCGTTGCCAAGTATCGCTTTTGCTATGGCGCAGGTAGGACAATAGGAGATCGAGGAATGGCTCAGCTCGTTGCCCTCGCTATCGAACATGATGGCCCTGACACCGAGCCCCTCTCTTCTGATGGTCGTTCTCCCTCCATTGAGCTGAACGTACTCCAGTGCAATTACCCCAGGCGTCAGAACCCTACCATAGCCATAAAGCGCGGCCATCTTTGCGATCTCCTCGATCGAGCTGACACCTTCTCGTCGGAGCTGCTCAACAAACTTGAACGGCATAGTTCCGGCCTCGATCTCGGCAGACAATATGGCAGGGGACCAAACGATATCAAACCCTTCTCCAATGACCTTTCCCCGGTCATCACGGACGACCGCTCTGATACCATTTGGCTCTTCATATGCGCTAACCCCCCCGCCCTCCTCGACGATACCCTCAAGTACGCCGTGGCAGAGACCGCATGCCCCCTCTTCCGGACCTAGGCTCTCACACCGCTCCCTGACACGCTCTGAGAAGCTCATCGGACCACCAATATTGTTCACTGGACAGCCACCTGAAAAAGGTATCGGACCTTTGTTCGCATAAGGTCTATGGGACTATCACCACGGGGACCTTTGACTGCTGAGACACCCTTAGCGACACGCTTCCTGTGAACATTCCTTTGACAGCACCTTTGCCCCTGCTGCCCAGAACAACGAGGTCTGCGCGCTCCGAATGTTCAAGGATCTTGACCGCTGGATGGCCAAAGTCGATATCTGTCCTGAACGGGACCCCCTTTGAACTAAGATGTTCAGAAGCCTTCTTCAGTTCGGCAGCACCTATCTTGGCGCCGGTGTCAGCCCATACTTCCTTTGCCCCCAACATCGGATAGTCGGCCGGTCCAACGACGAACAGCAGCGTTACCTCTGCACCAAGGCACTTGGCCAGCTCACTTGCGAACTCGGTCGCTCTCAATGAGTTCTCAGAGCCGTCCACCCCTACCAACATCTTCGCGATCTTTTTCATGACAACACCTCTATTATACAATTCGCGCAGGGGATTCAAAAAGATGCCGACCATATAGGACGATATTTGAACAGGTCTACAAGGCCAGACCGAAATATTGAAGAAAATTAAATATAAGTCGTATGAAATATATTCTCGATATCAGGATGGGATTTGGGATGCACAAGAGGAATCTGTCGTTGGTGATAATAGGAGCGCTTCTTTTGCCTCTGTTGGCGGTCATGCTAGCCCCCTCAAACGTAGCTGGCCTCCCTGGCACAGGGCAAACGCAGATATCATGGGTCTCGGCGACCATTGATATGACATCTAACCCAGGGTCGTCGGTTTCTGCCGCGCTTGACTCTGAGGGTTTTGTTCATGTGAGCTATTACGCCGAGGACGATGCCTTGAGAGCGATCATGTATGCTACCAACAAGGATGGGACCTGGGCGACCCAAAGGGTGGACAGCTCATCGAACATGGGCTCCTTTAACTCGATCGCCATAGATGCAAACGACAGACCCTGGATCATCTATTATGACTCGATAAACAAGGACCTCAGGTATGCCACGATGAAGAGCGATGGAAGCTGGGCGAAAGGCCTCGTGGACAGCTCCTCCGATGTTGGTAAATATTGCGACATCGCCTTTTCGCCTGCCGGTTCTCCGGCCGTCTCCTATTATGACGCTGATGGTATGTTAAAGGTCGCATTCTTCGACGGCTCGAAGTTCAAACCGGAAGCTGTGGCGAGCATGGCCGCTGGTTCTACTTGGATAAATTTCTTCAGCGATGGAAGGCCGGTCGTCGTTTACAGGGACATGTCGACGACACACCTCTATTATGCTTTGAAGACAAACGGTGAATGGTCGGAGGAGCCGATAGATGGGACACCGGCAGGGTCGATCAGCGCGGCCACCATGGGACCAGATGACAGGCTCATGGTCACGTATACCTCAACAGCAACCGGCCTGCTAAGGTTCTCGTCGTTCGATCATGGCAATTGGACATCTGAAAACTTACCAGCGTCAGTGGCCTCATCCGCCTCAAAGAGCATCGCTGTGGACGGTTCAGGTTCAGTGCACATAACATATTACTCGACGACCGATGGCGCGCTCATGTATATGGACGGCACAAGCGGCATCTGGGACTCAAGGCCCATCGATACGAATGATGGTGCAGGGGTCGTGAATGCGGTCTGCGCCGATAAAATAGGAAAGATCTCAATGGTATATGTGGAGAGCAGCGGTGTCAGGTCCACTCTGAAATACTTGTCGAGCAACATGGCTGTATGGAAGGTCTACAAGGTTGATACGACCGGCGGAAACGTTGGCAGGTCGAACGACATCGCTGTCGATCTTAATGGTAAAACGCACCTGGTCTATTTCGATGGAAATGCATTGATCTATGCCACGGATGTGACGGGGTCCTTTGTCTCTACAATTGTCGACGCCCACGCTGGTCAGAACCCGAGCATCGCCGTTGATGTTGATGGGGCGGTGCATATAAGTTATCATGATCAGGTCGGAAAACATCTGAAGTATGCATCCAACCAAGGAGGGGAATGGACAGTAAGGACCATAGACAATAGCGACAACGTCGGCTATCGCAGCGCAATAATAGTAGATCCCACTGGAAATATCACGATCATCTACACTCAGGACGAGCTGAAGAATCTCAAGTATGTCGTTGGAAAGAACAACGATTGGCAGGGGCTCTTCAACCTGGACGGCTCGAAACTTGTGGACACCTACAGCAGACCAAGCCTGTCCTATGACAAGGATGGGGTGTTGCATTGCAGCTACATAAGGTCCCAGCATCTGTACCATGTTCAAAGGTCACAGGCCGGATGGTGGGGGGTGCCCACACTGGTCGACGGTGACCTGGAATGCAGTGGAGATACCGACATCGTCGCCAACCCATTGGGGAAGATATTCATCTCCTATCACGGGGAGAGCAGCAAAAAAGGGCTGAGACTGGCCATATTCGATGGGACCTGGACGAAAGATTGGGTCGCGAGCAGCGCCGTCTATGACCAGGGGAACTGGAACAGTCTGACGTTGGACAGATATGGCCAGCCCCAGATAGCTTACAGTGGGCCATATGGAAATACTCTGGAGTTCGCAGCATGGTATGGGAGCCTCTGGCAATTCTCAACGTTATCATGGGGGGGAGTGGACGGCATCATATCCTCATCAGCGGCCCCCTATGGCGCAGCAAGGATAGCGTACTATGACGAGGATGATAACGCGTTGAAGATGGCAATGCACCTGACAACGCCAAGTAAGATGTCATTGTCGATCTGGCCGGACAAAGGCTCAGCCTTTTTAAGCTGGACGGGACCGATATGGAATGGCGGCGCCCCGGTCACTGGATACAAGATATACCGTGGCGAGAGCCTGACCGACCTGAAGGCCTATGTGAACCTACCAGCGGACACCTACTCCTACAACGATACCGACGTTGAAGATGGGAAGACATATTACTATGCGATCAAGGCCTGCAACTCTGAAGGTCCAGGCGATCTTTCGGATGTCATCAGGGCGGAGATACCCGGGGAGGGCACCAACATCGATTATACTGTGCTGACCATCGTTGCGGTGGTAGCGGTCGCGGTCGCATTTGTCGCTTACGTGGTGTTGACCAGAAAGAAACGCTAAGTGGACCAAACATCTTCCTCTTTTCATTTTTCCCTGGGTCAATTATTTATCTTACCTTATGATAGCAGAATGTGGTCATTAACGTGGATTGGACCGAGCTTTACCGGCCGAAGGACCTTGGGGAGGTCCTTGGGAACCCCAAAGCAGTTAAAGAACTAAGGGAGTGGGCCATTTCCTGGGAGACAGGACGTCCGACCTACAAGGCCGTAGTTCTCATGGGCCCTCCAGGCATAGGTAAGACCTCCACCGCGCTAGCATTGGCAAGGGAGTTCAACTGGGGGGTGGTGGAAATGAACGCGTCGGACCAAAGGAACGCCGACGCCATCAGAAAGATAGCGGTCCGCGGGGCACTGTCGGAGACCTTCTCGGACACAGGAGAGTTTCTTTCATCGAAGGACGGTCGGAAGAAATTGATCGTACTCGATGAGGCGGACAATATTTTCGGCAGGGAGGACCAGGGTGGAATACCCGCCATGGCCGACCTTATCCGACAGACGAGGCAGCCAGTTATCCTGATCGTTAACGACTTCTATGAGCTTGGCAGAAGGAGCTCTGTCATAAAGACCGAGACGAAGCAGATCAGGTTCTCAAAACTCCAACCGGCCACAGTAAGGAACCTTCTCAAACGGATAGCGGGTGACCAAGGGGTCGAGGTGGACGAAAAGGTATTGGTCACCATATCTGAAAGGTCGAATGGTGACCTCAGGGCGGCCATAAGGGACCTTCAGGCCGTCGCCACTGGAATGGAACACGTGAGGGAGGAGGACATCAAGGGCCTTGGCGACAGACTATCAAAAGGCTCGATGTACGACCTTATGGCCGACATCTTCCAAGGAACGAGCGGGGCCAAGGCCAGGAAGACTATGAACGATGCTGATGAGGACATAGATTATGTCATGAAATGGGTCGACGAGAACATCCCCCTCGTATACAAGGAGCCAGAGGAGCTATTCCGTGCATATTTGCACCTTTCGCGCGCCGCCAATTATCTGGCATGGGTCAACAGGCGTCAATATTATGGGTTCTGGTCATACGCCGGCGAGATCATGACATATGGCGTGTGCTCAGCAAAATCAAGCGTCCGAAGAGGATATGTGCAATACAATTTCCCCAGACTGCTCCTGCGCCTCTCAAGAAGCAAGGACTCAAGAGGAACGAAGGCCTCGGTGACGTTGAAGATAGGGATAGAGACCCACACCTCGATCAAGCAGGCCGCTGATGACGTACTACCATATTTCAAGGAGATCTTCAAGCGGGACCAGCAGTTCAGGTCCAATATGGCGGCGAAGTTGGCCTTGGACCAGGAGGAGGTCGCCTTCCTGCTCGAACAGAAGGTCGACTCCGCGGCCGTCAAGCATGTGATGCAAGAATTAAGCCTGGCAAGAGGGCCTCAGGAAGATGGGTCTGAGACCGTGCGGGGAAGGCTTGATGCCCCTAAGGGTAAAAAAGGCCGGAAAGGCGCCAAGGACAACGATCTGGAAAGCTCAGAGGTCCAAACGGAACAAAAGGTTGATAGGAAAGAGGTCCTAAAGGATAAAGCGAATAAGGAAGAACGAACGCCCGTTGAGCCTAAGACCGAGGAGCCCAAGGGGAGACAGAAGACGCTCTTCCAGTTCTGAGCTGATATCTATGAAGGACGACCTCAAAGGGATACTTGAAAAGCAGCAGTATAAGCTGACCGGGGGCCACGCCGCGGTGAAGCTATGCCATTGGATGAAAGAATCCCTTCTGAGGGGGCGCTCCTGCTATAAGCAGGACTTCTATGGTATCAGATCGCACAGATGTCTTCAGATGACGCCGGCGGTGAACGATTGCACCCATAACTGCCTGTTCTGCTGGAGGGTCCGGGGCTTCGAATCATCGGTGAACAAATGGTTGGAACCTGAGGTCATGTTGGATTCCCTCATAGAGCATCAGAGAAAGCTCGTGACCGGGTTCAAAGGCGATCCCCGATGTTCAAAGCAGATGTGGGAGGAGTCGCGCGACCCGAAGCAGGTGGCCATCTCCCTTGCAGGGGAGCCTACCATGTACCCACATCTCAGCGATCTCATAGGGCTATGTCATAGACGAGGGATGACGACGTTCCTGGTCACCAACGGAACATTCCCGAAGGTATTGGAGGAGATGGATGAGCTACCGACGCAGCTCTATGTCACCGTGGCCGCGCCGAACGAAGAGATCTACAAGAGAATATGTGTACCGCGGATACCCGATGGATGGAGCAGGCTCATGCAGACCCTTGAGCTTTTACCATCTCTCTCCACAAGGACCGTGATCAGGCACACTTTGGTCAAAGACCACAACATGGGCTGGGAGAAGGAATATGCAAAGCTAGATGTCATCGCTGGTCCGACCTTTGTTGAGCCGAAGGGATATGTTTTTGTCGGAGACTCTAGGACCAGGATGTCCATGGACAACATGCCTTCCCATAATGACATACTCGAGTTCGCAAGAAGGGTGGGCGAAGAGATCGGTATGGTCGTATTGAAGGATAAGAAGGACAGCCGGGTGTGCGTCCTTGGGCCTCCAGGGACGGACACAAGGGTCCCAGGTCTTCAATGAGCCCTCAGGGTCCGTTCTCTATCTGGACCATAATCACAGTTATTTGAACGACGAAAAAAATGCGGTCAGGGAGGGACATCGAACAACGCATAGTGTGTCGCTCTCTGAACCTTTTCTTCCATTGACCCCAGGATGTGAATTAGGAAGATCAGAGCAACATCAGTCGACCCCCTCTGAATACGATCGATGATTTGGCTCATGCCGCTATCGCCTGGGATGGGCCCAGGTCCCGGTGATAACCTTGATCGGTGAACAGGACGATATGCTATTTTCATAGCCGGTCAATGTTGCCTATGTGTTCTTCGACCTGTCCTGTCCCAATGGCCCGACAGAGGTAATATTAAACACGGTATTCCCTCGACCATTGCGGATTATTCATATCCCCAGATTCAACAGAACACAGGTCATCTCTGCGACGGGTCACCTTCCATCCGAGCGTTCACTCGGACCTTCAGGTCATTCCATTCTTGGTCATATGAAGGAACGGCCCTCTAGATATTGTAAACAGCCACAAAGAGCACGACCCGCATCAGAGACGTTTGCTCATATGGACTGTCTCGACCTTGAACCCTTCATGTCTATAGAGTGCAAGAGCGGCCTCGTTCTCTGCACCCGCATTGAGCCAAAGCGACCCAGCATTCTGCTTTCTGGCCCATTCCTCCGCCTTGGAGAGGAGCATCGAGCCTATCCCCCGTCGTCTGTGCTCAGGCCTTACATATATATCCAGGACCCATCCGCAGAACTCACCGGTACCGAGGCCTATCTCTGTGGATACCCAGATGAACCCCGCTCTTACACCACAGACCTCTGCTATGAAGGCGGCCTCGGGCTTCTTAGCGTTCCTATGGAAACGCTCGATGTTCTTTCGTGCCTGGTCTCTCAGGGTCTCCAAAGATAGTTCTCCACGGCGCTCGGCCCGCTCTGTCAGGAGGGAGCTCTCGATCAATCCTTCCTCGATGAAGTCCCAATCATCCTCTGTGCCATCTCTTATCACGATGTCGCTCATGTCCTCATATCACTTCATCCTGATCGTCTCGAGGTTCATGGGCGCCTTTGTCTCTATATTGAACTTCTTATAGATGGCGCTTGCCAGCTCCGTACATTTATGCTCCTCGCCATGGCAGACGATGATGCGCTCAGGTTTTGGTTCGAGCGTGGCTATGTAGTTTATGAGCTGCCTTCGGTCGCTGTGTCCTGAGAACCCATCACAGGTCTCGGTGTTCATCCTATAGTTGATGGTTATCGGCTTGCCCTTATCCGTCATCTGGATCTCGGTCACTCCCTTCTGTATCTTCTTTCCGATCGTGCCCTCGGCCTGATAACCTACGAACACAAGGGAGTTGAGCGGGTTGTCAGCCCAGGCCTTTAGATACTCGAGCACAGGCCCGCCATTCATCATGCCGCCCGTCGCGAGAACGACACAGGGTTCGGGATCATTGCAGATCTTTTCCCTCATCTCTGTCGTCTCGACCCTCTTGAAGATATCAGACAAAAACGGATTCTGTCCCATCTGGAATATCTGCGTCCGAAGCTGGGAATTAAGGTACTCTGGATATGCTGTGTGAATGGCAGTGGCCTCAAAGATCATCCCGTCAAGGTACACCGGTCTCTTCTCGATCTTACCGGTCCTCATCTGCTCTTCGATGACCAGCATGACCTCTTGGCTCCTACCGACCGCGAAAACAGGGATCAGGACCTTCCCTTTGTTCTGGAATGTCCTATCGATTATGTTGCGAAGAGTGGTCGCGGCATCGGTCCTTGACGGCTGGATATCATGGTATCCCCCATATGTGGCCTCGATGACCAGCGTCTCCAACCTTGGGAACTTGTTAGTAGTGGCATTGAAAAGCCAGGTCCTTTCAAACTTCATGTCCCCGGTAAAGGCGATGTTGTAGAGCCCGTCCCCGATATGGAAGTGGCATACTGCTGAACCAAGGATGTGCCCAGCATTCTGGAATGTAAGCCTGACATCTGGAGCGATGTCGGTGGTTTCGCCATATTTGAGGGTGATGCAGTGCTTGACCACGTTCCTGACGTCATCAGAGTCAAAGGGCACCTTTCGGTTCTCTCCTGCAGAGACCTTTAATGAGTCCAGCAATAAAAGGGACATCATGTCCCTCGTAGGGGCCGTGCAGTAGATCGGACCGTCGTAGCCGTACTTGTACAACGAGGGCAACAGCCCACAATGATCAATGTGCGAGTGAGTGATGATCACGCAATCCAAACGGTCAAGTGGTTGTATCTCTGGCGCATCAAAGTAAGGCCTTGAGGAGTCCGACGCGTCGATGCCGCAGTCGATCAAAATCTTGCTCTCCTTTGTCGACAGCAGCGTCGCCGACCTTCCGACCTCGCGATAACCTCCTAGAGCGGTCATCCTGAGCCAACTTTCGCCTTCGATCCTGGGTCTTGCCAGCCTCCTGCCTACCTTTTTAAGGAATTCCTTCCTTTCGGCCTGAACCTTTTGGTGCCTGAGGTAGTTTCGGATGTCCGATACTGTCTTCGAAGGTATAGGTGGAGCACGGACCACCTTAGGGGCCCAACCGACCTCTTTCTTGATCTCATTGAGAACAGCGCCTTGCTTTCCTATGACGATCCCAGGTGCCATCGCCTCTATCGTCACCTCGCCCGTCTCAGGCTCGAAGTAGATGTCAGTGATCTGCGCCTCTTCAGGTATTATCTCCCTTATCTTCTTCTCGACCTCATCCGGATCTGCGAGCATGGATGGGTCTGGCCTTATCGCCACGCGCTTCCGCAGTCCTTGAGCAAGCTGCCTGACGATGTCATTGTTGGAAGCAAAAGCTTCTAGGTCTTTTGTATAGATGACGACAATGGGGCCCTCAAAATCAATAGAAGTTATGTTGATGTGGGAAGGTACTATCTTCCTCACATGTTCGCGGGCCTCTTCGAAAATCCGTTCTGCGCTCATACAGGTTCACTTTTGAAATTTTTTTGGAAATTAAATGGAGATCAAAGGATGAAACGAAGGTAGGGTTTACGGCTTTGGAACGGTTATGCCCATTCTAGAAGCCCGCTTGTTTATCTCATCGTCAGAGACCTCAATGAACCCATCGCTCGTAATGGTCACGACCGCCATCCCATCTCCGCTCGCTGAGTCCCTCTTGACCGCGGCGTTCAAGCTTCTGATGGCCAAGTTGATCGCCTCATCCAATGAGAGGTCCTTCTTGTAATGGTCCTCAAGGACACCATATGCAAAGAGACTGCCTGAACCTACAGATACATAATCGTCGCGGATACATCCGCCCGCGGCATCTATGGAATAGACATGGCCGCCCTCTTTGTCATATCCGCCGATGATAAGTCCAACATAGAAGAAACCATTTGCACCACCACCTCTCCTCAGAATGTTGGAGAGCAATGTTGCGGCAGACTTGACCGTCATAGGGGCCTGGCGCTTGAGCTTATAAAGTTCTACCTCGGCCTTGATATATCTGGCCAATATCTGGGCGTCTCCGACCAGCCCAGCGGTTGTAAGTCCCAGATTGTCGTCGATCTTGAAGACCTTCTGAACTTCCTTGTGGGCTATGATGTTGCCCATGGTGGCCCTGCGCTCGGAAGCGAGGACAACCCCTTCTGAGTTGACTATACCTATCGTGGTCGTCCCAGTCTTTAGTTGCTCTGACATTATGAACACCTTCTAGAACAGGAAAAGGATTACAATGACTACAGCAAAACGGATAGAAGCATCAATATAAATATGTTCCGTATGGAAGGTCAATGCTGGGGAATCTAACTTACACTGTCTGGGAGTGCCCGGTCCTCATACATCTCGGAGGCTATCATGATCAGGAAAAAGGCAATGGCCAACCCCCCCAAAAGTCCGGTGACCAGCCTTAGCTCGTTGAATGATTCGTATTCTGTAAGTGCCTGGGCCCCCCCGTCCATGGCCATAGGGGCCGCCAGCGCGATCACATGCAAGAACTTCGGTCGATATTTCGTGTTAAGGCCAAATATCAATCCAGCAGCTAATCCGATGAATATCCCAAGGTCCCTAGAGCATATTGGCATCTCGTTCCCGTTCAGTGAATAGGTCCTTTCATCCATCTGATGACAATTCATGTCCCCAAAATAGTATATCACCGCGGCGAATGGGTTCATTTCTTCATATTTGGCGGCGTTGTCCACCTGACCTATCTTGCCAGACAGATCGGTAACGCTGCCCTTCGCCAAGGTCAATGGTGCAAGCACCATCATGATGGTCAGGCCAAGTACGATGAGCCCCATCGTCATTTTGAACCTTTCCAACGGTCGCATTTTAGGGAGCATCAGTAATCTCCTTAGGCGCTATGGGTAATAATCCTTTCCTGACGCCGATGATAGATCATAAAAAGATCTTTACTTTTTTGAGGATCGCGGGATGAAGGGGCCAAGGGCTTGATTTATATGTCGGCAAGAAGTTCACGCATTGTGCATTCCGAGATCCCTCCTGAGCTCAAGGCCCTCAGCTCTTTCCATGGACATCTTGGCCCCTATGTTGTTGTCGGATATAGGATGGGCCTTTTCGCCAGGTCAGAGCTCAAAGGTAAGATGAAAGCCACCGTTTATACGGGTCTCAGACCTCCCGTTTCATGCATCGTGGACGGTATCCAATTTTCATCTGGATGTACCCTGGGAAAAGGTAACATACAGGTCCTGGATGGAAATATGGCAAGGGTGGTCTTCACCTCTGAGGATGAGGAGATGGTGATGGACCTGAGGACCACGGTCCGTAACGACATCGAATCGCAGATGACGAAGGAGACCGAGGAGCATCTGGCGATGTCGATATTCAGGGCCCATATGAACGATCTCTTTGACATCAGAAGAGCGAAGAAAGCCAATGCCCAGCGATCAATGACGTCGCAATGAACGCCAAGGCGGCCACAGGCACCCTCCTGGCAAAGTCACAGATGGTGAAGGCGAGATCCCCCTCTCCTAGAAGACCTGCGTTGAAGTAACTGACGATAGCGCAAAGTTCGATGACATAAAGGCCCCCTACGATCGTTAGTTGGGAGGACCCTTCGAATCCAGTAATGCCAGAGACCAACTCATAGAGACTGCCAGTCACTCCGATAACTATAGGTGCGAAGAGCATGGAGGTGTATGACATCATCTCGATGACCGACCTTATCCTTTCCCTGCCTTTCCTTTCGCTCTCCCGAAGCTCCGATATGTACTTAGCAAGGTTCACGGCAATCATACCAGATGACCGGGGATCGAGAGAAGAGGACCTAGCGACCGTCAGGAAGGCGTTCCTTGTCAGGGACGATACGTTGCTTAGGACCTTGCATGATCTGAAGGCCTGCTCCATCGTGAGCCCCTCCGTCTGCAGCCTATGCATTATCTCAGATACCATTTTTTTAAAGGATTCGGACCTGATAGACCTCGATGTAGTTAGCAACGCCGACTCCATGGAACTACCAGAGAGCATGTAGTTGCCGACCTGAAATAGAGCCATGACCAATTCCTTCTCTGACCTGAGAGCTTCTTTTGAGGCCCTTTCCACTTTTATGAACTTCGTATATGCGAATATCGATGGCACGATGGCGACCAAAAAGACGGTCAGATATGGTCGATAGATTTTCATGGAGTATGTCGTGACCCCGATGAAGAATGCTAATGCGACCATGAAGAGGATGGACCTGGTTTCAATGCTCGATGGTCCGAACTGCTTTCTCATCGGGTGCTTGATGAGCGTGGAACGGGCAAAGAGGAAAGTGCACGTGGGAAAAATCACCAACATCAGGAACGCGGCCTGTTCGGACCCTATCGACGAGACCGCCCTGGGATCCCCCATCATCAACTTCATGTCCAACATCGGCACGAGCGAGAAGAGCATCACAGGCAGAAGGACGCCAAACGCGAAAAGGACCATGGTAGGGAAAGAAAGAGAATTGACATAGCGGTCCATTCTTTCTTTGGTGCCCTGGACGACGAGGTGGTTCGCTTTTTCAAGTAATCGCTCAAGACCGATCCTTGACCTTTCGGTGGCGGCCGTCATGATCATCTGTAACGAGAGCTTGAGGTCCCGAACCTCCTCGCTCAAGGAGGAAGAGAATTGGACCAGTCCTGTCCCAACGTCGCTGCTCCAAGCAACTGCCGCCTCCCAGCATACTGACCTGAGACGCGTGCTCAGCGGTCCATCTCCATGTTCTGAAGCATATGATACCGCCCGCTCGATCGACGGGGAAAGGAGCATGCTCATGCTCATCAGACCAACGACCGATGTGGACTCCATCAACATCTCCGTTTCCTCCCTGGACACAAACCTGGCCGGGGCCTGAACAAGGGATACCGTGGACAAGAATGGAATCAATGAAAGGGAGCCGATCATAACCAACATCGCCACGCCCTCGAGCAAAAGAGAGCATAAGAGCGCGCATATCATGGACGCCGTGGAGACCATCATCAGGTCTGTCAAGGCCGCCGAAGAGAGCTCTTCAATCTTGATCTGGTTCCTCTCCATCCATGCCTTGACCTCGGGGGATAGGCGAGATGAGATCAAGGCGACCGACCATCGAGGCGCCTTTAACCTTGAGGACCTTTTGATACGAGCGATGAACCGCTGAACATCATTCATCCTCAACACCATCCTTCGAGCTCTCGCTCGAACTCCTCAATGACCTCTTCAGGGTCGAGGCTACGTTCAGCCATTTTTTTCCAGAGAAAATTGTTACACCTTTGCACTGTCTCAGGTCCAAGAAGATCTTTCACCGATGACCTTTGCGCCTTGACCATCTCCAAACGCATCTGGGCCCTAAGTTTTATATTGTCCAATGCCTGCTGGTAGGTGATACCCCAATCCTTCGCGATCTTCTCGACCACCTCCGACCTTTCCAAAGAGAGAGCGAATGAGCCTCTTTGGGAATGTAATAGTTGTTCGAACTCACCAGGTCCGGACGACTTCCTGACCTCTGCCAGTTCTACAAGCCTTCTTTCCTGTTTCTGAGCCCCGTTAGGCCTGATCAGCCCTAATGTCGCTATGAAGTCAGTGGCCGAAAAGGCCTCTGGTGCCACACCAAGGTCGTGCACGGCCCTTTCATAGACCGACCTCGCTGAGTCACCATGTATGGTGCCAAGAACGGAAGATCCGGCCTTGCCAGTCCTCATGCTTTCGTAGAGGGTCCTCGCTTCGGAACCTCGGACCTCGCCAAGCACCAGGGCCGACTCTCCGAGCCTCAAGGAGACCCTCAACGCATCTTCCGACGCCTCTTCGACCGAACGGTCAATCCCTGGCTGTACTTGTATCGACTGGACTTTGAACCCAAGCCCCTGCATCTGCCTCACGGGAAGTTCCAACGTATCCTCGATGACGATGATGCGCTGTGATGTTGGGAACTCGAACATTAGCGCCGAAAGAAGTGAGGATTTCCCAGCGCCCCTAGGTCCGCAGACCAGTATGCTCGCGCGCCCATCTATCAGGAAAGATAATAGGCCAGCTGTTTCGGCATCCAGACACCCTAGTGCCATCAATCTGAGGAGGGTCCATGGCCTCTTCGAATGACGTCTGAAGGCCATCGCTACACCATGTGGGCTCAAGGGAGGGCCCATGACCGTGGCCCTTGCATCGAAACCGGGGACATCGGTCTCGAGGACGGGGACGGCCTCCGAGAACGGTCTGAGACAATGCTGTTTCAACCGGGAGATGAGGCCGATGGCCTCCTGCTCCTGTGAAGAGATGTTCGTCGATGCCCTCAATGTATGCCTCTCACCGGCCAGACCAGCTATGGTCACGTGCCATCGGTTCTCAGAGCAGGGGGCATCTAAATAAATGTCCTCCACACGGTCGTCGTTAAGGAGGTGTTCCAGTATACCAAGTCCCACCGTATACCTGACGACGACATCAGCTAGCTGCTCTGCCCTCCCCCTAGTACAACGAGGCACCAAACTTTCGTTCGCAATAGTCCATACATATCTTCGTAGCTCAGGTACGCTGATATCTAATGAGGGTGGGGGGGATGACCTGACGTGAGATATCGAAGAGATCACGAGGTCTTTTTCCTCTTTTGGGAGCATGAACTCACTCGGAACTATATGGTACAGATGGCCACCATCGATCGTGGAAAATATCCTGATACGAGCTCCAGACTTTGTAATGTCATCGATGATCTTTGAGCCGGGAGGGATCGAGGGGTCGACAAGGCTGTATGAGAACTCCTTCTGCCCCAAAGGTGACATAGGGGCCTGGGTCTCGGCCTTTTGCCCATATATCCTCTTTGGCAATCGTATCCTGTTGTTGTTCTCTATGTCGGTCCCGGGATGACGGTCAGCGTTTAAAATGCTCATAGTGCTCATTGCTGTGAAGAGATCGCCTATAGTTGTCGTAGAGCACTACAATAACACTAACCTGCGAGGACGCACGTTATAAATGGGCGGAGGCGATGAAGCATCATGGAACTCCTAGCCCCCGTAGGATATAAGGACGCTCTGAAGGCCGCGGTCCTCGGAGGAGCGGACGCCGTGTATATGGCCGGCAAGGATTTTGGAGCGAGAAGACTGGCTGACAACTTCTCCGATGAGGAGCTTAAAGGGGCGGTGAAGTTCGCTCACGATAACAAAGTAAGAGTTTACATTACCGTCAATACGCTGATCAAAGAATCAGAGCTAGATTCTGCCGCGGAGTTCATCAATTTCCTTCATTCGATTGATGTCGATGCGGTGATAGTCCAGGACAGAGGGCTGATGAGATACATCAGGGAGAACACCGCAATGGCCGTCCATGCCTCGACCCAGATGGGCATTCACAGCCTAGAAGGGGCAAGGTGGGCGCAAGAGCAGGGACTTCAGAGGGTAATATTGTCCCGGGAGCTCAATCTAGAACAGATACGGAAGATCAAAGAGGGATCCAGCATTGGACTTGAGGTCTTCATCCACGGGGCACTTTGTTACTCCTTTTCTGGAGGATGCCTTTTCAGCTCGATGCTCGGAGGCCGCAGTGGGAACAGAGGCCTTTGTGCTCAGCCCTGCAGGAAATCCTATAGGTTAGGTGATCAGAAAGGGTTCCTGCTCTCAACCGCGGACACGTTTGGCGTCGATTCTGTGCCAGAGCTTATGAGGATAGGGGTCGAATCTCTTAAAATAGAGGGCAGGATGAGAAGCCCTCAATATGTCTACCTGACCTCCATGGTCTATTCGAACGTCATCAGGAGGGCCAAAGAAGGAAGGAAAGAGATCATAACCCCTAGGGAAAGGGAGCTCCTCGAGACGGTCTTCAACCGTGGTTTCAGCCGAGGTTATCTGAAGGACAGCGAGGTCGTCCAGCCTTTGTTCGCAGATTCCAGGGGGCTACCATTGGGAAAGGCCGTTTCAGAAGGTCATCAGATAACGGTGCTGAGCGACAGGATCTTCGTCGGAGATGGTTTAACATTCTACCGTGGTGACGAGAAAGTGGGCGGATTCCTTGCAAGGGAGATGACAAGGAAAGGTAAGGCGACCATTCTCCGCTCCCCCTTCTATCTGGCCAAGGGAGAATATAGGGCTTACAAGACCAAGGATAGGGAATTCGATGACATCCAGGCAAAGATCGGGTCTATAGACTTTGGCCCAATGAAGGTGATAAGGACACCGGTCCATATTGACCTTCCCAAGGTCAATAGAGGGTCCCGGAAACCACAGCTCTCTTTTTATGTATCCTCGGCCAGCGTGATGGATGTGGTCCTTCCTTATGCGGAAAGGGTCTATTATGAGATGGGAAGGCATTGGGAAGATGCGAGGGAGGTCTGTAGATCCGCGGGCATCGAGTTCGTGCTCATACTGCCAAGGATATCACCTGAGATCCCCGACATTGATGCCGACAGCATCATGGTAAGCACATTAGGTCAGATGTACAAGTACCGGAACAGAAGGTTGTATACACATTATACGTTGAACTACTTCAACTCGTTAACAGTACCAAAGGTCTATCAGCAGACCTTGTCGGTAGAACTTTCACGGAACGATATCAGCGACATCTGTTCTCACACCGATGAACGGCTGGAAGCATATGTTTTCGGAAGGGTCGAGCTCATGGTCTCAAAGGATCCGCGCCTCAGAGAGGGTACGCTGATCGACGAGAGGAACAAGAGGTTCCAGACGTATCGTGACGCACAAGGATATGTCCACATACTCAACTCGTCTGACACATTTTTACTGGATTATCTTGATGAGCTAGAGGCATTAGGGATCGACTCATTTGGCATAGACCTGAGAAGGAGGCATCCCGATTTAGCCAAGTTAGTGGCGGAGGCATATGTAAAGAGAGACCTCAGTATGAAATCGACTATACGAAAAAAGACGGGTGGACTTACGGCGTCACATTTTGAGAATGGTGTTCCCTGAGTGTAGCATGAATGTATAGGTGAGTGAGTTAAATCGATAAGCATTTGAATGGGCCGTGCTCAGAAGAAAATGGTTGATGATGGACGAATATGGTCTAGGAGGCTTCAATGAAGCGATCATGGTCTTGATGATCGTCACAATGGCCGTGATCCTTTTTTCGACATCGCTCTCTTTCTCAGCTGAGCATCTTATAAAAAGCAAAGAGAACGACCGATATGACAAGACCACCGAAAGTCTCTTCGATGTCCTGCAGGACGATATAATGCTGTGGGATGATGGGCTCCTGGTCCTCACCTCATTCCATTTAAGATGCGAGGAGCCCTATCCTGTTCCAGAGGGGGCCCTTGGATATAAGATAACCCTGATAATGGTGTTGGAAAAGGGATCGCCCACTTTTTCTTTCAATAACGGCCTTGAGATGGAGGGCATCGATGCCCATCATGATAAATTTCCAGTGAGCGTCGTCGCACAGACAGGGGACGTTGTCCCGGGAATGATCGAGATGGTGGTGTGGTGAATGTCGCTCAAAGATGATCTTGGGATGGCCCTTATATTTGATTCCCTCGCCTTCCTTACCATCATTTCTGTGATAGGCGTCGCCCTCATGGGCTCTGTTTTATTCACAAATGGTAATTCAGAGATCGGCGAATACGTCTCTTCAGTCCATTCAACGACATTGTCTTGCACATATCGCTCAGAAGGGGTCATGGGCCTGCTGAGCCTAAAAGATGTATTGTCCGTCGCGATCAGCACCATGGACCACGATCTGTGGAAGAATATCTCGATCCAGATGAGCGAGATATTTGATGCATACCTCGAACCACTTTATCGTTTCTATTATGAGGCCGAGATGGGCGGGACCTCGATGTCCTTTGGTGATGGCATCGTTCTTTCTGCCAGAGATATATACACATCCACCATTGAAATAGGTGAGAACCTCAGCTTAACTCTCAGTGTCTGCTATGCTTGATCATTTTAGACGAGGGTCATTGGCCTTTTCTCTAGCGATCGCCTCGGCCCTCCCTATCTCGAAGAACATGAGCACCATGGCCATCATAAGGAGACCGAACATAAGATAGACATGATAATCCCCTAATCCTAGGTCGTAATCTATGATATTCGCTAACACTAGGAGAGCCGCGATGGCCGTGGCCGAATATGCAGCATAGCCAAGTATGCCGGTGCTGACCGTTATGACAACACCCTCTGATCCGCATCTTCTGCAGGTGAAGAACTGAAACCAGCTTCTCTTCTGAATGGTCTTGCAATTCCGGCAGACCAGGAACTTCATGCATCCGAAATGTTACCAAGAGAATAAATCAATTGCCCATCCCTCAATGGAATAACCCCCTTCCTTTCGTCCAAACGTAATCGGGAAGGGACCTATAGATATCCGTGCTCCTCCAGACACCCTCTCTCCTTGAAATGGTCTTCCGCATTCTCGGTTCTTTCAACAACCAATAAAAGATCCGCCAATTCTTTCCAGATATGAGCTGCATCTCCTCCCATCTTGTACCTAGTATGCCGAGGTCCTGGAGGAAATAGAACAACTTCCGGTCGTCACTATCAAGCATGTTATCTATTATCTCGTCTGAATAACCGAAATAGTTCATCACCCGCAGTGCAACCTCGAACGCGGTATTGTCGTCAAAATCCGCCTCCTTTTTGAGAATTGCCACGATGAGGCTTAACTTGTCGCCATATCTATCTTCGATCATACCTATTATGTCAGAAATCACTTTCGCTAGGGATGATAAATAGATTGTCATTTGTCGACATCGTTGAACGATGAAATAATTTTATGTAATAAAAAATATTCAAATTAAAAAGAGGCCTGAACAAGCCTCAATATTTCTTTAGTATCTCCGTGAAGAAACCGGAGTATAATGGCGCGATAGCATTGTTCCCAGTCATCCGGTCCTTGACAGACAGGGTCGTTACATATGCCTTCGAGTTCTTTATGAACAGCATATCATGGCCAACACAAAGCCCTAGGACTATGTTCAGCTGCGTGCCCGCCTGATTTAAAAGTTCCGCTTGATAAACTGGGTTGCAGACAGATTCGTTCACGCTCTTGATGCAATCCTCCGGGGGTATGTCGAACTCACCTTTTTTCATAGAGAAGTTGCGGCAGATGACAGAGCAGACCTCGAACCCCCTCGCCTCCAGCACCCTCGTGAGCTTAATGCCCTCGTCCCTGGCAGCAAGACAAAATGCCACGCCTATCTTTTTCCACCCCATAAGTTCTGCAAAGGCCATGATCTCTGAGATGCGTGGCCTGATGGGTGTAAGCACGCCGTTCACAGGTTGCATCGTGCCCCTTTCTACCTTCGAGGCGGTCTGCATTATTTTTTGGGTCTCTGGCTCATGATAGCGCTCGATGATCTCCTCACGCTTGATGTCCGAAACGTTCGTAGGGCAGTCCCTGAATCTGCCTGGTTCACCCGACTTGCATCCAGCATCGCCACATCTGTCACACCTTGGGAAGTCCATATTATCACAATCAGGTAAAACTTAAGGGAGTTAATATAACATCCTTTAAAAGTCGCATTTAAGAGGTGATACTATTACCGACGCATCCATAATTTTCACTTCAGGTAAGGTCAAATTAGGATCAGAATCAAGATCTGTGAAAAGCTTCCAAAGAAAAGAGATCCCTGATGACATCCATACTATGAAGAGGGTAAGGGATGCATTTTAAATCATAGGTCGGACACATCCCATCAAAGGTCATGGTCATATTAGGTGCGATTACACCATCTATAGTGTTTGAACCTCATGTTTCCAACCTTCTTTAAGCCATCTCCTCAAGAATGCTATCTGATCACCGAAATCACAATCCCAGGAAACAGGAAAATGAGCCTTCTAGATATTTTAACGAAAATAATAAAATTTAATGGCCATCTTGGCCTCGATCCTTTCGGCGGTAGAAAGCTGTTTATGATTTTTAACGATGAGATCTATTTCAAATAATTACAAATACCGTCTCATTAATTTGAGTGGGCCAATTAGATCAAGGCATAGATCTCATATTGCGATGGACCAATCTGTTTGAAGCAATTACCTGAGATTATATGTCCTGCGCCCATGGTATCAACGGCGTGGGACAGATTGTCATAAGGTTTGCTTTTCTCAGAAAAAACAGTTATGAGGTCAACATGCTAAGATCGAGATTGAAAAAAATGGGTGCCTGTTTGCTCGTGCAAACCAAATGCGGTTGAACCGCAGGGCTGAGAACATACCATAATAACTTGATCTGGGTAATGCCAGCGGAAGGAATGGAAATGACGTCGATAAACAAAGGGGACCTATGGTACCAGATGGTCCATGCAGTTGAATTGGTGAGGAAGACCAACCCGGTCGTGGGATCGATCACGAATACAGTGACGGTAAATTTTGTGGCAAATGCACAATTGGCCATAGGGGGTTCTGCGGCCATGGTATACCTACCTGACGAGGGGGAGTTCTTGGCGAAAAATGCTAGAGCCATGTACATCAATGCTGGCACTTTTTTACCAATATATGAACAGACTTTACCTCGAACGGTCAAGGCCTTGAACGAACATAATAGACCATGGGTCTTAGACCCGGTCGGTATAGGGATAGGGGCGCTTAGGACGGAGGTCTTACGATTTATCAAAGAAAATAAACCTAGCGTAATAAGAGGAAACGCCTCCGAGATAATCGCCTTGGCAGGTCTCTGGGGCCTCGACGGCGGGGATGATGAAAAAAGTGTGCGAGGTGTGGATGCCACCGATCCTGTCGCTTCGGCCAGGGATGCAGCGGTTTCTCTGGCCAAGTGGACAGAAGGTGCGGTGGTCGTCTCTGGCGAGACAGACCTTGTAACGGACGGTTCAGTTGAGGTATATTCATTTGGCGGGTCAAAGATGATGAAGAACATAACAGGTGCTGGTTGTTCTTTGGGAGGGGTCGTGGCTGTTTTCTCGTCTGTGGCCTCTCCATTCATCGCGGCGCTGACTGGAACCCAATTATATAATCTGGCCGCCAGTCGGGCCGAACGAAGGGCAAACGGTCCGGGAAGTTTTCAGACACACTTCTTGGACGAGATCTATAGATCCTCCGCAGAGGAGATCGCGAACAATCCTTTTGAGATAAAAGGGGTCTAGATGGATGCAGATAATCGTTTCCCGAGGAACGCAAACTTTTGAGAGAAGATAAGTTGACATCAGGGAGATTTCAAATAACGAGTATCTTCAAGTTCAAGCTCGAAATTAAAAAGGGGAAATTTGGGACTTTAAAATTGTAGTCATTATTGATATCACGTTTTGATGGGAAAATAAAACAAAGGATCATCATGGGGGCGATGGAATTGAAAAAAAGATTCGACATCTCCAACTATCTTGTGGTCGGACCCGAGAACACGAAGGGAAGGCCAGTTCATCACATAATCAAGGAAGCGGTCGGTGCGGGATTCACATGCGTGCAGATCCGTTCAAAGCTAGCATCGGCCAAAGATATGATAGACCTCACGCGCAGCGCCTCTCAGGTCATAGCGGAATCCGACAGGCCCGATAAGGTCGCATTGCTTGTCGATGATCGGCTCGATGTGGTCCTCGCCGCCAGAAAGTATGGCATAAAGGTCGACGGCATCCATGTTGGACAGAGTGACATACCCGTAGACGTGTGCAGAGAATATCTTGGAGAGGATTCCATAATCGGAGTATCCGCAAGGACCATCGATATGTTGGATTACGTTACAACCATAGATGCTGGGTTGATCGATTATTTGGGCGTGGGCCCGTTGCGTGAGACCAGGACAAAACCTGACTGTGGGATGGGCCCGGATGGTAAGGTGAGAACAATGGACCTCGATGAGATATCAGCACTCGCTCAGATGAGCCCGGTACCGGTCGTGGTCGGAGGTGGAGTGAAGCTCTCAGATGTACCGGGACTGGCTAGGACAGGGGTCGATGGTTTTTTTGTCGTCTCTGCCGTCACCGAGGCCGATGACCCTGGATTAGAGGCAAAAAAGCTGGTCGAGGCCTGGAGGTCAAATAAGATCAATAGATCCAGGATCCCGCGCTTGGCATGAGATTAAGAATCTTGAAATAAAATGGTGCAGGGGGTGCGATTTGAACGCACGGACCACTAAGGATAGGATCCTAAGTCCTACGCCGTTGGCCAAGCTTGGCTACCCCTGCTCTACAGCGCTGATGGAATGCATATAATTAATCCTTGCCATCCGCCAGCTTTTCAAGGAACTCGGTGACGTTCCTTATCGCCACCTCGCGTTTCTTAGGATATGTCTGGACCTTCCCCCTGACCGATATGATGTCGTCCCCCTTGGTCAATACCAGCTCTCCCAAGTAGGCCTTCTGCTTATCGATCCTGGCGAATATCTGGCACTCATCATCGACACGGCTTTCGATGGTATCGATCAGCGCCCTAATGTCATCCTTCGAAAACGATGAGAAGAACCTTTTGATGGCCTTCTTGTCCTTCAGGTTACCTTCCAACACCAGGATCTTATTGCCATGGTAACCTGTGGTGACATCCTTGTGGTATTCATCGAGCCCTGATACGTTCTTCAACGCCTGGAGGACCTTTCCCTCATCCTCGGTGGCATGAACGAAGGTTCGAAAATACACGGAACTGATGGTCATCGGGAACAGAAAGGGGTCCGGTTAGATAAAGCCTTCAAAGCTCACTCGAGCTTGACAAGCCTTTCATATCCATAGCCCACGAGGACCCTCCTGAACCCTGAAAGGTCGTAGTCCAATGAGCCGTCCCCGGTGTCGGCCCTCAACGTCTTCAGACCGTTGAGTTTGTTCCTCGTTGCAGCAATTATAATATGATCTATGCCGGCCCTCCTTATGACCTGCGGAGAGATCTGCTGGTTCCCCCTTCCGAAGATGAAACCTTGTCTACCTATCGGCGTAACGACTATCCACACATCTTTTTCGCTCACCATATGTGATAAGATATCCTTTTCGGACGCGTCCTTATGCACCATGCGTCTGTTTTTCACCAGGTCCACACCTAACAATGTCTTATCGATGCCCAACACCTTCCCGACGGCCTCGACCGTCGTCCCTGGCCCAAGCACGTACAATGCATCCGGAACCATCTTGTCAACGATGTAAGAGGCTATCTCCTGTTTCTCCTCCTCTTCCCCCTGGACCTCCATTGTGCCTTTTGGAAGCTGTACGAGATTAATATCATCGATGACCCTCAGATAACCCACGAGCTTGGCGGTCAGCACCCCTTCTCGGAACATGTCCTCGTCGATGTCCATCACCTCGGCCTCGACGGTCCTCCTATTGCCTTTAATGAACGATGAGATGAGCAGGCCCGCATCATGTGGATGGTTGGCGAACACGCCGGAATGCATCTTGACACCGGCCGGTATGCCGACACAGGTAATCGGGCCGTCCACACCCTCCATGACATCCCTCGCGGTACCATCGCCGCCACAGAATATTATCAGGTCACACCCCATCTGGCAGAAGAGCCTTACCACCTCGGTGGTGTCCTTCCCCTGGGTCACCTTTCCAGGATGATAGATGATTTCGTATGTCAACCCCATCTCTTCAAGAAGGCTCCCTCCCATCTCACCTCCCGCGGCCAAGAAATGTATGCCAGAGAGGTCTCCAGCGGAGATCAATGCTTCTTTGGCCCTTGAACGGGCCTTTGGAATGGCACCACGAGCGATCGCCTCATCCTTTGAGGCCCCGTCGGTCCCCTTAAGGCCGACGCTGCCGCCCATCCCCGCATAGGGGTTGATGACGAGACCGAACTTCATAGCCACTTGAACGACATGAACGGATAAAAAACAACAAGTTGCATGGACATGAGGTGCGGCGGCACTTCAACCGCCAGCACCTGGGAGAAATCATTGGGATCTTTTCACATGTGCAGCTGTGCAGGAGGTATCGGCTCAAGCTTAGCCTCACATGCGGACGGTCTGCTGGAGACGACCGCATCCGAGATCAGGGCAGGCCTAGGTCGAACGTGCTCTGCGGCCTCGTTACCGATGACCTCATCGATCTCCTCCCTCAGCGCAGAGAGAAAGGCCTGGTTCGCCTGAGCGCAGAACGAGTCGATCAATCTTATCACATTCCTGTCTATGATGCTGAACGCCTTGTTGAGCGGGAGGTTCTCACCTCCTTTCAACAACATGTCATTCTCGAAGATGTATGTGTTGTTCTCTATCGATCTGAGCTTGGAAACGCCTTCCTTTGCCTTCTCGATGCGCTCACCTTCAAAAGAGAACGGATTGATAGCGATGACGAATGTGAAGGACTTCATCTCTTTAGATATCTTCGCCACAATAGGTGCGATGCCGGTACCCGTCCCACCGCCCATCCCAGCGACAACGAAGACAAGGTCATTGCCCTTGATGACGTCGCGGATGGCCTCTTTGGCACATTCCCCACAATATTCCCCGACCTCGGGGAATCCGTTGGTGCCTTTCCCCTGCGTGACGTCCTTTCCTACCAGAAGCTTAGTGTCGGCAGCCACCCTTTGCAGAGACGATTCGTCTGTGTTTATAGCAACAGTATGAACATTGTTCTTGCAGCTCGAGTGTACGCTGCTCACTATATTGCTCCCTGCGCCCCCTATCCCAATGACGGCTATCTTAGGTTCCGTCATACCTTTCACCAGCGCGCCAACGAGCTGTTCTCGTTTAGCGATATGGTCCAGTTCCCCTGATCTCATTTGATTTCCCCCGGTGTCCATCCTAAGAGGTTTTCACACCGAGCCCCAACCCAGTGTGATGTGCATCCCATCCCTTCCAGCAGGCCCTCCCAAGGCCTTTAAGGCCTATCACATCCTTTCGAGGATCTTCCTCTCCCCATCGAACAGCTTGCCCTTCACTTCTTCGATCTTGTCCTTGGGCAGGAATTCGCGGCGGAGAACTTCCTCGACAGCAGATTCGAAGGAAGAGTAGTATCCCATCTCTACCATCCTCTCGATAATGCTGTGGACCGCCCCGGGCACCCTGATGGATACCCGGTCTGCCGAGTTCTTGAGGTGGATGCCTTCATCACGTTCGATGAAGGAGCGGATGGCGATCCTCGCGAGGTGCGACCTGTTGGAGAACTCAGGATGCTTTTCGACGAAATCATCAATCAGCTCGAGGTCTTCGGGTTCAAGCCTTAGCGATATTCTTTCTCCATCCACTATACCCAGTCCTCTTTCGGTGACAGACTTATGTATGACATTGTCATACTTAGTATTTAATAATATTCCATTTGTTATTATATTGTCATATTCTAATTATAAAATCCCTTGGCCAGAAATATGGTCATTATTGTAATTCCCTGACAATCATCCCGTTCCTCTGCACAAACGCTAATAATGTATTCTTCAATTACCAACGAACTCACAAGGTGCAGACATGCTCAGTAATCCGACCGAGATCGAGGCCAAATGGCAAGAAAAATGGTACTCAAGCAAGATCAATGAGGCCAACCGCGACGGTCGAAAAAAATTCATGATCATCTTCGCTTACCCAGGGGTGACCGGCTATCTTCATGTTGGTCACATGAGGGGATTTTCCTATGTCGATGACATCTCTCGATATATGAGGATGCGTGGATACAATGTGATGTTCCCAGTTGGCACGCACGCGACAGGAAATGGGCCGATATCTTTGGCAAAGAAGGTCCGTGCGGGAGATGAGAACACTATCTCCTACCTCCTCAGGAACGGCTGTCCAAAGGAAAGGCTTGAGGAGCTCAAGGACCCGGTCGGAGTGGTCGAGTTCTTCAACCAGGTATATGTTGAACAGTACTGGCGGCGCTTTGGATTCATGGCCGATTGGCGCAGATTCGCCTGCACCGTTCATGAAGAATATGGTAAGTTCATACAATGGCAGTTCAGAAAGCTCATGGAGGCAGGCCTTCTCATCCAAAAACCATATTATGCTCCGGCCTGCGTGAATTGCGGTCCGGTCGCCATAGATGCCTCTGAGACCGACATCTCCTGCGGTGGGAACGCTGAGACCACTGAGTACACGCTCATGAAGTTCAGGTGCGATGACCTGATATTGTTGGCGGCAACTCTGAGACCTGAGACGGTCTTTGGCCAGACCAATTTCTGGGTCAATCCCGAGGTCGAATATGTCAAGGTCAAGGTCGGGGAGGAGATATGGGTCATGAGCCGACCTTGTCTGGACAAAATGAGATACCAGAAAGAAGGTCTTACAGAGGTCGGAACGATCCATGGCCGCGACCTCATAGGCAAGTTCTGTACCGCTCCGATGACAGGGAGGAGGATACCTTGTCTACCTGCGTCGTTCTGTGACCCGAACGTGGGGACTGGCCTCGTTGTCAGCGTCCCATCCGACGCCCCTGATGACTGGGTCGCACTTATGATGCTGCAAAGGGATGAGGAGCTCTGCAGAAAATATGGTCTCGACGTCGATATGGTGAGGGCGATCGTGCCGATTGCGATCATTGACACCAAGGGCTGGGGCCCTATGCCGGCGGTGGAGATCGTTGAGAGGATGGGCATAACAACGTCCGGGGACCCGAGGCTCATCGAGGCTAAGAAGATAGTTTACAAGGAAGGGTTCCACGCTGGAAGGATGAACTCCAATTGCGGCAGATACTCGAACCTTCCGGTGGACAAGGCCAAAGAGATGATGAAGGAAGATATGCTGAGGGCGTCCGAGGCAGACCTATTCTATGACCTGTCTGAGAAGGTGGTCTGCAGGTGCGGGGAACCTGTTGTGATCAAGAAGGTCACCGATCAATGGTTCATCGACTATGCGAACGAGGACCTCACGGCCCGCAGCAAAGAGCATGCGAAAAAAATGCTGATAATGCCCACAGATTACATGACAAACATACAGGGTGTGCTCGATTGGTTCCGGGAGAGGGCATGTGTCAGACAGGGCAATTGGCTGGGCACGCGGTTCCCGTTCGATGAGAAATGGATAATAGAGGCGATCTCCGATTCCACGCTCTATCCTATTTATTATACGGTCTCTTTGTATGTGAACAACGGCTCCCTGAAGGCCGAGAACATGACCACAGAGTTCTTTGATCATGTCTTCCTCGGCAAAGGAGATATCGAAGAGGTCGTCAACGCGACCAAGCTTGAAAGGTCTTTGATCGAGAAGATAAAGGCCGACGTCGACTATTGGTATCCTCTCGATGTCAATCTTGGCGGAAAAGAGCATATGACCGTTCATTTCCCTGCGTTCGTAAAGAACCACGTGGCGATACTTCCTGAGGAAAAGCTTCCAAGGGGGATCTTTGTCAATTGGTATGTGATATCTAAGGCAGGAAAGATATCGAAATCCAAAGGCGGCGCACAACCGATACCGGGGGCCGCTGAGAAATACGGTGTGGACGCGCTGAGATTGTACTATGCCCATATCGCATCTCCCTTCGCTGACGTCGAGTGGGATGAGGAGGTCATAGAGAACTATGTGTCCAAGGTCGAAAAGGTCATGAGGACCGTGGAGGAACTCTCGTCCATCAGGTCGATGGGCCCCGCGTCAGGGATCGACATGTGGCTGCTCTCACGATTGAACTCAAGGCTCGAGAGGGTCATCTCTGCGATGTCCCAATTTGACCTGAAGACCTTGGCGAACGAGGCCTACTTCGAGATACCGAATGACCTGAGATGGTATGTCAGGCGGGGTGGTGGGAACGCAGAGACCATCTCCAAGGCGCTCAGCGTCTGGGTGAGGATGATGGCCCCGATAACACCGCACATCGCCGAGGAGATGTGGGAGCATCTTGGGAACAGAGGGTTCGTCACAGACGCCTCTTTCCCTGAGCCTGACACATCATTGTGCTCATTGCGGTCAGAGATCGCTGAGGACTATCTCAGGGCATTGATGGACGACATAAATGAGATACTGAAGGTGACCAAGATCGCACCGAAAAGGGTGTTGATTTATACGACGCCATCTTGGAAGGAGAAGGGCATGGTCATGGCCCTCGAACTAGCAGAGAAGGGGGAGCTCAAGGTGCCCACGCTCACAAAGGCCATGATGCAAGATGAACATATCAAGAAGCATGGGAAAGAAGCGTCAGATTATGCCCGAAAGACGGCGGAAGACCTTCTAAAAAGGTCGAAGGTGGAGCTGGATAAGCTGAAGTCAGTATTCGATGAACTTGAGTTCATCAGGTCCGCATTGCCCTTCCTGATAAAGGAGTTCGGGTGTGAGGTCGCGGTGTTCAATGCAGATGACCCGCAGCGTCCAGACCCCCAGAACAAGGCACGAATGGCTCAGCCTCGGAGACCCGCGATCTACGTCGAGTAGGATGCCATATCTTCCACTCCCCGAAAGTAACGCAATCTTAGATATATCCCCGTATGAAATCCTTAATAAGCCATTGCCTGAGGGGGAGGGGCTCGTACGTTATTCGAGGGGTTGGCCAAGACCATAGTCAGACATCATAAGAAGATAATACTGTTGTGGGTAATGCTCCTCATCATTGCCATCCCATTCGCGCCGCTGGCTAGGGATGCAGTTGTCTACGACGACAGGGCGGGCGCCGAGGATCTGGAACTGGGATCGGTCAAGGCACAAAAGTGGATAGACGATAATTTCGCCAGTTCATCGGGCTCTGGATCCATCATCTTGGTCATGGTCTCCCCTGACGCTTTCAGTGCAGAGACAAGGCAGATAGTCTATGAGCTCACCGCCAAGATAATCAGAGGTTCCCCAGTCTTTGGAGGAGAGCTGAAGGACAATGCCACGGTGCAAAGCGTCTACTCTATGGTGTCACAATACGCTGCTGGATATCTGATAGGGACCAACGATGCGTATTATGAGGTCTTCGACGAGATGAACTCGACAAGATATCTCATCTTTGGTATCCCGATGAACTTTAGAGAGATCTACAATCAAACGGTAGATGTCCAGGCTTTGCTTTTCGGCCTTCCTTCAATGTATAAAGACATCTGGGATCAGGTGAACTTCACCATTCCGGGCTCCGCTATGGAAGATATCGATAATGTCACCTATTTCCAGGCAAGAATGTCGGCCGAGGCATATCTGACCTCGAAGGGGGCCGATGAGGTCGAGAGGGCCTTGACGATGTCCTATCTTGAGCACTTCTCTTCATCCTGGAACTCCACTGCACACATCCCGGCGGTCAACAGCTCCTCAACGTCACGGCTTGAGGCCTCCCTGATGTCAGGTTTCGTTTCATTCACCAACGGGACCACCTTCCTATCGATACCAGAGGATGATCGCCTTTTCATTAGCGCCGTCTTTACCTCCTTTTCCCTTGATGATCATGAGGATATTCAAACAAGGAACTCATTCTGCGACGAGATCTTCTCAGGATACCTGACGAAGATGCTCGAGGATATGCCAGGGCAACGCGCCTCATTGGCCATGACCTACTATTCTATTTTCTATCAAGCTTGGACCTCTGATCTGGATGGTGTCAACGAGACCGAATATCGCAACATCATATCGTCCTCGGTCAGTTCAGTATCTGCCCATATTTCAATTGAGGATGCGATGGTGTTCCAGACATTGTTTGAACAACTTGGTTGGACCGGTTGGGAAAGCGATGAGCGCCTATGTCAGATCGTGTCTGAGGTCGTGTCCGAGGTCACAGGTGTGGAGAGGTGGTTGGTCAAAGAGGTGGCCGATGCAGGGCGCAGGCCTTCCATGTTCAAACTATCCTTATTGGCCGATAAGATCGTCCAGAACCGTTCGCTTGCAAATTTCCCTATCCCTTTGGTACCGGCCATGGTTCAAGGTTTCATTAATGTCCCTAAGAACGACACCATGCTGATATTGCTGTCCTTCCGTGGGCCGGGCGGCGAACTTACCTCAGGTTCTGACGATGTGAAGGAGATCAGGAGCATGATCGATGAGGTCCTGGAAGGTCGTCCTGAGGTCAAGATCTATGTCACCGGGACGGGAGCGATTGGACAGGACATAGAGGAATCGGTAAAAAAGGACATCGAGAGGATAGACCCATTCACCATCGCGCTGGTGCTCATATTGATAGGCCTGTATTTCCGGTCCTTCGTTGCCTCTGCCGTCCCTCCTGTCATAATAGGGCTTGGCGTCGGCGTTGCTTATGCCACGGTCTATTTCCTCGGTACTTACTTCCTCGACATCAACTACTACCTTTTGACGCTTCTTTTGACATCGATGCTCGGGGCGGGGTGTGATTATTGCATCTTTATCCTTTCCAGGTATCGGGAGGAAAGGAGAAAGGGTTCCACCAAAGAACAGGCGGTGGTGACATCCGTCACATGGGCGGGCGAGGCGATCACCATATCAGGCCTCACGGTCATCATAGGTTTCGGTGCTCTTTCGTTAGGGTCACTGGATGTGATGAGATCGATGGGGCTCTTGGCCGTGGGCATAGTCTGTGCCCTATTATTGGCGCTCACGCTCCTCCCATCAATATTGATGTTGTTGGGCGATAGGATGTTCTGGCCCTCGATAATCATATCTCAAAGAGGACCTAAGATGAAAGGATACTTCACGAGGAGCGCAAAGTTCGCGATCAAACATGCCAAGGCGATCTTGGCCGTTTCCATCCTCGTCTCGGTCCCAGCATCGTATCTGTCCATCTCGTTGGAGACGAGCTATGATTTCATCGGTACAATGCCAGATACAGAGTCGAAGACAGGACTGGCGCAGATGTCCGACGGCTTCGGCGGGGGAAAGATCACCCCCACCGAGGTAGGGGTCGAGCTGAGCACGTCCATCTTCAATTCGACCGGAGGCTGGGACCTCGACAACATGGACAGGATCGAGGCCTTATGTGCTGCTTTAAGCGAATTGGACAACGTCAATATCGTGACCTCACCGACGAGACCATACGGAGCACCTATAGATTATTCGTCAATATCGGGCAACAGTTCGATCGAGGCGATGCTCTACGATCAGATCATGAGGACAATGGTCGGAGCCAATGCAACGGCAGTGCTGGTGACGGTGATACTTGAGGAGGAACCATTCTCGCCGGTCTCCATAGAGAGCATAAAGGACATAAGGGAGGTAGTTGACGGCCTCGTCCGTTCAGATACCGGGTTCGATGCCATATATGTCGGGGGAGGGACCGCCATGATGTACGACGTTGCGCATACGACGCAGGAGGATTTCAGGACGATCGTGCTGGTCGTGATCGTCCTGATATATGTCGTTCTTCTTGTGATGCTCGGCTCTGTTATAAACCCTATAAGATCGATACTCACCATACTCGTCAGCATCTCATGGACCCTTGCTGGTGCGATGATAATTTTTGAACAAATATTCGGCCAGACAATCAACTGGCTTGTCCCGCTCATCCTATTGGTCGTCTGCCTTGGCCTTGGAATGGACTATGATATCCTCCTTTCCACGAGGGTTAGGGAAGAGACCTATCGCGGCCTCCCCAACAACGATGCCATCATCCATTCGGTCGAGCAGACGGGAGGGATAATCACGGCATGCGGCATCATCATGGCCGGGGCCTTCGGCACGATGATGCTCTCCCAGGGATGGTTGCTCCGGGAATTCGGGTTCGTATTGATGTTCGCGATATTGCTCGATGCAACTGTTGTGAGGATCTACATGGTCCCAGCGATCATGTCCTTGCTCGGGAGATGGAACTGGTGGATGCCGAAGAGGTTAAAAAGGACCTAGGACGCTCACAGCATCGGAAGTAAGGAGCTAGAACTAAGCGTTCCAGTACATCTCATTCGCCCCATCGTTTGAACTTGTCATTCTCCTGTCCTAACCGGTCCAAGATCTTACCCACCACGAAATCCAGCATCTCG
The DNA here is from genome assembly GCA_013415865.1 of Methanomassiliicoccales archaeon. NCBI lineage: Archaea > Methanobacteriati > Thermoplasmatota > Thermoplasmata > Methanomassiliicoccales > Methanomassiliicoccales archaeon. The sequence continues at coordinate 46,687 of CP058896.1, forward strand.
TCGACCGTTCTCGGGTGCGAGTAGAATCCCGGGCATGCTGGAAGGATGACCCCGCCTGCCCTGCTGACCCTCAGTTCGTTCTCGATCATCGTCTGTGATATAGGGGTCTCCCTTGGGACGAGGATCAAGGTCCTGCCCTCTTTCAAACATACCGACGCTGCCCTGGTGATCAGCGTGTCCGCGATACCGACCGCTATCTTCCCAAGGCTTGATTCCGAGCAAGGACAGATGACCATACCATCGTACTTGTAAGAGCCTGATGCTATCGGGGCGAACATGTCATGGTCGTCTAATACCAGGTCAGCCAAGGCCTCGACGTCATTGACGCTCATATCAGTCTCCATCTCGACAATTCGTTTGGCCGTATCGGACATTACGAGTATCTTCTCCCCCTTGAGGGATTGGAGCAACCTTATGCCATAGGGGGCGCCGGAGGCCCCGGTCATAGCGATTACGAATCTCACACGTTCGTGTAGGGCGCGCAGGCTATATGAACCCTGTTCCCCTTCAGAGGCATGGCCATATGTGTTCTGAACTAAAGAAATTGTTATATATGGGTACCATATTAGAGGGCGACAGCATTATCATCTATTCATATAGAAATTGAAGTGCTGGTAGAGGTTGATTGAAATGGTTACTATCTATGATGTCCCCTCAGAGAAGGTCATCATGAAGCTCGCGGGAAAGCTGAAGGAGACAAAGGGCATTTCCCCTCCCGAATGGGCCGACTTCGTCAAGACGGGGAGGCACACCGAAAAGGCACCGGTCCAGCCAGACTGGTGGTACACCCGCGCGGCGTCAGTCCTTCGGAAGGTCTACATAAAGGGCCCCATAGGAACTTCAAGGCTTGCAGCCGAGTATGGCGGATTTGCTGACAGGGGCTCGAAGCCCAACAAGGCCGTCAAAGGCTCGAGGTCGATCGCGAGGAAATGCCTCATGCAGCTCGAGTCCAGCGGTCTGGTAGCGAAGGACAAGAACAACGGCCGTGTTGTGACCCCGAAGGGACAGGCACTGCTTGACAGCACTGCCAAGGAAGTTTACGACGAGATCAATAAGTGATCCTGGAGGTATCTGCTATGGAAGATGCTGAGCTGGAGATGCTTCGACGTAAGAAGTTGCAAGAGCTTCAGCAGCAGCAATCCCAGGCCGCCGCGGCGCAAGAACAGGAGCGCCAGATCGAGGCCCAGCGCCAAGCTATAATGCGCCAGGTGCTGACCCCGGAGGCCAGGGACAGGTTGGCGACGGTGAAGCTCGGCTATCCTGAGGTCGCAAGGATGGTAGAGGACCAATTGATAAGGTTGGCCTCCGCAGGACAGATCCCAAAGCCCATCGACGAGCCTACGTTGAAGCAGATATTGAGGAGAGTTGCGCCCCAAAAAAGGGAGATCAACATCGAGAGGAAATGATTGTTATGGCAACCAATAAGCCGACGGCTATGAAGAGACGCCTCATGAAGAAGATGAATCAGAACCGAAGGGTACCTGCATGGGTCATGATGCGGACCAACCGCACGTTCGTACGTCACCCTCACAGGCGGAGCTGGAGACACAGCAAGCTTAAGGAGTGATACAAATGGCAGATGCAGCTGAGGAGAAGCAGGTCGTTTATACAATACCCCTACGGGGCGTCAGGACGGTCCCAAGGACCGAAAGGGCCAACAAGGCGGTCAAGGTCATCCGTGAATACATCATCAGGCATATGAAGGCAGAACCCGAAAAGGTCTGGATAGACACAAAGGTCAACGAGGCGCTTTGGGCCAGGTCCATGCAGTCCCCCCCATCCGTGATCAAGGTCAGGGCGGTACGGTTCGAGGACGGCCTGGTCGAGGTCTCCTTGCCCGAAGAACAGTAAGATCGGTGCCAAGGGAATGTTAAAACTGTCTTCGTATAACGGCGTCGAGTTCGTCGGTGTATATGCAAAGGCGAACGAGCTTCTAGCACTTGCACCAAACGACGCCGAAAAGTTCTTCATCGACGACGTGGAGGAGTCGCTCGGGGTCGAGGTCAAGCGGTCTACCATAGCCGGGACCAATCTCCTCGGCTCACTGATCGCGATGAATTCTTATGGGGCCGTGGTGACCTCTATGGCAATGGATTCCGAGGTCGACATGCTGTCCAGGAAAATGAATGTTGCAAGAATAGAGGACAGGCTGAATGCGGCCGGTAACAACATCCTGGTCAACGACAACGGGGCAATCGTCAACCCTGATGTTCACGAGATGACCTTGAAACTGATAGAGGAGACCTTGCAGGTCGAAGTGGTGCCGTCAAGCATCGCTGGGCACAAGGTCGTCGGGTCTGTCTGTTCTGCCACCAACAAAGGTGTCCTATGCCACCCCGATACAAAGAGGTCAGAGCTCGAACTGATAAGGTCGGTGCTTAAGGTCCCATCAGCGATAGGGACGCTCAACTACGGTTCCCCGATGGTGGGCGCTTCGATCATCGCCAACTCAAAGGGTGGCGTGGTAGGATTCAGGTCAACGCCGATAGAGCTTGGCAGGGTCGAGGACGCGCTGGTCTTATATTGACCCCCCCTTTACAAAGAAAATATCCAATATTCCGTGCTCTTCGGAAGGTCTTCTGGCTGGAACTCCACCTCGTTCCCGACCTTGTTGACCTTCTCTGGTCTGGCCATCCTTTCAAACTCGTCTAACGTTTGGATAGATAATGATAGGCCGCCGACCCGGTAATGCATCGGCACCGCGATCTTTGGTCGTATCATGTCGATTAGACGATGGGCCTCTGCAGCATTGATCGTGAAGACTCCCCCGACTGGAATGAAAAGAACATCCACTTCGCCTATCTTTTCGATCTGGTCTTTGCTCAAGAGATGGCCAAGGTCCCCGAAATGACAGAACCTCACACCGTCGACCTCGAATTTGAAGATGACATCCTTGCCTCTCTTACCTCCTTGCTCGGCGTCGTGGAAGGCTTGGACGCCCAAGATTTTGATACCTTTCTCTGTCCTTTCACCAGGCTCCTTGATGGTCGTAAAATCTCCCTTGACTATCCTGATGCAATTGTGATCAAAGTGGTCGTGGCTGACCAGCACTATGTCCGCTTTGACGACCGGTTGCTTGATACCGATCGATTTCCCATCGTGAGGGTCCGTTACGACCACAACTCCATCTTTGACCGAAAAGCAGGAATGTCCGTGCCAGATGATCCTCATCAGAAGACCTCACTTTTGCTCAGATGGTTCGAACTCCGTACCGCATGCGGGGCATCTTTCGTCCTCTCTGTACACCCTCTCGTTGCATTCAGGGCATATCTCTATCATCTCTTCAAAGCAGGAGACCTCAAGGTGTGCTGGTGACCAATCGATCGCGAGCTGGGATATGCCCGTGACGACCATCAGTCCAGACACCACGACGATGCTCCAGGCCCCTAAAATACCTAAGGTCGAGGACATCATGATCGATGTGATGTAAAGGACCACGCCCGCTAATAAGATGCTCATAAATAGAACACTCTTGCGGTTTTTAGGGTCGAATCTCCATTTGAAGAGCCTGTCCGCCTTGAAAGTCTTTCTTTTTTCAGGTCTTTCAGCCATCAGAGGGGGAGAATCTTTACCACTTTCCAGAATGTTTTCGGGCGCCGGCTCGCTTTTTATCTCCATGATGGGCAAAGCCTCGTCTGCAACTACGGACTCCTTGGTAACAATCTCAGATGAAGGCTCGACGACAGTAGCATCACCACCTACCTCTTCTGGGGCCGGCTCGGTCGCCGTGAACGTCACCGTGGTGTTCGGTTTTTCCTCATCGATCACAGGCCTGACCTCAGGCGGCTCGATCGTTTCTCTTTCCTTGGCCACGCTCTCTATGGTCTTTTCCGATACAACATCTGTATTCTTCTCGATGGACGTGTCGTGATGTCCGACCGGCTCTTTCTTGACGATCGTCGCCTCTATCTTCTTCGATAGATCCTCTGTCACCTCGAGCTGCCTTGTCTCTTTGCTAAGCTTCTCTAGCGCATCTATCTGGAGCTCCCACTCGTCGACCTGATCAAATTTTTGACCGCAAAAATCACACTGCTTTGCCGTGGGTTTGTTCCTTAGGCCACAGCGAGAGCACTCCTTGAACCCCGATCTGTTCTCCATCCTTTCCGACCTTGTAGCATAGTTCTGTCTAATAATTCTTTTGAGTTTGAACTGGTATCGAAAATGTATAAACTAGGTTGTTGAAGACCGCTCCCATTATCAAAACTTATTCTCCAACAAAAACCTAAAAGAACAATGTCATGCATTAATCATATGCAGTTACAACTGGTACGTGATCTAGATTGAGGATTTTGGTCCTAAGCGTTGACAGGGATGATGACTTCGGGGCGAAGACAGGTCTCAACAGCCCCTTCATCGGAAGAGAGGAGAACGTGGAGGCGGCCTTAGCGCTAGGGATCAAAGATGCGGAGGACTCGGACGTCAACACTTGCTTGGCGGCCATTGGCATATACGATGAGATGATAAAAAAGGGGATAGACGCGCATATTGCCACCATCTGCGGGGACCCGAAGGTAGGATATGAGTCCGACATGGTGCTGGCCACCCAGCTGGAGACCGTGCTGGAAAGGATAAAGCCGGACAGGGTGATACTGGTTTCTGACGGTGCCGAGGACGAATATATCTATCCGATGGTCTTCTCTCGGGTCAAGGTAGACTCCGTAAGGAGGGTCTGGGTTAAACAGGCCCCGACAGTGGAGGGCACTTATTATATTTTAGTAAAAATGATGAAGGACGACAAGATAAGGAAGCGGATACTGACCCCTATCGCACTTATAATGTCAGTGGTAGGTGCGTTCGCCCTTATCCCGCGCTTCATCGAGCTCAGCGAGAATCCTGAGGACATAAACGTCCTTGCGAACATGACCTGGGGCATGTTGAGCCTGATTCTAGGGGTCTATCTTCTGGGATATGCGTATAAGGTAGGGGAAAGGACAAAGGCTTGGTTATACCGCACCGCGAATGCTGTAAGGTCTGGTAGCCAGATGATACCTTTTGCTATCTTCGCCATAATATTCTTCTTTATGGGGATATTCTTTGGATATGATTATGCTACGACCGACCCAGATGACGATCCGGTCGTCCAGGTGACCAAGTTCATGAACGGGGTCCTATGGCCATGGACGTTCTCAGCATTATCGTTCGAAACGGGCAGGTTCATAAATTACTATCTATCGAGATCGAAGGTCTATTGGCAGTATATGGTCGCCGCGGTCACAGTGCTCGCGACAGGTTTCATCGTGCAAGGTGCCTTAGATGCCACATTCTTCTTTTTAAAGGAGCCCAATGTGGGTGAGACGATGATCTTCTTAGAGTTCATAGCAGGATTCCTTCTGGCTGGATTTGGAGGGCTTCTCAACGTCACTTTGAGGAATGTGGCTGAGAAAAAAGGAGAGGACGTCTGCAACAAGGTGGAGACGATCGACTACCCCGAGGCCTGAGGTCAAAATGGATTTTGAGAGATGGGAGCCTTATTATCTCAGGATCTTGAGCGAGTTCGGGTATTCCCGAGCAGAGGATGAGAAGGCGGCTAGAATTATCGATTCGTTGGTTCCTGATGAGAATATCATATCGATCGAGGAGATCTGTATAAAGGATTGGTCGACCGTAAGTGTGCTAGGTGACGCACCTTCTCTATCAGATGCCCTAAAGAAAATGAAATTAAGGGGGATCATTGTTTCGGCCGGTCCCGCCACTGCGAGATCGCTTGAGCTTGGAATTATACCAGATCTATTTGTGACCGATCTTGATGGGCCTGTTGAGGCAGACATTAAGGCCAATGAGAAGGGCTCAATAGGGGTCATCCATGCTCATGGGGACAATATTGATCGGATCAAGACATATGCTGAAAGGTTTAGGAAGATACTATTGACGACCCAATCGGCCCCATTTGGCAGGCTCCATAACTTCGGGGGATTCACTGATGGGGACAGAGCTGTAATGATGGCCCGGCATTTAGGGGCAAAAACCATCGATCTCGTTGGATTTGATTTCGAGTCCCCAACATTAAAAGAAGGGTCAGAACCGAACACTAAGAGGAAGAAGCTCCAATGGGCGAAAAGACTGATATTTGAAGAAAATCCCGATGACGTGATCATAAGGATGGTCTAGTTCAAGTTGGACAGCGAAAGGTCTTCGCACAATATATAATGACCCTAAATGCACGGGCAAAAATAAAAAAATAATAAAAATGGATAATCCAGAATTATATTATTATATATAGTATATATATACAATATATAAATAATTAATTGTATATTTATATATTATGTGCAATTATAAAAAATATCCTGTTATCTTATATTAAGATAGATTATTATCAAGAATAAAATAAAATTTTTGTCATTATGTCAAGATTTTTCAATTTTGTTGATAAATATTACTTAAGAACAACAATCAAATCGCCTTTTACTGATTTTTTCCCTGCTGGCCATCAGATTTTTGTTCTCAAATTTCTCGCAACGTATATATAGCAACAAGCACCTTTATTGAATATCTCTCACTCAGTATTTTGAGAGTAAGGAGGAAAGTGAATGGAAGGAACGGGAATAAAAATGCCTGACGATAAACAAATGAAGAAGGGCAATAAAAATAAAATAATGGTGATGGCCGTTGTTGCAATTTTGATAATTGCAGCGATAGGAGCTGTTGTCATACTAAACAATAATAAGAAAGATATAAAATTGGACGTCACATCAGATGCAACGACGATTACGGCTGGAGAGAGAATTTATTTTGATGCCAGTAAAACCAGTGGCAATCCAAACAAATTCAATTGGAGGTTCGGTGACGGCATTGAAGTGAATACGACCGACGGCCTCATATCGCATGTTTATCAGTATCCTGGAAAATACCTGGTGGTTGTTAAAGCATCAAATGATGGTAAAAGTGCTGACAATCTTAAATCCCCAATATCAATAACAGTGAACAATCCAGACCCCCCATCCATACCAGATGATACAACGAAACCATATGTTGTCGTCGCGGTAAGTTGAACTCAGATCGCTTCTGGAACAACAGTTAGTTTCGATGCATCTGCGTCTCTTGGATATAAATATGGACAAGACCCAGACGTCTCATTAATCGAGAGCTTTTCCTGGGACTTTGGAGATGGCTCGCCTATGGTAATTGGGAATTTGTCAGTAGCTGGGGCAGTTGAACACACATATACTGGGAAAAACGTGATGTATGTTGCAGCGGTGACAATAACAAGCACTGAGGGAGCTTCCCAAAAATATCTTATAACGATAATTGTGAGAGAAGAGGGTGGAAGTGCTGGGAAGACAAAAACATTTGTCGAAGAGACAATAGGAGATCCAGATACACTAGATCCGGCTGTAGACTATGAAACAGCAGGAGGAGAGATACTTCAAAACGTCTATGAAACTTTGATCTGGTATGATAATGAAAGTGCATCAGTACTTAGACCAATGTTGGCAACCGAGGTTCCAACAGTCGAAAATGGAGGGATATCCCCAGATGGGTTAACTTACACTTTCCACTTGAGAGAAGGTGTTATGTTCCACAATGGGGAGATTATGACATCAGAGGACGTCGAGTATTCGATTGAAAGAGTATTGACTATTAACGATCCAAATGGTCCTGCATGGATGCTGGGTCAGGTAATGGTCAATAATTTTGACTATGGTATTGAGCTAAATGCAACAGAAATTGCAAACTCGGTCACATGCCCAGACTCTTCGACTGTCGTGTTCCATCTTGTGAAACCATACCCAGCTTTCATATATGTATTGGCTTTCACAGTGGGTTCGGTGATTTCAAAGAAATTTGTCGAGGAGCATGGAGGAGTCAAGGTAAACGAACAGAATGAGTATGTGAAATATCACACCTGTGGGACCGGTCCTTTCAAATTGGTCGTATGGAACTCTGGTGACAAGATTGTCCTTGAGAGGAATGATAACTATTGGAGACCTCCTGCAAAACTCAATGTGGTCATCATAAAGCAGGTAGCGGACTTCAACGCCAGACTATTGCACCTCCAGAACGGCGATGCTGATTGCATTTATGTTCCAAGAAAGTACATTCAGAGTGCAACAGGGCTGCCAAATACAAGGGTAGTTTCAGGATATGGCACATTCTCTATCGACTTCTTGGGAATGAACCAGGATATCAAGAGTTCAGATTTAGATATTGGTAACATTCCGGCAAATTTCTTTGCAGACGTCAATGTGAGAAAAGCCTTCGTTCATGCGTTTAATTATACCTTGTATTTGCAGAGTCAGATGCTGGGCACCGGTAAAATTGCAAACGGTCCGATTCCAGAAGGTATGGCATATTATGATAATACTACGCCAACATTTACTTTCGACCTGAATTTGGCGAAACAGTATCTTAAGAGTGCCATAAATCCGAACACGGGGAACAGTTGGTATGATGATGGTTTCACCATAACAGTGTTCTACAATTCGGGCAATACCGTCAGGCAGGGCGCAGCCGAAATACTAAAGGCGGGTTTGGAGTCCATAAACTCTAACATCCATGTTACCGTAACTCAGTTGGCCTGGCCGACCTATCTGAGCAATCTTTATGCAGGAAAGCTATCGATGTTCATGCTAGGTTGGGCTGTTGACTATGCGGATCCTGACGACTTTGTACAACCATTCCTTCACCAGAATGGAACTTATGGCGGTCCGCTCGGATTTAGCAACAATACTCTGACCAACATGGTGATGGAGGCCGCAATGGAACTCAATGCGACCTTACGTGCACAGCTCTATAAGGATATAACCAGGGCCTGCTATGATCAAGCATTATACCTATGGCTAGCCCAACCAACAAACTGGCACATTGAGCGTGATTGGGTATCTGGGTACTTCTTCAACCCCATGTATTCAGGCTTGGTGTTCTACACATACGACAAAAATGTATAAACCTTTTAATTTATTATTTTTTTATTTTATTATATATATTTATGCCATTCACCTGTAATTTATTATTTATCAATAAAAATCCTTTTATAGCATCAATCCTTTTTGTAGAAATGGTGCATCCAGTTGAGGCTAGGTACTTTCATTTTACGAAGACTTTTATTGTTGATCCCCGTATTGCTGGGGGTATCGATAATTGTTTTTGTATTGATGGGTTTCAGTGGAGACCGCTGGACAGCATATACCACATCAGATCATCCCAGTCAAAAACAAATATGGGCGATTGAAGAAAAATATCACCTAAATGATTCTACACCCGTCCAATATTATTATTGGATCAATGGGGTCGTTCATGGTGATTGGGGTTACTCAAAAACTGCCCGAGCACCAGTAACGGAAGCTATTGAAAAAAGGTTCCCTGTCACATTTGAACTTGCATTGGTAAGTACATTCATCGCAATTTTTGTAGGTGTAACAATTGGGACAATCTCTGCAATAAAAAGAAATAAACCGATAGACCACGTGGTGCGCTTTGTAGCATTGATAGGTGTATCAATACCGATATTTTGGTTGGCATTGTTATTATTACAAACCTTTTATTTAAATTTAGGTTTGGCTCCATTGGGTGGACGAATATCGTGGGAGTATGACCCTAACAATCCGTTATCTTCAAATCCAATTGAGCCCGTCACAAATTTCTATTTAATCGATTCTTTGTTAATGGGCGATCTCCACATATTTTTAGATGTGGTCTGGCATCTGATGCTTCCGTCGATATGTCTGTCTTTTGGAACCATAGCTATACTGACGAGGATAATGAGATCGAGCATGTTAGAAGTAATGAACATGGATTACGTAAAAACAGCTAGAGCTAAGGGCTTACCAGAAAGGATTGTGTTGAAAAAACATGCTAGAAGAAATGCATTGATACCAACAACAACTGTGATGGGCCTAGCGTTTGCAGGTTTGTTGAGCGGGGCCGTTATAACCGAGAGCATTTTTGGGTTACGAGGATTGGGTAAATGGTCTACTGATGCTTTATTAAATAACGACCAAGCTGCAATTCTTGGATTTACCATGCTAATAGCGATTACCGTGGTTTTAGCGAATCTCATTGTGGATATTATGTATGCCTTCCTTGACCCGAGAGTTAAACTGGAGTGAAAACATGGGCAAGAAAGAAAAGGTTAGTAAATTGGTATCGAAATTTTTTGATTCTATAATAAAATCATATACACCAAGAATCAGAGAATTAAGATTATCTATGTATTTGATGTCCAAAAGTTTATTGGCCATGTTAGGGCTTTGTATTGTTTTAGCCATGGTTCTTATTGCTATTTTTGCCCCGGTGTTGGCACCACCCCCAGAGGGTTGGACTGAAACCAATATCGTGCCAAAAAATTTTAATCAGGGCATAAGCCCGCCCGGCTCAACATATATAGATAATAATGGAGAAAAATATACGTATATTTTTGGTACAGGAGAGGATGGGTCAGATATTTATTATGGAGTTATTTGGGGAGCAAGAACATCCATATATATTTCTCTGATCGTGGTCGGATGTGCAGCGATTATTGGAATCGTATTGGGTGCAATTGCTGGTTATTATGGTGGCAAGCTCGACGAGATTTTAATGAGAGTAACTGATGTATTTTTGTCTATACCTGCATTAGTTCTAGCGATGGCGGTAATCGCAGTCCTCAAACCTTCTTTAGAAAACATAATCATATCTTTAGTGATTGTATGGTGGCCATCATATGCAAGATTGATCCGTGGTCAGGTATTGACCGTTCGGGAAAATACTTATGTCGAAGCAGCTATGGCGATAGGTGCAAAGAAAAATCGAATATTGTTCAAACACATATTGCCTAATGCAATTTCTCCCATGCTTGTCAGTGCAACAATGGACATCGGGTCCGTGGTACTCACTACATCTGGATTGAGCTATATTGGCTTTGCACCACCAGGTATTGCTGAGTGGGGAAGGATGGCTTCGGAAGGTGCTTCATACATTGTGGGATATATTGTTTATAACGGACATCAGTACAGCCCATACTGGATTATATTTTTCCCAGGAATGATGATATTCTTGTTTGTAATGGGATTCAACCTGTTGGGGGATGGGCTCAGGGACATATTGGACCCAAGGTTGAGGAGATGAATTTATGAGTCAAGAAAATATTATTGAGATCAATGATTTGTATATATCTTTTTACACCAGATCCGGTATCGTAAAAGCCATTGATGGCGTTAACCTCACTATTAAAAAAGGAGAAACACTAGGTTTGGTTGGAGAAACAGGTTGTGGTAAAAGTGTAACTGCAAATAGTATCATGAGACTAATCCCCCAACCGCCTGGAAAAATCGAAAATGGATCGATTTATTTTCTTCCCCCAAAGGGGGACCAAGCTGAAATTGAAGAGTTAGAAGAAAAAATCGATTCTATTAAGAAAATCATTCTTTCTGGCGATTACAAAGATTTGGAAAATTTAAATTCGGAGTTAAAGAGGCTCGAAGAGAACTTACAACGTAGCAAAGAGATTAACGCTTGTAAAGTTCAATTAGAAGAATATAAAAAACAACCGAGAAATGAGGAAATAAATAATAAAATTAAAAAAATCGAAAAGAAAATCGAAAAGCTCCTTGAGGAATATGATTTATTGAAACGATCCAAGGGATATATGCAACAAATTCGAGGTAAATATATATCGATGATTTTTCAAGAACCTATGAGTGCATTGAATCCAGTAATGACAGCTGGCGACCAGATAATGGAAGTATTATTGTTACACGATAGAAAACAACTTGCAATAGGTGCAATAAACCGGTTGGAAAAGGAATTGGACATATATGTTAGTAAGAAGAAGGTTACAAAAAGTAAAAATTCTAAAGGAGAATACGAGTGTGATAGATGTAAAGCAATTGTAATCGAAGGGCAGGATTACTGTCCTGGATGTGGTAATTATTTCGAGGTTAAACCTTTTAAAATAGTTAGGAAAAATTATTTAAAATATCAGCTAACGATTCTACGTCGTATTAAAAATAGGTCGAATAGTAGGATACTTTCATTTTTCAGTAAAAGGGAATTAAGACGAGAGGCTTTGGACCGTGCTGAACGGATGCTGAGACTTGTAAGAATTCCAGATCCTGAAACGGTGGCCAAATCATATCCTCATGAATTAAGTGGCGGAATGCAACAACGTGTAATGATTGCAATTGCTTTAGCTTGTAAACCTCAATTGTTAATTGCAGATGAACCTACAACAGCCCTCGATGTCACAATACAGGCTCAGATTTTAAAATTGATGAAAGATCTTCAGGAGGAGACTGGAACTGCAATATTACTAATTACTCATAATTTAGGAGTGGTCGCCGAAATATGTGATAGAGTTGGTGTTATGTATGCGGGGACCATGGCCGAAATCGGTCCAAAAATGAGTGTATTTAAAGAACCATTCCATCCTTATACTCAGGGTTTGATAAACTCGATTCCAAAAGTAACATCTGATATAGGTAGACTTGAGACGATTGAAGGTAATGTTCCAAACTTAATGAAACCGCCTTCCGGTTGCCGTTTCAACCCAAGATGCCCTTACTCGATGGAGATATGTTCTAAAGAAAAACCTTCCTTGGAAGAAATTCAACCAGGTCATTTTGTTGCTTGTCATCTTTATCGCAAGGTGAGAATATGAATGATGATGGTGAGATACTTATCGAAGCGAGATCCTTAAAAAAATATTTTCCAATAAGGGGAGGGTTTCTAAATCGAAGCATCGGTAGCATCAAAGCTGTTAACGATGTTACATTTCAAATTAGAAAAGGAGAAACATTGGGGTTGGTTGGCGAAAGTGGTTGTGGAAAGACCACTACAGGAAGATGCCTCCTTATGTTAACCAAACCAACTCAGGGCAATATTTATTATAAAATGCCAAAAGAAACTAGGAAAAAAATGCTGGAGCTCGAAGAAATTGAAGCGAAGCAAATGAACAATGGATCCTTTTCAAGTTCAATGAAAATAGATAAATATTATCCAAAAAATAAAATGAATAATAAACAACGCCATTCGAATCCCGAGATGGCCGAGTTGATCGAGATTCGAAAAAAATATTCATTGTTATATAAAGATGAAGAATCGATGAGAAGGACTAGAAGAGAAATGCAGATTGTGTTTCAGGACCCTTATTCCTCTTTAAATCCTCGAATGCTGGTAAAGGACATAATTGCGGAACCAATTTTAGTTCATGGTATATTGAACAACATAGAGGCCGCTCAAAGAGTTCAAGAATTGATGTTGAAGGTTGGATTAAATCCGGATTATATGTATAGATACCCTCATGAATTTTCTGGAGGACAAAGGCAAAGGATAGGGATAGCACGAGCCCTTGCCCTGAATCCAGATTTAATAGTATTAGATGAACCCACATCGGCCCTGGATGTCTCGGTTCAAGCCCAAATATTAAACTTGTTAACCGATCTACAGTCTGAGCTTGGCCTAACATATTTATTTATTTCTCATGATTTAAGCACCATAAGATATATGTGTGATAGGATTAATGTTATGTATCTGGGCAAGATTGTCGAGTCGGGGACAAAAGATCAAATTTTCAAAACCCCATTGCATCCTTATACCGAGGCTTTATTGTCAGTGATTCCAGTTCCAGACCCAGAGGTAAAACGTAACAAGATTGTTCTCAGTGGAGACGTCCCATCGCCATCAAACCCACCAAAAGGTTGTCATTTTCACACAAGATGTCGGTATAGACAAGAAATTTGTGAAGTTGAGGAACCATTATTGGAAGACAAAGGAAATGGTCATATGGTCGCCTGCCACTTCCGATGAGAACATGGCAAAGAAACGTATAATAACAATTAGGGAGGAATCCGACAAGGATGATTCATTTCAAGAACCAGAGGAAATGACCTGGGGACAATGGTTTAAATCCAAGCTCATTTTGTATTGGTTTGTAGTATTATCTTTGATGACAGGTTCGTTTGTTTCATTGGAGATCAACAGGAAAGAAAACCTTGATTTCAAGTATTTAATAATAGTAATATTCCTTTTAACGTTCAGTTTTATTCAAATTATTATATATTCAAAATTATGGGGAAAAAATGGTATTTGGAGATATCAAGGCTAGTGAAGTATTATTGAAATAATAAAGAATAAAGAATCATTATATCAACGTAGAGTGTTTCCCAGAATCGGGGCAAAACCTTGACCGTCGTCAGCATGGAGGATGTTATCTCAGCTTTGAAGAACACCCTCGGCAGGAAGGGTATGACGGAAGAGGACATCGTAAAACTGGCCGAGTATCTCATGAGCTTCTTCGGTTTTGAGGGAGAGGTCATCGATAACAGGTTGACATCCGAGGACCGTGATGTATTCTACATGCTCGAGGAGGAAGGATTCCTCACCACAACCCAGGAAGAGGTCCACCTAAAGAAGGGCAAACTTTGGAGGATCCACTACTGGATACTTAAAAAGGACCAGATATTGCGCCTGGCAAAGAGGTCGAAGGAGGAAAGGGCCGAATCGGATGATGCATCGGCAGTATATGCTCAGATGGGCGATGACATCTGGAAGGAAAGGAGGCCGTGACAGAAACCCTTTGGCTGGCAGCTATGTTTGAAATACCTAATTCTCCTTTTTTGCCTCAAGGTTTATCATGGTTAACGGCTACATAATAGCGCTTGTCGTATTGGTCGCATGGACGGCCCTTCTGTTCTATCTGAAGAAAAAGGATATCCTTCAGAAGTACAACATGTCGAACTGGGGCCCTTTCATCATGTGGAGGACACAGAAGGGGAAGGACCTCATAGAGAGGCTGTCCCGCCCAAAAAGGTTCTGGAACGGGTATGCAGCATTGTCAAAGGCGATCGTTGTCGTCACGATGGCCTTCATGGTAGGCCTACTTGTATGGGAGGCCTTCCTTGTATCGAGGATCCCGGCCGAGTCTGCGCCTGGTCCTGAGATGATGCTCGGACTTCCTGGCATCAATCCATTGATACCTATCTGGTATGGAATTTTAGGTCTGGTCATTGCGATCGTGGTGCATGAATATGCCCATGGGATATTGACAAGGGTGAGCGACATAGCCGTGAAATCCCTAGGTCTGGTCTTTGTCGTCTTCCCGATGGGGGCGTTCGTTGAACCGGACGAGGAGGCGATATCCAAGACCGCGAGGAAGAAAAGGATGAACATCTATGCCGTGGGGCCCGCGACCAACATCATTCTTGCCTTTTTATTTGCCTTCCTGTTCGCAAGCGTGGCAGTAGCATCGGTCGAACCTGTCGATGATGGGCCAGTGGTCCTTGGGGTCTTGAACGGATCTCCTGCAGATATGGCAGGCATAGGATATGGTTATCAAGTTCTCAAGCTCAATGGGGTGTACATCGATTCGATCGACTCCTGGTATAAGGCGCCATCAGTACAACCTGGTGACAATGTGACATTGACATATTATTACAAAGGAGAGGAAGGGGTAAGGACCGTAACGTCCGGGTTAATTTTGACAGGAGTATCATCTGGGCGTCCAGCTTATGAGGCAGGGATGAGATCGGGGATGATGATAGTCTCCTTGAACAACACTCCGATCAGGAATGACCAGGACCTGAAGGATGCCCTTGATAAAACTCAACCAGGGCAAAGGGTGAACGTCACGGTGTGGTCTTTCGATCCGACCTCTAATATTTGGTATGTAGAGGAAGGGATCACGAATGTAACCCTTGACAGCAAGCTCCAGTATTACAAGGACAACAATATCGCGATACCTGAGGATTTCAAGGACATCGGGTTCTTGGGGATCAATTCCGCCTATCTTGGGATCAGCGTCATGGAACCAAAGGAGATCCTCGCCTGGCTGAGGGACCCTTACGATGGGGTGACCGATGCTGGCGGGTTCTTCCAAGCGTCGCTTAGATACATCGCACTGCCGTTCTATGGCCTGGCACCGGTCGAATCACCATTGACAGACCTCTTCCAACCAACTGGTATGTTCGAATGGATGGGGGCAGGAATGTTCTGGACGTTCTCGAATTGTCTCTATTGGATCTTCTGGATCAACCTCATGGTAGGATTGACCAATGCCCTTCCAGCAGTACCAATGGACGGCGGTGTCATTTTCAAGGACGGGCTTGATGGCCTTATAATGAGGTTCAAGAAGAACGCGACAGAGGAGGAGAGGAAAGCTATAAGTGCGAGGATCGGTAAATTCGCGACCTTCATCGCATTGTTCATTCTCTTCTTGATCATCTGGCAGATGATCGGTCCTAGGATATTGGGATGAGATGGACACTAGCATCCCATTAAAACTTTCTTTTTTATTTCATGTTACATTCAGGGCATTTATCATAGTCCAGAGAACCAAAGTTAGAGAAGACCTCGTAGACACAGCCGCATCTGATGCACTTCTTAAAGGCTATAAATGGAGACCTGAACAGTTCGCATCTCAATACTCTGACCTCCGTGAGCTCCTGCTTTCTCAGACAGACATCTGCTATACAGTTGTCACATAGGCTCCTTCTTCTGATATTCACCCAACGGTGCTCACCGATCTGAACTTTCGTCAATCTCCTGCACCTTTTCGGTTATCATCTTGATATTGCGAATATTTAATTGTGTCACACAAAAGATTGAGCATGTGTCGAGATAAAATGAAAAAATGATTTAATGAAATGGTTTGGGATACAGACCTTAAATGACATTATTCCTCAGCCGGTCATGCAGCTCTCCGATCTTACCTTTGTTCCAACTATTGATCTTAGAGAAAAACCCGGTGACACGGGTTATTCCCTCAATGTTGACCGAATGGCAGTAAGGGCAACTGTCCTTCAGGCCGCGAACGGTCTTCCCACAATCTAGGCAAGAGGTAAACTCGGGACTAAATGCTATCTGCGCGTTCTGCGTGGTCTCGAAGGTCTTTTTGACAAAGGCAGCTATGCTTTCCGCCGGAGGTTTGTGCTCTCCGAGCCACACATGCGTGAGGGAACCTGCATCTATCAAGGGGTGGAACACACCCTCTTGTTTGACACGCTCTATGGCGCCTATATTTGCACCAACATTCAGATATGTGGAATTGGTGTAATAGACCTCGCCCGTGCTCTTGTTCCCCTTTATGACGGTCGATGTCTGCAAAGGATAATATTTCTTATCCAACTTTGCGAACCTATACGAGGTGCTTTCAGCCGGGGTCTGCTCCAAAGGCATCTTGATCCCATATTTTGCACCGATCTCCTCCGCGTCCTTCTTCATGGCCGCGATCACCCGAAGTCCGAACTTCATGGCATCTTTCGATTCATGAAGCTGTTGGCCGGTATGATATTGCACCATCTCGTTCAGACCCACCATGCCGACGAGGAAAGAGGCTTTGTTGAACCTGTAATATGGCTCCCCATCCATCTCCATTGTCAGCAAAGCGAGAGGTCCGTGCTTGCCCATTCCAAGCAATTTACCTATGAACTCACGCTTCTGCATATGAGACCTAGCGACTAGGTCGACCCTCTCGTGCAGCAATCTGAACAATTCGTCATCGTTCTGATGTGCCTCATATGCGATACGTGGGAGGTTTATGGTAACGTTCTGCATTGCCGAGTACCTCATTTTCCACGGGGTCTTTGCATCATCCAGGTCGCTCTGCTCGAGCTTGAATGTAAGTCTGCAGCACTCTGAGATCTTGGCTGTGTTGCCACGGTCAAAAACAAAGTAGGTGTTGCCCTTCTCAGAAGCGACCTTTGATATCTTATAAAGGAACTCCTCATGGCCGTCTGTCTTGAAGAACTTGTCCGTCATATGGACATTTGGCTTAGGGAAGAAGAACGGCCTCCCTAGAGCGTCACCCTCAAGATAAACGTCGAACAATGCGTTGATGAACCTCTGGGCCTCAGGAACGTAATCTTTATAAGTGGCTCCTGTGAACTCCCCTTTTGGCCCAATCGCCGGGACATCTTCAAAGTGTTGCGGGCATTCCCAATATAGATTTAGATCGCTGAAGATCGACTGCCCACCTCTGGCAACCGCTTGCTGTGCAAACTCGAATATGAGTATTTGAGCAAGCTGCTTCATACGTTCATCATCGACATTGACTAGGTAGGGAGCAAGGAACAGGTTGAAAGCGTCCCATCCGATCGCTCCGGCAAAATTGCCCTGTAATGCAGCCGAGAACTTCACGACCTGCTCGATCAGCACCTCTGGATGCTTTGCAGGTTTAGCGATCGATATCGCATTCGGGAGGTTCAATCCAAATTTTTTAACATACTCTATGGATTGTCCACTGCAATACGGGCGGTCGATCATTCCTAGGTCGTGCAGATGGATATCGCCTCGCATGTGGGCATCGGCCATTTCTTGGGTGAATACCTCTAACAAGGCGAACTCCTTCTTTATCCTCTCCGCTAAGGTGAGATTGGTCGCCTCGGGCCCATGCGGAACATTTGCATTCTCCTTGTTTGGGCTCATTATGATCTGTCTTGCATCATACAATGGTACTCCAAGCCTTGTGTGCTGTCGACGTATTTTAGACAGCCCATATTCGACAAGTTTTGCATTGGTGAGCTCTCTTATCAAAGGAGCCGTGATCACCTCGATCTCCAGCTCTGATATCATTTTCTCTACTTCTCGGGCCACTATAGCCGCGGCATCCTCGCTGATGGTCGTTTCACGGATCAAAGCATCATAGATCTTAGACCTGTCCCATTTCCTTATCTCTTCATCTGAGGTCCTTACGAACAAGGACAATTCTGTCGATTCTTTATCATCTGAAAATACTACGCCCGGCTCCATCATGTCTCCGGGCTCCTTCGTTGATGCGGTTGCCTTCATATTATTACTCCCTGCAATTAAAAAGACCGCATTGTCCCATCCACAAATGAGAACGCGATCCCACCCATTTATTGCTGCAACTATTTGGATTATACCCCAGCTTTAAATCGTTTTTTGAACTTGATTTGGTAAAAAATGCTTATTAGCAAATCTTTATTAGTTATCATATCTGTTACCAATTCTGTTATCACATGTTTCACCCAGATAGGGATTTTCGTTTCATAGTCCTCGAAACTTTGACTGAAGAGGGTAAGTCCATCAGTTCGCTATATAAAGAATTGAACAGTAAAGGATACAAAATAAATCGATTGTTACTTACAGGCTATCTTAGGGCATTAACAGACCTTAAAATAGTGAAGGAGAAAGAAATCCCTCCTGCAAAAATATACATCCCGATCAGAGGAAAGGAACGTACATTCTACGAGGTCATTGGAGATAAGGCAAGACAGATATACCCTATGGAAAAGGTGAATGAGGTTATACTTTTCACTTTGAACAAACTCTTTAAGAGAGCCGTCTTCGTGGAAGAACTCTCGAAGGCAGGTATAGAGGGAAATATACCAGGGCGTCTTGCCACTCCAGAGGAAAGGATGGAGGCAAAGAAGGTCCTATCACGTTCTGGGTTTAAGATCCCGGACAGTTCCCGGGCTTATGTGATGGACCATCAACCAAGTGAGGACCTTGAAAAAAGTTATGTCGAGCTCATGGAATCTCTATTGGTCGAAGGTCATGACATTGGTTTCCTGATTAAGGAAACAAAGCAGACGAAGTTGAACTTCTGACCGTTCTACATTATAAAAAGGTATTATACCTTCTCAATTCATACGCGGTCGCATGAGCTTGAAGGCCCTGGTGGAAGAAATAAAAAAGTATCCGGGGGTGACCCGAAAGCACACAATTTCCGAGGTCATCAATTTCTTCCCAAAAGTCAGCAACCGTAATGTATTGGCATCTTATGGCGAAGATGCTGCTGTTGTCGAATGGGAGGATGACAAGGTCCTGCTTCTCGCCGCTGATGGTATAATGGAGGCCTTGATGAAGGCAAATCCTTTCTATGCTGGTTATTACGCGGTCCTTGTGAACCTTCATGATATCGCTGCCATGGGCGGGATACCAATAGCTATGTTAGATGTCCTCTCTGTTAAAGAGGAGAAGGTCTGTGGACACGTAATGAAGGGGATGGAGGCGGCGGTAAAAAAATTCGCTGTGCCTATAGTCGGAGGGCACACGCATCCTGATTGCAGCTATAATGCGATCGACATCGCTATTGTTGGTTATTGTGAGAGCAAGGAACAATGCATATACAGCCATACCGCCCAGGCAGGTCATGATGCGATAATGGTGATGGACCTTGATGGGTTCTATCCAGAAGGTCTTTATTTTGCATGGGACACCACTAGCAAAAAAGATGCCGAGCTTGTACGAAAGCAGATGCGGGTGATGAACAAGATCGCCAAAAGGAGATTATGCAACTGTGGGAAGGACATCAGCAACCCGGGTGCCCTTGGGACCATGGGAATGATGCTTGAGACGTCAGGGAAGGGTGCTACCATTGATATCACCAAGATACCAAGGCCCGAAGGGGTGGATCTTGCTAGATGGTTAAAATCCTATCAAGGACTAGGTTATGTCCTTGCATGCGATCCATCAAATTCCAAAGAGATTCTCGACATGTTCGCAGCCGTGGGCGTCGATGGCGCGGTTGTGGGCAAGATCGACGACACCAAGGTGATGAAGATAACTGACGGGACACAGACCGAGGTACTTTTCGATTTCAACAAGGAATTTATTACTGGGTGCGCTCCAGCCAAGAGCACGTCCGGATGGGAACCCATCAGCTTTGACAATGGCAAATAAAAAGTGCTAGGCCACGAAGGTTGCCGTTCGGGTCGCCCTAGGTTTGCCATGCGCAAGCTCCGCCCCGCTCCCCTTCGAGCGTAGGTAGTCCGCGGTTAGGCTGCTCCCGTCAGGGCCTGACCCGGTCCCCGCGATTAGAGCAAGGGGCGCAACCCTCCAGCTGCGCCACGATGCAGCCACCGACCCCGCAGGACAGGACATCAGCACCTGCTCATGGGCCTAAGGCTCTCCGGATACGACGTCCCCCGCTGTCACCCCCGCGTATCGACGATTTCGGTGTACAAGGACACGCCGAGCGTCCCGGTCAAGCCTAGCGTCCCAGGATTACGACATTGACGTATTTAAGATACTTGGTCTGAGCTTGGGCATGCTTGACCGAGGTCACGCGCCGAGACCTCCCGAAAATGGTAATAATATCCTGCTGCCAATAGAGAACAGAAGCTCATGGTGTTCAACACGACCCCCTCAAAGCCTGAATGGATCAAGGTCAAGGCACCTGTAGGGGGTGGATTCTCGCAAGTCCGCGACACCCTTCGGTCCTTGGGGGTGCGGTCTGTCTGTGACCCTTCGCATTGCCCGAACATCTATGATTGTTGGTCCAAGGGCACCGCTACCTTCTTGATCCTAGGAGGCACCTGCACAAGGGGCTGTCGGTTCTGCTCAGTGCCCGCAGGAAAGGTAGGAGACCCCGTCGACCCGACGGAGCCGAAAAGGGTGGCCGAGGCGGTGGTCCGTCTAGGCCTAGAGCATGTCGTGATAACCTCGGTCACCCGCGATGACCTTGAGGACCAAGGCTCTTCTATCTTTTATTCGGTGACAAGGTCAATTAAAGAACGCTCGCCCCTTTGCTCGGTGGAGCTTTTAATCCCGGACATGGCCGGTTCAGATAAGGCGATAGCAGATATCCTCTCTTCTCATCCAGATGTACTAGGCCACAATATCGAGACTGTGGAGAGGCTCACTCCTTACATAAGGCATCCACAGGCATCTTATCGTAGATCTTTGAAGGTCTTGTCCCTCGCGAAGGAGATCTGGCCATCGGTCCTGACGAAGAGCTCGTTGATGCTAGGCCTTGGTGAGACAAAGGATGAGGCGATCAAGACCTTGTCTGACATCAGAGATGTCGGGACCGACATAGTTACCATCGGGCAATATCTCAGACCTGGTAGGGAACAGATACAGGTCGACCGTTACATATCACCAGAGGAGTTCAAAGAGATGGAAGAAATCGCAAAGGACCTGGGATTCTTACATGTTTCCTCAGGCCCGTTCGTCCGTTCATCGTACATGGCAAAAGAGGCGTTCAACAAAATAAGGAGGAAAGGTCGTGCTGATCGAGGATTTTGACCCGTTGAAGGGGGAGATGTTGCGCATTTTGGATGTGGATGGGAATGTGAATAGGGAGCTTGAGCCGGAGATCGATGACAGTACGCTACTGCGCATGTACAGGAACATGTCATTGACCAGGATCGCCGACGATAAGGCGGTAAAGCTGCAGAGGCAGGGAAGGCTCGGCGCCTATCCGCCCAGCAAGGGGCAGGAGGCCTCTCAGACCGGACCCGCCGCCGCGATGGATAAAGAAGATTGGACCGTCTGGGCTTTCCGTGAGCTTGGGAACCTTCTTTATCGGGGGATACCTCTCTCGACGCTCTACCTTTATTGGATGGGGAACGAGGAAGGAAGCAAATTTCCAGATGGTATGAGGATCACCCCTTCTGCCGTACCTGTAGGCTCTCAGGTACCTCATGCCGTCGGCATAGCATATGCCGCGAAGGTCAGGAAAGAAAGGTCGGCCGTGGTGTGTTACTTCGGTGACGGCGCCACCTCGGAAGGGGAGTTCCATGAGGGAATGAACTTCGCTGGTGTCCTGAGGACGCCGAACGTGTTCATTTGCCAGAACAATCAATGGGCAATATCGGTACCAAGGACCAGGCAGACCGCCTCAAGGACCATCGCCCAGAAGGCATTGGCCTATGGGTTCCCTGGGATACTGGTCGATGGGAACGACGCCCTTGCCATGTTCGCAGCGACGAAGGAGGCCCTTGATCGGGCACGTAATGGGGAAGGTCCGACCTTGATCGAGTCATACACCTATAGGATGGGGGACCATACAACGTCCGATGATGCCACCAGGTACCGTCTGGAAAAGGAGATCGCCGAGTGGGCCCTGAAAGACCCCCTGAAGCGGTTCAGAAGATACATCGAGGAACGTGGGATCTGGAACGAGGTCAAGGAGAGGGAGATGCAGGATGGTATAGCATCTTTCGTCGAGGCCGAGGTAAAAAAGGCAGAGGGCCATCCGAGACCGACGCTAGAGGATGTTTTCAGGTACACCTATGCGGAAATGACAGATGACCTAAAAGAACAGATGGAGGCCCTCTCCAAGGCCGCCCACGGCAGGAGCGAGGAATGATCATGCCTCTCATGAACATGGTCCAGGCCATCAATGCTGCTATGAGGGAAGAGATGGAGAGGGACCCTACAGTCGTCTTGTTGGGAGAGGATGTTGGGGTCGACGGGGGCGTCTTCAGGCTCTCGGAGGGGCTTTTGGACAGGTTCGGTCCGGAGAGGGTCATCGACACGCCCTTGGCAGAGGCCGGAATAGCAGGTGTCAGCATAGGTATGGCCATGAACGGTCTACGTCCGATAGCTGAGATACAGTTCATGGGGTTCTCCTATCTGACCCTTAACCAGATGATATGTCACGCGGCGAGAATGAGGAACAGGACGAGAGGGAAGCTGACCGTCCCGATGGTCCTACGGATGCCGTACGGCGCAGGGGTGAAGGCGCTGGAACATCATAGCGAGAGCACCGAGGCGCTGTTCTGTCATATCCCTGGGCTGAAGGTGGTCGTGCCATCGACGCCCCTTGAGGCAAAGGGCCTTCTGACATCCTCGATACGGGATCCGGACCCCGTCATCTTCCTTGAGCCTACCAGAAGCTATAGGATGTTGAAAGAGGAGGTCCCCGAGGGTGAGTATACTGTCCCATTAGGCAAGGCAAGGGTGGTGCAGGAAGGCTCTGATGTCACGGTGATAGGGTGGGGGGCGATGGTCCCCCAGATACAGAAAGCGGTCGACATCACGTCATCGAGCGTGAGCTCAGAGGTTCTTGACCTGAGGACCCTGAGCCCGATAGATTGGCGGTCGGTCCTTGCATCTGTCAGGAAGACCGGCAGGTTGGTCGTCGTGCACGAGGCCCCGAAGAGCTTCGGCGTGGGGGCAGAGATAGCGGCCAGGGTGGCGGAGAGAGAACTGCTCTCATTGGAGGCCCCCATAGAAAGGGTGACGGCCCCGGACATCACGGTACCATTGCCGAAAGGAGAGGACCATTATTACATATCCCCTGAGAGGATAGCGGACGCGATCGAGAGAGCGGCATCGTTCTGAGGTGAGAGCATGGTCAAAGATTTCAAGTTCCCGGACCTGGGGGAAGGCATAACCGAGGGAGAGATAAAGAAATGGCTCGTCAAGGAGGGCGACGTCGTGAAACAGGACCAGACCTTGGCGGAGGTAGAGACCGACAAGGCCGTGGTGGAGATACCATCCCCATCACCCGGAAAGGTCCTGAGGCTGAACCATGGTGAGGGGGACATTGTAAAGGTCGGCGAGACCCTTGCCGTCATTGGAGAGGAAGGAGAGACCGTTGGTCCGACGATGGACCAGATAAAGGAGGAAATGAGGCCGCAGGAAAGGAGGGGGTCGGTCTCTGTGGTAGGG
Source organism: Methanomassiliicoccales archaeon (assembly GCA_013415865.1). Taxonomy (NCBI): domain Archaea; kingdom Methanobacteriati; phylum Thermoplasmatota; class Thermoplasmata; order Methanomassiliicoccales; species Methanomassiliicoccales archaeon. The sequence goes on from CP058896.1 coordinate 70,966, forward strand.
GAGCTCCCGACAGAAGAGGTCGTAGTATCTTCCAAAGAAGTGGCGCGGACAACCACGTCAAAGGGGGTCCAGGCGACCCCGGCCGTCCGGAAGTTGGCAAAGGACCTTGGGGTCGATATATCGATGGTGAAGGGCAGCGGTCCCGAAGGAAGGGTGACCGAATCTGACGTGCGCTCATTTGGAACGGCGGAAAAACAAAAGACGAAGGTCGTCCCGAAGTTCGACCTGTACGGATTCGTTGACAGGATCCCTATCAAAGGTGTCAGAAGGACCACGGCAAAGCACATGATGGAATCACAGCAGAATGTTGCCGCGGTGACAGCGATGGACGATGCTGACATCACCGACCTGGTATCACTAAGGGAGAAAATAAAGGACCAGGTCCTGAAAGAGAAAGGCGTCAAGATAACCTACATGCCGTTCATTATAACTGCGGTGGTAAAGGCATTGAGGGACCATCCTCTGCTCAACTCCGTTGTGGACGACAAGAACGAACAGATAGTAGTCAAAAAGTACTATAACATCGGGATCGCGGTCGCGGTCGATGATGGCCTGATCGTCCCAGTTTTAAAGGCCGCTGACCAAAAGTCCATAGTCGAGATCGCACAGGAGGTCCAGAACCTTTCCGAACTAGCTAGGACCAGGAAGCTGGACATCGCCGACCTCAAGGGTGGGACGTTCACCATCACCAACTATGGGGCCTTCGGTGGGACCTATGGTACTCCAATCATCAATTACCCAGAGGTCGCTATATTGGGCACGGGCAGGATAATGGATGTACCCAGGGTCGTGGACGGCGTCATAAGGGCCAGGAAGATACTCCCATTGTCCCTGACCTTTGACCATAGGGCGTTGGACGGGGCGGAGGCCGCAAAGTTCCTGAACGACCTGAAAAGGCATCTTGAGAGCCCCGAGCTGATGCTGATTCCGCCGGTCATCGACTGAGGTTCCAATCATCAGAACGATAGCGGGATAGGGCAAGAGACCCTGCCCTGGCCTCTTCATCCATGCTCATCTCGCCCAGGTACCACTGCTTACCTTTGAGGAAGGATGCCATCAAAGCCCTCAGAAGGCCGTCCAGGGAGGTTCCAACGAGCTCCGATGCCCCGACCACCCTTTGTCCGTAAGAGGAGATGTTCTTGTCTGAAACTTTGGTCCTGCCCACCTTGAGCACCTTGAACATCCTCTCCCTGTCGACCTTGTACAGCACCGTCCCATGCATCGTAAAGACGCCCGATCTTCTGGTCTGGGCATTGCCCGATATCTTCCTCCCATCAATCACCACGTCATTGATGGGCGAAAACTCTGCGCGCAGTCCGAAGGTCCCCAGGGCATCGATGATCCAGCTACAGACCTCATGATAAGAGGCGGAAATGTCCGGCCCAATGTACCTTTCAGGACAGATCACGCTGTATGTTATCTCCCCATCAGTATCGTGGAACACGGCCCCCCCGCCGGTCCTTCTCCTTATCGCATCGATGCCAAGCTCGTGACATGCGTCGAGGTCCACCTCATCGCGCATGCTCTGGAAACACCCAATGGTGACCGCTGGTGGCGACCATCCGTAGAACCTTATGGTCGGGGGCGACTCGTTGAAAGAGATCGCCTCGGCTATGGCCTCGTCGATGGCCATGTTGAGCGCCCCGTCCCTTATTGCAAATGGCAGAAGCCTCCATCTCTCCCTGAGCATCATCCATCACCCAGAAGCTCTGTCAGGTCGTCCACCGTGAAACCGATCAATATGATGCCATAATCCTCCACGGTCCTGTTCAGGACCGCCCTCATTGTTTCAACGTCTTCGGTCCTGAGCCCTACGAGGGACCGTTCCATCTTTTCGAGGCCCTCTTCGGGATGAACAAAGAAGTCACCCTCTATGCGGACCGATACTATCTTCCCATCCTTCCTTTCGGTCCTGACCCTGACAAGTTTTCCTCCTGGGACCTTCTTCTCTCTTGATCTATCCATGGATGGCTCTCACTTACCCGATGCCCATTCCTTCATCTTATCGAGGCTTATCCTATAACCGCACAATGCCTTCCCCTTCCTTTCATTATAAAAGGCGGGGACCCCTAGCTCCCCTCCACAGGCCTCAGAGATGACATCTCCATATTCCTGCATGAGCCTCTGGTTCTCCTGGTTGTGCCATACCTCAAGATGCTCCAGCTTGATGTTCAATTCCTTCTCAAGCTGCTCTACGGTCGGTCTTATCTGTTTACAATGCGGGCATTCCCTACCCCAGAACCAGATCAGCCTCTCTCCTTTTTTCGTCACTCACGACCCTCCTTTTTGACAAATAGACCACACCAGCACTCGCCCAGCTCTTCCCAATTCTTCTGTCTAGGGAAGTTGCATGGGCAGATCAGCGCGAGGTCCTTGACCGGGTCCCCGCTAGGTATCCTACAAGGGCAATATCTCGCTCCCATGTTCTTCAGGTTCTCAAGCACGCCCGAGCACAACATGGATATCTCATCCTCTTTCGAGGTCAACCTACATTTAGGATTCCTCTCTGCGAAATCCTTCCATGACCCGATGACCTTTTGGTCAGTGTCCAATGGTTCGGTCCTTGGACCAATTATCCTCATGGCCTCATCATGGTCACTGAGGACGAACGCATGGACAGCGCCACAGGTAGGACATATCTCGGGAGGTCTGTTTCCATAATGGATGTCATTGCAAACATGACATCGCCACATCTTCTTTGCCATGAGCAACCCTGTTTAGTAATGTCAGCAAAGGTATAATGAATGTTACCGACAAGGCCATGATCGCGGATCTACCTATAATGAGCTATCATTCACCTTCGACCGCCCATAAAAAATGTCACAAAGGACCGTAACCTATATGTTGGGATTCGGGGTTCGCCCCGAACATGTCAGAATCGATATCATCACAGGCAGAGAAACTCTTTAAGGCGATGAAGCAGGCAGGAGCGGTCAGCGAGGACAAGGCGCTATCAGCGGAGAAGGCCACGACTCTCTCCAAGTTGCCGAAGGCGCAGTGCATGAACGCCCTTCAAGAATTGGAGAAGAAAGGCATCGTGAAGAAGAAGTCGAAGAACGTGGCCGTCTCGTACTATCTTGCAAAGACCGAGCTTTGAACACTATCAAACCCGGCCGCTATGGCGGCCTTTTTTTCTAAAACACTGCCAGGTCGACCACCATAAGTACCATGGATATCACGAATATTGACATGACCACCGTCGTGGTCGCCCTTGCCCATTCATAGCTATAATATTTGAAAAGGGCCATCATCGTGACCGCGGCCCATCCGAAAAGGGCGGTCAAAAGGAGCAGCAGGTTCACCAGGCCTATATGCCCTGTCAATGCCAATACCACTGTTGCACCATAACCCGAAAAAATGAGGATGGCCTGCACACGGGCCATCATGTTAACGCCGAACCTATAAGTCATATTCCTTTTTCTTGAACGGATGTCCGCCTGTTTGTCCGGGAATTCCACCCCTATGATCGCCGCAAGGCCGAACAGGAACAGGAGGATCGAGTATGGTAAGAGGACAGAAGGGAACGAGCCCGAGATATAATATGCGCTTATGAAAGGTACACCGAAAGCAAGCAGAACTGCAACCAGGACCTCTCCGAAGCCACGCTCCATGAACCTAAATGGTCGTACAGAGTACCCCCATGCCAATAATGCGGTCGATATGAACAAGGGTAATAAAAGCTCGCGGCCATCGGTCTCTTTTTCGGCATATATCACCAAGGATACGGCGATGGCCAAGGTGGCCACGGCCAATGATAGGGCGGTCGATGCACCTATTTGGCCGGTCGCAACGACGCCGCTGCCCCCAGAAAAGAAGGTCGTCCGGGCATACCTGTCGCCTGACCAATCCGTGTATTCGTTGATAAGACCGGCCGAGAGCTGCACCATGGCGATCGCTGCAAGCATCGCGATGCTCCCTCGTTCCATCACCTCGTTCAGGTCCGTAACTGAGAACGCCCCTATGCCAAATAACAACAAGGAGGCCAACATGAACTGAGGACGCATCAGTGAGATAAGGTTGAATGCCACATACCTAACATAAGATGGCCTCAACAATCTTGACCAAGACCTTTTCATAAGACCCGCTGTCCCCTCATGGGCAGGCACACCCTTTAACTATGCGCCCGGCCTTTCAAAGCTCTTGGTAACCGTTATCTTGGTAACCGTTATATCCATTACTCCCGTTCCCTCATCCGATGTTCGAAGGGCTGTTGATCTCGGCGACACTGCTGTTCTTCATATTCGACCCGTTCGCTAGCCTGCCGATATTCATCAGTCTCACCCATGACCAAAAAGAGGACCAGATGACAATGAGCGCGAACCGTGCCATATTGGTCGCTGGTATGTTGTTCGTGATATTCGCGTTCGTGGGACAGCAGATTCTGGACATCTTCAGCATATCGACCGATGGTTTCCGGATCGCAGGCGGCATCGTCCTGTTGATGATGGCCGTCGAGGTGGTTTTTGGCCTGGAACTGACCAAACAAAAGAAAGGGGACGTGGCATGGGTCATAATCGCGACCCCGGTGCTTACCGGTCCGGGTGTGATATCGACGGCGATCCTTCTCGTGAACATCTATGACCTGCCGACAGTACTTTTGGCCGGAGCCTTTGCCCTGGTCCTCACCTGGATATTGCTCAGGAACGCCGTCTTTATAGTGAAGATGATAGGTCAGACAGCCATTGACGTTCTGTCCAGGATCATCGGCATGATAATCGCTGCATTGGCGGTGGAATATATAATGTCCGGTGCCATCGATTATATTGCCAACTATGCCCCTTCGGTCATTTGGTTCCTATCGGTCTGAAAATGCCCGCTCGGAGATAAGGTCGGCAGCTTTATTATCACCGAGCACAAGATAAGAAAGGGCATTTCAGGAACGGCGAGATCATGGTGACAAAGAAAGAAAAAGAATGTCGCAAGTGCGGAGACGAACTGGTGCTGGATGAGACCCCAAAGCTCAAGATCAACGGCAAAGACGTCGGCATCAATGACCTTGATGAGATAATGAACGAGGTGATGGCATTGGGCCTGAAGGATGAGACGGCCATAGGCAGGGAGCTGTTGTCAAGGGTCAAGGCCAATGATTTCGTTCCAAGGTCCGTTGAAAAAGAGTATGAGAGAGCGTTGCTTGAAGAGTACAATAGACGGTCCAGATGAGAACGCTGTATCATTTGACAAAAGGTTTATCCAAATACCTGACGATAAAACCCGTCCATGACCGAGAACGACCTAGAACTACTGGTCGACGATGCCCATCTGACGGCACTTGACCTTTCGACGCACATCCTCGAGCACGCGAACGCGTTCAGGCTCCTGTCCTTCAACCCTGATTATCTGGGAAGGAGAAGGTTGCGGTATATGATCCTGCTCATCATGTTCGATGAGGTGGGAAAGCTCATGGAGATAATGAAGGACTGCGAGCGTGCCGTTACCGCGAAGGACCCATACGTCAGGGTCCGTGGATTCTTTTCAAGCAATAAAAAAGGGGAGGCATTTGAGAACATACTAAAAGAGCTCAGCAAATCGGAGATGCTCTATGCATTGTTCAAAAGAGTGATGGGGAGACCCCCGTCAAACGTAGACTTTGAAATGTTTAAGGAGGAGCTCATCAAAGGCTCGGAGCACCTGGACTCACAGTTGAGAGCAATGATGTATTATGACATCAGAGGCCGGTCTGACGGGTCGTCAATGATCCCAGAGGATAAGGTTGTCGATATGTTATTTGAAGCGATAGTCATGAACGTCGAGGGGGCAAGGGAGTTCATCCATGAATGGGCCAGGGCCAAAGAGCTTGACCTCACCTATATTTTGAGGCCTATTAAGGTCGAGACATGTCCTGGCATTAAGCTCTGGACGAAGGAAGGCCTGCAAGCATCTCAAAAGGACGTCAGGAGGTGATGTCCTGTCGTTCGATGAATATGAGATCGACCTGAACGCAAAGTGCGTCTGTGGATGCATGGAGGGGAACAGGATACACAAGATATACCGATTCCCCAACGATTATGGCGCGTCCGTCGTGAACAATCCCGAAGGACTGCACCTTTTCAGCGGAGCGTTCCGAATGTATGTCCTCAGATATACATCACCGCCCCCTGAGAATTGTTGGGAGATCGCTGACGATACGCCGATCACCGATGGTACATTGGAACTCAAGGACTGGGGCGAGGTCGAATCGGTCCTTAAAAGGATAATGGCGCTCCCAAGGCCGTAAGGAAAACATTGTATATACTTAATGCTGGAATAGATTATCGAAAACGAGGTCGTTCGAAGGAAAGAAGAAGGGCATCCTCATGATCAGGGACGTCACCGAGGCGCTTTTCAATGATATATTGAAAAGGTCAGAAAGACCTATCGTCGTAGAGTTCTGGTCCCCTGGCTGCTCGGTCTGCAAGGAGGTAGCGCCGATCTATGAATCCGTGTCCGAGGAGATGGCCGATGAGGCCATCTTCCTACGTGTCAACACAGATGCGAATTTGAACATGGTCAGACGTTATGGCGTCCAGGGAACTCCCACCTTCATGATCTTTTGTAAGGAGGGCAAGTTGAGTGAAATCGTCGGGATGACATCTGCCACGATGTTAAGGAATACTATAAGGGACGTCGTCAGGTACAGGACGTCCTGCAGGGCCAAGGGCCGCATCAATTACGATATAGATGGTTATGGCTGACCTCGAAACATAAATTAGGGCATTCCGCGTTTACATGCTTCATGTGGAAGGAGCTGAGGCTGGACGATTGGACCAAGGCACGTCGCTCCAGTCTTGCTGATGTCAGGAGGCCTGTCGAGGACATCATCTCAAAGGTCAGGTCGGAGGGGGATGCGGCGCTCATCGAATTGACAACGCGCTTTGACAAGGTCGAACTGGACTCGATCAGGATCACAGAAAAGGAGGTCCAGCAGGCAAGGGAGATGGTCCCTAGGGAGCTTGTGAGGGACCTCAAGAAGGCCGCAGAGAACATACGTCGCTTCCACAAGCTCCAGAAGCAGAACGATATCTGGTTCAAGGAGGTCGAGCCTGGTCTGATATTGGGAGTAAAGACCACTCCCTTGGAGAGGATAGGTGCATACGTCCCAGGAGGAAGGGCGTCATATCCGTCAACTGTGCTGATGTGCGCGATACCGGCGAAGGTCGCAGGCGTCAAGGAGGTGGTGCTATGCACCCCTCCCCCGGTGAACCCTCTTACGCTCGTTGCCATCGACATCGCCGGGGTCGATGAGGCTTACAAGGTCGGTGGGGCACAGGCAATTGCTGCCATGGGGATCGGGACAGGGTCGATCCGCCAGGTACAGAAGATCGTAGGGCCAGGTAATGTCTACGTGACCATGGCCAAAATGCTCCTCAGAGATGAGGTGGACATTGATTTTCCTGCGGGCCCGAGCGAGATCGCGGTCATGGCAGATTCCACGGCAGACCCATCGTTCATTGCTGCAGATATTTTGGCCCAGGCGGAGCACGACCCGAACTCGGCCTGCATATTGGTGACGACAGACCCCTCTCTTCCCAACAAGGTGGAGAGGGAGCTGATGTCGGAGCTCGAGAGCTCTGAGAGAAGGTCGATATTGGAGCGGTCCATGATCAATACAGGGTACATTATCGCAAAGAACCTAGAAGAGGCGGCGGCGATCATTAACCAAATAGCACCAGAGCACCTATCGATACAGATGGCGAACGAGATGGGGGCGCTGAACTCGGTCCACAACGCCGGCTCGATCTTCATCGGAAGGTATGCCGCCGTGGCATGCGGGGATTATGCTTCGGGCACCAATCATGTCCTGCCTACGGCCGGATATGCCAAGATCTACTCAGGGCTAGATGTGAACCATTTCTGTAAGAGGTCATCTATCCAGATGATAGACAGGGTAGGCCTTGAGAGGATAGGACGGACAGTCATCGACCTGGCCAGAGCAGAGGGGCTGGATGCACATGCCAGATCGGTAGAGAAGCGTTTGAAATGATGTTCATGCACCTGCTCGCTCATTACCTCCGATATCTGTTTCCAGCAAGATCACATCAATGATCGGATCTCTGTTAGGTGACCGAATCTTCCTGATGTCAGCCCCAAAGAGGAAGGTTGTGGAGCCGATCGATCATGACCTCAGAGAGGTCGATCCTATCGTGGTCATGTTCCTTCTCGAAAGTCGGTGTTTTTCCAACAATCCTATCAACTGCGACGATCTGGTAGATCTTCATTCTGTCCTAAACACTATCCATTGTGAGAAGGTGAGGTCCAACGAGCAATGCTATTCTTACAATGCTTGGTCAATACCTTTGTCCTTCATCCTAAAGACTATAAACTGAAGAGGAAAAGGGATGGCATGTCATCAAGTTTTGAGCACCAGATATGTGTTGAGGAGGGTGGCCATCGTCAATAGAACATCTGTCATAAGATATACGAATATTATTAATCCTGGCTCTTGGAATCAAGGTTCAGGTGGAAAATGCCCATCTCGGAATTGGCCATGGATTACATGAGACGTTGGGTCAACGACCTCAAGATAAAAGGGTTCAAGGACGTCGAGCTTGTTCAGGCCAGATTGCCGTATATAGAAGCAAAGAGGCCCGACGGTCTGAAGATGAAGGGCTTTGCTGCCTTCGCCCCGAAGGACCTGGACATCAAGCTCTGGAGCGGGATAGAGGAGGCCTTTGATGACGGATATGTGGTCTTCCTTGTGGTCCCTGACGAGATGGTCGATTCGGCCGAGGACTGTCTCCGTGTTTGGAAGATATCTGACAAGGTCTTCCTTCAAAGTGTAATGAAGAGAAAGGAGGACTGAGCACGCCTAAATGGATGATCGTAGACCTTCACTCATCATCCAGGGACGGTACATCACTCCATTTTCATATTGGCCAAAGCCTTGATCGTGAGTGGGAACAAGTGTATCTTATTATCGGCAGCATCCGCCATCATCCTCTGGATGTCGTGATCGTATTCTTCTCGGCACATCCGTATTATCTGCTTTGCCTCGATCATCCCGAAGCGAAGGACTACCTTTGCCACAGCCCTACCGACAGGATTCCTCATGCTCCTCCCGCCCCATTGGTCGATCAGCGCGCCCGCCCATTTCAGGTTGTGCTCCCAACAATCTAGGAACAGCTCGGTGTGCGCCTTGGTCATATCATTTGGACCAAATGACCTCTCACCATTCACAAATTCGGCCGTGGCAACAAAGAACAGCGGGACGATCAAGGAACGATGTTCTTTCAACTTGTGAACAAGCTCTATAGTTGCACGTACATCCTTCTCACTCTCTCCAGGTAATCCCATGATCAATGTGCCGCAAGGGACCCAGTGGTTCTTCCTGCAGACATCAAATCCTTCCACCACGATATCCTGCCACCTCTCAGGTGAGAACGGCCTACATTTTCCATTCATGTGGGCCCTCATGATGTCTGCAGACCCAGACTCGATCCCGGTCTGGCCTCCCAACCAGTTCTCTTCTGAAAGTTCCATTATGTCAGAGATCTCACCGACGGCCTCTGGGGCAGACGCGGCGCTCGCCAAGGCAAAATGACTGATCGAGATCCTTTTAACACCTTCAATATCCTTTACCGATCTGAACAAAGAGACCAGCTTCTCCTGGTTGACCGCTACTCCCTTGGCCCCATACCTGAGGACATCCTCTGAATGCAACAAAGGCTGTCTTCCGAATCTAATGGTCGTTCTAACATCCTCTAGAATGTCCTCTAAAGTCCTACACCTGTACCTTGCCATCGTCGGAATGCAGAATTCACATCCCCTCCCGCACCCCCTGGCGATCTCTATGATGCCATCTATTGCCGGTTCCTTGATCTTTTGAATACGTTCGATGGGCGTGACCTCTCCCATCACCATCCCAGGAACCTTTTGGCCTGCCAGTATCCTTTTGAAGAGATCTGCGACGACCAGTTCCGCTTCCCCGACGAACACGGTATCTATGCCAAGCTCCCTCCTTATGCTCTCCTGTGTGAGCTGCCAGGCGCCCGGTCCCCCGACGACGATGTGCGGTCTATATCTCTTCACCGCCGGGTCATTTAAAAGCTCTCGGAACTTGATCTTCATGTAGGCCTCTCCCCCAAAGATGCCTGTGAAGGTCGATGTGGCCGGCCCTATCCCCAAAGGGTCGTTCTCAGTTATCCCAAGTATCTTTGTTCTAGGACCTATCACCTTGTCCAGTTGCTCGGGATGGGCAACTATGACGTCCTCATTGCTAAACCCAGATTCCAACAAGGTCGCCTGAATCTTTCTGGTCCCGCAGGGTGAGACCGGAAGGGAACCATCAGGTCTCGCACGGACCGGAGGGCAGAAGATGCTGAAGTACAAAGGCGCTGGGAATACCGATTCTGGCACTACAGAGCTGAAACCGAGGAAAATGCTTCCCCCATACTCGCTAACCAGGGTCCTGTCTGCTGTGAGCACGATCGGATAACCTTCTGTCCTCTGAAGTATGTTCATCCCCCACATAAGATATTGATCAGATCAGGGTCGCTCTAAGATTTTCATCTAAATATTAAGATATTTATTCTACCAACATTCTATATAGCGGTCCTCGGACTCTTACCGACAAATACCATTACTTTCTGCCTAAAGCCGTTGTAAAAAAGGGAATGGTGGGCCCAAAGAGATTTGGACTCTTGACCTCCCGGTTATCAGCCGGGCGCTCCAACCAGGCTAAGCTATGGGCCCTGTGGGTTCTCCGAATGACGCAATCCTTTTTAAGACTTGCCGTCTCCTCATGTTCCTGATCCCGTGACCTGGAAGCTGGGAAGTCTAACATAAGATCTATGCTCTTGTGATCGCTTCCATTACTCGGCTGAATATTTCTTTTCCCCGGGGCGTCACATGATATAACCTGGATTTGCTATCCATCTCAATATATCCTGCGGCGACCAAAGACCTGATGTGGAATTGAAGATGCCCCTTCTTTTTTCCCATCCTCCTTGCCAGATCTGTGAGCCCCCCCTCTTCCTTTAATAAAGTTGACATAATATTCACCCTCAAAGCATTCGCCAAAGGGGCCAAGGCCTTTTCGACCTCTTCAGGCCTTTTACAAGAAATGTTATCTGATGCCTGCCATACCCTTTCCGGTCCAGGGATGTAATGGGAAAAGGCCCTTGAGATATGATAGTAGGAGCGCATCTGGTCGAACACACTCCTTGAAAAGATCAAATCACTTGAGCTGGCACCTAGGCGCAGCAAGAACCCCCCCTCAAGCTCCTCCAATTGTTCCAACGCCTTCTCTGGTCCTTCTTTCTCGAAGATACTTATGTTTTCGTCGATGAGATCATCAAGCATTTTTCCGAACGGAGCTGAGCGCCTGGTCCCTTCTCTGGGGCTGAGACCCTCAAGATATTTTTCCACCTTTTCATGCAATATCGAGCGTATCTGCTCTCCCATGACCTCCCAAAGATCTTCCTGCTTTATCACGAACGACGGTCTTTTGAGTTCCCTGATCTCCCTTCTCAACGACTCGAGCTGAGCTCTTATCTCCTCGTTACTGACCATGGTAATGTAATAGAAAATTATGTCATAGAAATACATTAATATTACGCTCATCTTTGGATGTTATTAACAAAATTGCGAGGATATGATGACCAGGATCGCCATCGTTGCCTGTGAGACCTTCAAAAAGGCCCTTGAGATATTGACAGAAGGGGATCGCGACTTTGTCCATAAAGAATATCTGGAGTTTGGGCTTCATGAATGGCCAGAAGACCTGAAGCGCACCGTGATCGAGAAGGTGAATTCTCTCGAGGGAAAGGTGGATGCTGTATTGCTAGGTTATGGAACATGCAACTCTCTCAGGGACATCACCTCAAAATTGAAGGTCCCGACCTTGACCTTCGAGGCTGATGATTGCATCGGCGTCCTTCTTACCCCAGCTGAATACGATAAAGAGAGGAAAAAATGTGCCGGGACGATGTACCACACACCTTATTTCGCAGAGATGGGCGTAGAGTGGTTTGAGAAAAGAATGAAAAAAGAGATGCCCAACTATGAGGAGCTTGGGATCACTACCAAGTGGTTCTTGGACCAGATCTTTGCTGGATATTCAAGGGTGTTGTACATCGACGACGGGCTTGGGGACAGGCCAAGATGCGAAAAGCTCTCCAAAGATTTCGCAAGAGAGATGAACCTTCGTTTTGAGTCCCGATGTGGGACATTGGAGCTTTTAGAGGCCGCAATAGCCCGCGTCAAAGAGATGGCTTCGAAGACCAAAAAGAATGAGCAGGTATTCGGATAATCGACTTGAAAATGAATATGGTGGGCCCAAAGAGATTTGGACTCTTGACCTCCCGGTTATCAGCCGGGCGCTCCAACCAGGCTAAGCTATGGGCCCCGATGGTCTGACCGAATGGCTATTTCCCTTTTAAGCCTTCCGAATGCTCATATGTCGCCAGCATTCATGTGATTTCATTACCGAAGTATTATTCCATATCCGAGAGATGTTATCTTTTACTGTGTTATTTTCAAGTAACTTCTATCAGTATTCTTTGGACATCCCGATGCGATCAAGCATGACCGCGGCTCCCCCGAAAACACCTCATTATGATTAAAGAGGCATCACGCGTCGATATGATGATGGAATATCCATTTGCATTACCCACCATCAAAAACCTTCCAATGGCACATTTGGGCAGCGTATGAACAAAGTCTGCTTAAAATTCGTCTTATCTGATCTTCATGGTTCGACGGATGAAAGCGGTGTTTTCAGAGGGGACCTTCATGACCATCTCACTCTTGTCGTTCATCCAGACCTCTTGCATATTATCAATGAGATTGCAATATTACCATCCTGATACTGTCTAGGCCTTGCTCTACGATCACAAATAATAGAAACAAAATAATTTTTTAGACCGGCATACGCCGGTCATTGACAATTTAATTCCTGAAGGAGATCGAGTACTCGTAGTTCTTTGCACCAAAGTACTTAGCCACGAACTCTGCGACCTTCTTGGGTCCGAACTCCTTGCAGCTGAAGACATCTATGTATGCCCTGTCCGTGTCCTCTGCGAAATGCCCGGATATACATGAAGTCTCGATGAGCTGGACCAAGGAATAACCCTGCACTCTGGGGTCTTTCCCAAAGCGGACCACGATCGGGTCGCCGAACCTGTTCATATCTATGTACTCGCAAAGGTCTATGACGAACTGGCTTATGACCTCCTTGCTCCGTATCTTTGCTGGGTCACAGTCATGGCAGTCTACTGAGACCAATAGACCCCATTCTCCGCCCTTCTTGTATCTCTCGATCACCTGCTCGTCGCTCATCAATTTTCCCATGTTCGGACTCATGCTATACATGTAGGGTTATCGCCTTCTGGGGTGGGGAATGTCCACACCTTAATTTTGGCGAATGACATATTGTGGTATATAAAACTATAACCTAGATCATGAAATAAGACCCCTATGTATGGGATTCTGGCTTGCCACATGTGAACATGGAGCATACCAATCTAAAGAACCCTGAAGGGAGCGCCCATGAGCATTTGGATCATATTTTTTTGAACTTCAGGGCCCCAGAGTTCATGCAATAGCGAAGACCGTTCGGTGTGGGGCTATCCATGAAAAGGTGACCCAGGTGACCACCACATTGGGAGCATCGGACCTCGGTTCTCACCATTCCATGACTCCGGTCCTCCTCGGTCTCTACCGCATCCTCCCTGATAGGTCTCCAAAAACTTGGCCATCCCGTGCCCGAATCGAACTTGGCGTCTGAAGAAAAGAGCTCATTGTCACAACCTGCGCATAGATAAATTCCCTTCTTGTGATTGTCCCAATACTCGTTCCTGAATGGAGGCTCAGTGCCTTTCTTTCTTAAGATCATATACTGGGTCGTGGTCAGCTCTTTTCTCCACTGATCATCGGACTTCTCCACCTTATACATCAATTTCCACCATATCACTCGAGGCAGCATCATTTATTTATCAATTATCGACAGACCTGGTCATTAAAAAAACAAGGTGATCGATCTTGGCCATATACCGTCTCCACTTTTGTGGAGGAATTATCACCGATAGTCCACACCTCCGGCTCAGGGACCTTCATAAATAATTTCCAGGACCTAATCCTTCAAAAATCTAGGTCCGACCGACCAGTCAGGGAATGTATTCACCGTCAATAATATTCTGCTTTACGATTCTCATCATTGAAAAGGCGGCAAGAAGATTATTGGCATCTCCAACCTACTTTGTTGAAACGTTTCTTAAGGTGAATGATCAGGCCATGACCTGGGTCTAGAAACGATTCGCATTCCACATTATGAATCGGACTATATTGAAGACCCCTACATCACGAGGTCCCGAAAGGGTCCTTTAAGGAACCAATGAAGGGAGGACGACAGGGGCTGGAAAATATAATACGGTCCATCACATACCTTTACTGATCCGACATGACAGGCGGTCTAAAGAACAGGGGCAGGACGAAAGCCGATGTAGATGAGAGGCGATCGAGCCTGGAAGAGGCCACAGGGACAAAATTAGAACACATCGGCTCATATTCGTTCGACCCTATATTGGCGCAGAAGAACATAGAGAACATGATCGGGTGTGTCCAGGTCCCGGTCGGATTCGTTGGTCCGCTGGCAATTGATGGGGACCACGCCAAGGGGGAGTTCTACGTGCCATTGGCCACTACAGAGGGGGCCTTGGTCGCCTCGGTGAACAGAGGGTGCTCGGCCATCACGGCTTCAGGTGGAGCAAATGTCATCATCATCAAGGACGAGATGACGAGGGCGCCTGTTTTCCGGACAGAGGGGGTCAAGGACTGTAGAAGAGTGGCAGACTGGGTCGCCTCGAACTTTGAGAGGATCCGATCAGAGGCGGAAGGCACAACATCTCATGGAAAGCTCGTAAAGGTCAGATCTTTTGCCTCAGGGCGGAATCTATACCTCAGGTTCTCGTATAACACTGGTGACGCTATGGGCATGAACATGGCGACCATCGCCACAGAGGCCGCAGCAAGGTTGATCGAAAGAGAGACGGGCGCCGTCTTGGTGTCTGTCTCGGGCAATATGTGTACTGATAAGAAGCCGGCCGCGATCAATTCGATAGATGGAAGAGGGAAGATCGTTCTTGCGGACGTGAAGGTCCCTAGGTCCGTGGTGGAGGACAAGTTAAAGACCACTGTGCCAAGGGCGGTCGAGGCATGTTATAGGAAGAATAACATAGGGAGCGCCATGGCCATGTCATATGGCCACAACGCTCACATGGCCAACATCCTCGCCGCCGTGTACATAGCCTGTGGCCAGGACCCGGCCCAGGTCGTCGAGGGCAGCATGGGCATGACCACATGTGAGGACGTCGACGGGGACCTATACATCTCCGTACGCCTGCCATGCATCGAGGTGGGATCGATAGGGGGCGGTACCAGGTTGCCCTGTCAGAACGAGGCCCTTTCGATCATCGGATGCGCTGGACCAGGCAATGCTAAGAAGCTCGCAGAGGTAATCGGGGCGACCGTGCTTGCAGGAGAGCTATCGACCATAGCGGCCCAGGCCGCTGGTGAGCTTGGCAAGGCCCATAGGTCTTTGGGGAGATGAGCTCAGGAAGGGTAATATAAACCGAATTTGTTGAAGGAAGCATTATGCCAGTCATCAATTTTAATGTCAACGACCTCGTAGGGCTGATCGGGACCGACGCGCCTGTGGAAAAAATCCTCGAACGGATCCCGATGATAGGGGCCAGCCTTGACAGGTACGATGAAGGGACGGGAGAGGCATCCATCGAGTTCTTCCCGAACCGGCCAGACCTATATTCGGTAGAAGGTGTGGCGAGGGCGATGAGGGCATTCCTTGGGATCGAACCAGGTATGAGGCGATATGAAATTGAGAGCTCTGGCATAAGCATGACGATCGAGAAGACCGTGGCCGATGTGAGGCCATACGCCGTTGCCGCCGTGGTCAAAGGGGTGAAAATGAGCGACCCTCTCATAAGGTCGCTCATGGAGCTCCAAGAGAAATTGCATCTTACGGTCGGGAGAAAAAGGTCCAAGGTCGCGATCGGAGTGCATGACCTAGACAAGGTCCGTCCCCCATTCGTATACAAAGGCGCCGATCCTGACAGCGTATCCTTCATCCCTTTGGCCAAAGATGAAAAGATGACGATGCGCGAGGTTTTGGAGAAGCATGAGAAAGGGGTCGATTATAGGCATCTGGTAGATGGAAAACCTCTTTTCCCTGTCATCTTGGACAGGAACGGTGATGTCCTCTCATTCCCTCCCATAATCAACGGGGCTTTGACCACGGTCACAGAACAAACGAAGAACATATTCATAGATGTCACAGGGACGGACCTGCCCACCATCTCCGGTGTCCTCAACATCGTCGCGACCTCCATCGCGGAGCGGGGCGGGAGGATCCAGACGGTCAGATGCCCTGGGGGTGGGATACTCACCACACCTGCAATGAAGCCTAAGGTCTGGGACCTGGATGTCAATTTTGCGAACTCGTGGCTCGGGCTCTCTCTGACACCTGAGGAGATAGCAAAGGACCTGGCCCTTATGGGCTATGAATGCAAGCTCACAAAGAAAAAGCTCCGGGTCCAGGTCCCTCCGTGGAGAATGGACATCATTCATCAGGCGGACCTCGTGGAGGACCTGGCCATCGGTCATGGTTATGAGAATTTCGGTCACACCTCCCCTAGGTTTCAGACGATAGGAGCTGAAAGGACGACAGAGAGGGCAGCAGACCTCGTAAGGCAGCTCATGATAGGTTATGGGTTCTGGGAGGTCACCACCCTCACCTTGACATCAAAGGACGACCTCTTCAAAAAGATGAGGGTCCCAGAGCGCCATGTTGTCGAGGTCATGAACCCTGTGTCCGAGGACCATACTTGCCTCCGGGACAAGTTGTTACCATCGATGCTGATGGTCCTCAGGAAGAGCAAGCATAGGGACCTTCCGCAGAGGATATTTGAGGTCGGGGATGTCGTCATAGACGCGAAGAGAAGAAGGCACATCGCGGCCTTGGCGGTCCATTCAAAAGCATCTTTTACAGAGATCAAGTCAGTCGTCGAAGGGCTTATGAGAGATATGTCATGTAGGATCGACCTGATCCCGAGCCAGGAAGAGATGTGGTTGCCTGGAAGAGGTGCGCAGGTCGTATTCGAGGGCAAGGACGTTGGTTCTTTCGGGGAGCTTCATCCAGAGGTAATAGTGAACTTCGATTTGGGATACCCAGTGGTAGGTTTTGAGCTGGACCTGGATGAACTTGTGAAGGGCAAGGCCGAGAAGCTGTTGTAAACCCATACGACAAGAGGCGCAGTCCTCAGCAATATCTCTCAAGCTGAGAAAGGAACTCCTTGGCCTGTTCTATGCCCTTTTCCCAGAATTCCTCTGTCTCGAGATCGAAGCCAAGCTTTTTTCCCAATTCTGAGACCGACAAGCTAGAACCAGACATCAACAGCTCGTTCATCTTCGGAACGAAGTCCTCCCCCTGCTCCTTGTAGAGACGGTAAAGTGAGAAGACGAACAGCTGTGCGAAGATGTACGGATAATTATAGAACCTGAGATAGGTCATGAAATAGTGTGGTACCCTTGCCCATATCCAGCTCGAGCCAGGGGACCATTCCACAGAATCTGACATAAATCTCCCCCTTGCTTCTTCCCATAGTCGACATACGCTCTTCGCATCGAGGCTCTTTCCCTTCTCTATGGCATCATAGATGCTCTGCTCAAATGCGTACCTGGCCCCCACATGGAAAAGAATATAGGTGAACGTGTCGAGAACGCTTGCGAGCACTGCCTTCCTTTCTTCATCATTCGTTGCCTTTTGCAACATGTGGTCTGTCAAGAGAAGCTCTCCGAAGATGCTCCCGCACTCAGCTATACAATAGCTGATCAAGCAGTTGCTCGGGTTCTGCCTTTGTGTGTAAAGATATGCATGTACAGAATGCCCCAGTTCGTGCGCCTGTGTGAAGACATCATGAAGGTTTCCATTGAATGACATCAGTATATATGCCGACTTTTTCGATACCCAATCATCACAGAATGCACCGGCCACCTTTCCCTTCCTGACCTCCCCATCTATATGCCTTTCATCGAACATCCTGTTGATCCACCTCCCCCAGGAGGCATCAAACCTTTCATATGCCTCAGTGACGATCTCCCTAGACTCTTCCCATGTATACTTTTTCTGAGAGAGGCTTACTGGTGCCAGGATATCGCAGTCTGAGATCTTGGGAATACCGAGCAATTTGGCCTTGGTAGCGTAGTATCTTTTTCCGAACTCGATATTCCTTTCGACAACTGACATCATCTCCTTGATCGCCACCTCTTCTACATCGTTGAATATCAGGCTTGATTCGATGGGAGATGAATATTTCCTGAGCCTGCTCATCTGCAGGTGGTCGGAGCATATCGAGTTCAAGGCCTCGGTCCAGATAGTATCATTCGCGGAAAGGACAGAGTTCACCGAATCATGCGCTGCCCTACGTACCTCCCTGGCTGGGTCGTTAGCATAGTTCAACACCTCACCGAAGGAAAGGTCCTTTTCAGTACCATCTACCTTCATCTTGAAGGTCCTTGTGCTCAGCCAGCTCTTTTGTAACTTGGACCATGCGTTGATACCATTCTGGTCCTTCATCAGGATAATCTTCTCCTCATCTTCGGAAAGAACATGCGGGGCCGCCTTCGCCTGCCTCTCAAGATAATGTTTATACTCAACAAGCTCCGGAGAATCTATTAACTTGGGGTCCTTGACAAGGCGTTTTCCAAGCTCGATGTCAAGAAATGCAAGATGTTGTCCGCTCTCAGTACTTGATTTGGACTGGGCAGCGTAAAGTCTGTTCGAGACCGGGTCACTAGTGTCGGCCGTATACCTAAGATGACAGTACTTCACAACGCCCTCGTATTTTAAAAAAAGCGCATCTTTCTCGTCCAGCATCTTCTTTAGACCTTTAGGGGATAGCTTACCGATCTTCCCATGGTATTTCTCTGAGAAGGCCTTCGAATCTGTCACCATTTCCTGTAGCTTCATAATGATCTTTTCAGGTTCTTCGTCTTCCACGAGCTGTGAAAGGTCCCATTTCATTTCTGACATTATCTGCACCTGTCCGGCGGGATACCTTCGACCGAATGGTTAATCCTATCGTTGAAATTATCCTTGAAGGGCCGAATCGTTTAAGAATTCCAAAGGAATGACCTGCCAAAAAGCCGAGGTAGCTAAGTCCGGTTTACGGCGCCAGCCTTGAGAGCTGGTGGTACCCTGTACCACGGGAGTTCGAATCTCCCCCTCGGCGCCATCTGCCGGAACGTCATACATGAAAATTATGTTTATTGACCGATCTGGAAATAGCATTTGGTTAGTTTTATATTGTCTGACACATATATCAACCTCTAGAGGGATGGGTGATCGCCCTTTATGACCACCAATGCATGATCGATGCATCTGATGATCATCAATCGTTCAATGTGCCCAGGGGATGCGGTCATGATCAGATGTGCGGATCTTGGCGAGGATGGAAGATGCCAGGGAAAGTATAGAGGATTCTCCTGTATCAAGGACAAGTGCCGCTCCGAGGAGGCGAAGAGATGCGCTTGGAGCACTGAGGAAGGTTTCTATTGCCTTAAGTTCAATAGGTTCGAGTGCATCGGTCCTGAGAACTGCGGCACCCTTGAGGACTATAAGAACTTCATAAGGTTACGCAGAGAGAGGTCTCACTCTTCCTGATAAAGCTCTGGCCGGATCCTTGGGACCATTGCGGCCATAACGGCATATTCTGTCAGCTCCTTCCTTTTGAGGATGCCACCGGTGAGGATGCCTATCGCACCGCCTTTGTGACCGTTTTTCTCGGTGCCGAAGATGGAATCGACGGCCTCACCCACGCTCATACCTCCCAGAACTTTCTTCTCTATCGATGGGGGGTACCGGAAACCAGGCCCATGACCATGCGTCACCTTCCCCATCTTGTCAATTATAGCACATTGCTGCACATCATATATGCCATCATCGGACCTATAGACGCCGGCCTCTATACCGACTCCCAGGTCATACCCCTCCAAGGCGAGCATCGCCCTCCTTCTGGCCCCCCTCAGTATATCGCCATGGAATGGTTGCTTCCCAACGCCCGAGTCCGTCTCTGTAGAGTCCACAATCACATCGTCGAAAAGCCTCGACATAACATTCCTTACCGCCTCTACCTTCACAGGATTGATTGAACCGACCCTGACCCGTAGAGGTCTGAGCAGCTTACCGTTGCTATCTATCTCCCCTTCCAGTATCCTCGTCGAGCTGATCGGGCAATAATCTTCTGCCATCACATAGGGCATCCTTACCAGGATGAGCGGTGGATTACCTCTCTCCTTCCGTAACGCATTGATCTCCTCAGCGTTCTTGGTGGTCTCAGGCGAGACCACTAGGGCCTCAAGCTCCCTCATTTCCACGGCGAGAGTAAATGGATCATCGATCGAATGCAACATGAAGGGTTTGCCCTTCTTCGAGGCGTACGAATGCACGACAAGGCATCTATGCTCAAAAGGGGTCACCTTGGCCTTCCTTTGCCTGACATACTCATCGGACATGACGCCTATGTGTATCTCCTCGCCCAGCTCGAAGGCCTTATCGATGAGCGACCTGTGCCCTCTATGGAGGACATTGAACGTCCCCCCGACACCAACGACCTTCATCACAAGAACAGCAGAGCGACTATCAGAACTATGAAGCTTATGGCATAAAGGAAGAGGAGCTGGCGTTTCTTCCTTTGCATGGTCCCTACGCTCTCGTTCCTGCATTCGGGGGAACAGAACCTGTCCTCGCCGACGAATGCCTTTCCACAACTGCGACAATGTCTATGTTGCGCTATCTTAGGGACCGCCATCAGACGTGTAAACGTCGAGAGATAGTTAATCCTTACTCCACGGCCTCTCAGAGATTTTTCTTGAACCTTCCGGGCGGAACGCTCAAACGGAACCTCAGCCCCCTCTTTGTCCCTTCCACCGAAACATCGAACCCCGATGAGCGGAGTATATCTCTGGAGAACCTTAATGTTCTTATATACGCCCCTCCAGAGTCGGTATCGAACAACCTTTCAAGGTCCCGTTCATCATAAGGAGCACCATCATCCTCGATCACAATGACCAATCGTCCATGGTCTTCATTGGTCCGCACCGCAAGGAACGTGGCCTCTCTATCCTGTCTGAGACATTGCTCCAACAGCCGTTCCAATGCATTCCCGATCTTTGCACTGCCGAAGACCGAGTATCCGTCGATATCTATCGAGACCTTCAACCTGGTAGCCCCAGAACCTTCCAAGGCCGCATCTATGACATCGGCCAAAGGCATCCATTGGTGAGGTTCTGCATCCATGATCTCATATGATTTTGCGATGGCGAGGGCCTTCAGGACCTCCTCCGCGTCTGATATCGCCATCTCGACCTCTTCCCTATCCATGTCGTCCTGGTATCTGAACTGCAACAACTGAAGATGTGCCATGAGGACGGTCATCCTTTTCTCTATCTCGATCCTCATCAGCTCGGTCATCTCCGATAAATATTTGTTAGCATTGATGGCCTGACCCTCGGCCAGGACCTGTTGGGTCACATCATGGAAAATGCATACGAGACCTATCGCCTCTCCTCCATCTCCTTCGATGACATTGGCGGTGAGCTCAGAATAGAACTTAGAACCATCCTTGACCAAGAAACGATATCTGTTAGTCTTGGCCTTTTCACCTTTGATGATCTCTCCAAGGTCCCTGGTCAAAATCTCCTTGTCGGGGCCATCGACAAGGTCTAGCAGACTTTTACCAACAATATTGCCTCCCTGACCGAATCTCATGTCGGCCCCTGGTGATGACAAGGTCACTCGGAAATTACTATCGATGACGAAGATGGGGTCGCGTGCGGTCATAAGGAGTGTTCTGCAGGCCTCCTCAGAAAGAGATGCAGGTCTACGCTCCGTGAGGGCCCCTTCCGCCTCGATGAAGCTCAATAGGAAATGCCTTTCTCCCTGGAACTTTACGTTCTTCAGCGAGGCCTCAAAGTTCTTGCTTCTGCCCGTCCTCAGCCTTGCGGTCCATCTGAATCTTCTTGTCGAACCAGTTTGGATCTCAGCCAGGCCTCGGATAGCCTCTTCGGCGGTCAGCCCACCTTCTTGTCTCTCGCTCCAAAGTTCTATGAAGCTCTTGCCTATCAGTTCACTGCTGTCAAATCCAAGCAGCTCTGCAGCGGTGGTGTTACATTCTTTCACGACACCTTTTATCAACAAGATACCGACGGGCGAGGAGTTGAACATCACATGATAACGTTCCTCACTTTCACGCAGAAGTTCTTCGACCTTCTTCCTTTTCGTAATCTCTTTCCCATTGAATACCAAAAAGCCCTTCCCGATGTCATCTCTTATCTTGCTGAAGGACCCTTCAAAGTAGGCTATCTCTCCATCGCTACGCCTGACCTTGTATTCTAGCAGGTCCGAGGTGCCTTTCCTTCCTGCATCCATCTGTTGTTGGAGCTTTTCATTCTCCTCCGGATGAAACAGGTTTGTGATAGGAGAGCCGATGATGCTCTCAGGGCCATATCCCAATATTTTTTTGACAGATGGCGATATGTATCTGACCGTCCCCTCAGGGTTGATGATTCCGAAAACATCAAGGGAGTTCTCGATCATCGCCCTGAACCTCTCTGCATTGTGCTTCACTGCCTCTATCGCTTCCCTTTTCATCACCATGTGCCTTACCAGGTTCATCAGTTCTGTGAACTGGACCCTAGGATTTCCGCCTTTATTGAGATAGAAGTCCGCGCCATTGTTCAGCGCTTCGATCGCCACTTCTTCCCCCCCTTTACCAGTGAACAATATGAACGGTACATCGATGCCTTTCGACCTAAGCTCTTTCAAAAGGTCCAGCCCGTTCATGGATGGCATCTGATAATCACTAATTATCACATCAAAGTGCTTCTTGTTCAGCAACGGAAGGACATCTTTTGCACTATTGCATATAGTGACATTAAGATCCTCGTTCTCTCCTTCTAAGAACTCTTTGGCAAGCTCAAGGAGGATCGGATCATCATCAACATAAAGCGTCTCTATCAATGCCCCACCCCAAAATAAACCGTTTTCATTCCTTAAAGACAATTTTAATTAAATATAACTTTTTAAAATCCCTGAGGTCGGAATCCCACTGCCCTGAGGTCCAGCTCGTGGTTCATCACCGTTATGCAATGGTCCGCATGGTATGAGAGAGGGCCTATGCTTATCACCTCTTTGGTCCGAAGGTTCAGCTCCCCCTCCTCCTCCGGGGTGAGGTCTTTATGGTCGCTCAGAACGAACGTCACATCTGTAGGGTAGTCCAGTTGCCTGTAGAACTTACCATTCTCTTTCATATAAATTATACTACTATGTCCAGAGATATCGGACAGCACCTCTTTGAAGGACATTTTTGAGACATAGACCCCAGGTGAGCTCCTGGTCTCTTTATCACTGCTTTTGAGAAGGGCATTCCTGACAAGGGCTCCTGTGCTTCTTTCGTCTGGGTTAAGGTATCTTAGTTCCTCTCCTACAAAACGTACCGTCCGGGGTGGGTCCTCAGGTCCTTGCAATATGAGGTAGACCTCAACATCGGTCCTTATGCTGTGTGAAAGAAAGAATGCTGAGTTCACACACCGAAGTAGAACATCAAGCCTTCCGGCACCACCTGCAAGATCATCCAATTTAAAGTCTGGAGTCGTTCTCGCCTTATGGCCAACTATGACGAAACGCCTCAAGACCTTTCACCTAGGCCCTGATTTCCCATCTGTTTCATCAATTGTTTCCTTAGCTTGCGGTTGCCCATGAAACCTTTGACAGCCTTCTTTGAATTGTTGAACTGTTGAAGAAGTTGCCTTACATCCTTCGGGTCGACCCCCGCCCCCCTTGCGATCCTGTTAACCCTGGAGGCCTTGATGATCTTAGGTTCTTCCATCTCCTCTTCGGTCATCGAATCCATGATGATCCTATAATTGTGCAGCCTCTCTTGCGTCTCTTCGATATTTATCTTGTCCTGAACATTTCCCGGGAGCCCTGGAAGCATCGACATGAGCTTTTGCAGAGGTCCCATGTTGGTGAGCATCTCCATCTGTTCATACATCTCACGCAACGTGAACTTACCAGACATTATCTTTTTCGTGGTCTCCAGTGCCTTCTCCTCGCTTATGTTCTCTTTGGCGACCTCGAACAATGATTCAATGTCCCCCATCCCTAGAAGTCTTGAGATGAACCTCGATGGTATGAAGGGGTCCAGATCCTCCAAATGCTCTCCGACACCGATGAAGATTATGGGGGCCTTTGTCCTAGAGACGGCACTTAACGCACCTCCCCCTTTAGCTGTACCGTCGAGCTTAGTGAGGATCACGCTCGTGACACCGACGGCATCATGGAATGCCTGGGCCTGCGGTCCTGCCTGCTGACCTACAGAGGCATCTAGGACCAATATCCTCTCGGTAGGTCTAGCGACCTCCGCCACATCTTTTATCTCCTGGATAAGATCCTTTTCAAGTGAGTGCCTACCGGATGTATCAATTATGATCACGTCAAGATTGCTGAAATGCCTGATACCGGCCTCGACGATCTTGACGGCGCTCTTCTCACCGGGTATCCCAAAGAAACTTATGCCCACCTTTTCGGCTATCTGTTTCAATTGGTCATATGCTGCTGGCCGGTGGACATCCGCGGCTATCACCCCGACCTTCAGGTTCTTTTTATGGAAGTATCGGCCAAGCTTTCCGGTAGTTGTTGTCTTTCCTTGACCATAAAGGCCTACCATCATTATCGTCTGTTTTGTAAGAGGTATCTGCTTCCTTTCTCCAAGTATCTTGACAAGCTCCTCGTATATTATCCTGATGACATGTTCTTTAGGGCTCTTGCCCGCAGGGGGCTTCTCGGAAAGAGCACGACGCTCTACTTCCTTTGTTATCTCCAGTACCAACTTGACGTTCACATCAGCTTGCAACAGGGCACGTTGTATGTCCTTGGTGATCTCCCTGACCAGGGCCTCGTCGACCACGCTCGATCTGGCTATCTTATGGAGGACATCCTTCAATGATTTACCTAGACCTTCTAATACCATCTGACGTGCACCTTGCTATGCACAATCCCCCGCGGATATAAAATGCTTTTAGTGACTGGATTCGATCATCGACAAGGCATCTTGATCTTGAAGTTCATTATTTTCGACAAAAAGGTTTGGGAAGGGCTAGCCTTGTCAGAAGGGATGGGATGCACTCTGAAAACTAGCCCAGACCTTCCCGGAATCTATTATAATTGTCACGATATATATACTTTTTCTCAATATAATTGGCAATTATTTCATCAATAATGGGGAAAAAATAAATGGTTTATTGATAGTGTTTTGTAGCAATATCAATTATAGCCAGATTTCTGCATCATCATGAGGTCCTCGGTCGAGAGCTTCTCTCCCTTCTTGAACTTCTCGAAGATGTCTTCTGCCTCTTTCTGGGCAACAGTGTCGTCCTTCTTCCTACGTGCCTTCTTGGCCTTCTGCCTTAGCCCAGTTATTATCTTATCATAGTCGTGCACCTGACGGATGCTCTCGATATGCTTATGATGCTCTTCATCCGCTAGGTTCTTTGTCTGTAGGAACATCTCTTGGGCCTTGTCAGCCTCTTTTCTCAGGGCGTCGGCCTTCTCATAAAGTTGGATCATTATGTCGTGCTCAGCCTGAGCCCTCTCGGCGAGCTCTGAGACCTTTTTATGCTCTGCCTCCGCCGCTTCTCTCGCCTCACGAAGTTCCTTGATGGCATTCTTGACCTCGGCGGACTGCTCAGATGCTTTCTCTTTTTCTTTGATCTCCAGGCTGAGCGCCTTCATCTTCTCGACTATCTCTTTTTCCTTGTCCTTGGTCAATGCCTGTGATTGGTGGTAGAATTCGAGCTGCTTAAGGTCTTTTTTAAGCTTGGATATCGGGACCTGCTGTGCGCCGTCCTTTGGGGTCTCTTTAGGGGCGGTGGCCTTCTTCAGCTCCGCGACCTTCTCGTCGAGGGCACGGACTATCTTGTTCTTCTCATCGCGCACGGCCTTCGCTGCCCTCACCTGTTCATTGAGCTGGTCACGCAGCTCGCGGTGCTTGGCCGCTTCATCAACCAATTTGCGGACCTCTGCGTTCAGTTCGTCGCGCTTCTGTACCCATTCCTTGGTCTTTTCGTTCAGTTCATCACGCAGTTTTCTATGCTTCTCAGCCTCGTTATTGTTGGCCATTCGCTTCTGGTCGAGGTCCTCTAAAAGTTCGGTCATAAACATTCACACCCAATCAAGGTGGCTCACTTCAAACGAGTTGGACATAAAACATTTTATTTATAATGTTTTCGGCAGGACAGGTACATTTGGAACGGATTGCCAGAACTATTGATCATCGTTCTTGCCATCCTCCTCCAGGTCATCATCGACGTCCATTGGCGCATCCCTTTTTTCTAGCTCGATTTCCTTCCAGCTACCATTGTTCAATCGCATGGACCCGTCCTTCATCTCGAACTTCACTTTCAACCTTCCTTCTTCAAAATAGATCTGGGCCGTCTTTACCATCGATATATAATAACAGACGCGTTTACCTTGCTGGTTCAATCTTTTTTCGGTGCATGAGATAAGACCGAACCTCTCAAGGTCTTTGATCCGTCTATAACAGGCAGCTATTGGGATCCCATGCTGTTTTGAGATGTCCTGGGCGCATCTGGGGGCTCTGACCGTGGCAACTAGTATCTTGACAGCATAAGGGTCGGTCAATAATTGAGAGACCAAAAGCAGGTCCACCGTTCTACCCCCGTCCCTCACGGTGATATTCTGTAATTTAAATAACTCTTCTGGACATTCGTTCAGATCATCGGTACGAGCTCAGGTGCTAATATTCCGTCCTTCTCTTTCAGCTCCACGTGATAATATGGGGTGAAGGGCTTCTGTCCGCATACGAGCAATGCCCCATCTTCACATTCCATCTTAATATGCATCTTTGAATGATATGCCAGATAGGGAAGGGAGGATGACATCCCGGTCGCAAAGGCAACGATCACGTTACCGCTCCTTTTTATCGTGTCAAGGAACGCCGTTGTCTCTGGCATCACATCTCTCCCATAGAGGTCCTCAATGGCGTCGAAACCTAGCAATACGACAAAGGGCTTCTCCGTCTTTGACATCTGGTAACTCAGCCGGTCCCACCTGAGGTCGATCGACGCATTCTCACCTTCCATTATCCTTATGTAATTACGCTCCCCACCTCCCCTTTTTCCATTATCCAACACACATAGGCGCTCCGCAAGGCGATCTGAACCCGACAAGACTTTTGCTTTGGCCTCCATCGCATCATAATCTGGGGGGCTCTGTGGGAACCAAAGCACCCCCCTTTTTCTCGCAATGTGGTCAAGAACAAGGCGCTCTTCGAACCAATCTAAGAAATCCTGTGGTACATGCTTACCTATCTCTATCAGGGTCAGAGCACCTTTTGGAGGCCCTTTGAACACGGAATCAAAAGAATCGTGGCCGAAACTTACCCTATTGGGATCGACCTCCTTGGAAAGGTTCGGACCGATCGTTCTTGGCAGCCTTTCATAGCTCTGGGCATCAAAAACATTGATCCTGCCATCCTTCAGAGTGAAAAGATATTTCCATCTTGTGACCGACGACCCTCTAAGTTTCTCGATCACCAGATACCTGATTCGTCTGCCCTCTCTCTCCCCTATATGTAATGAGACCACGCCATCCCCTAGATAATCCATGTGACTTTTATCAGAGAACTCGACAACATAAACAATGTTGCAGTCGGAATGCTCGACCAGATCCTTCTGCAACGTGGTCATGATCTTCTGGGAGCTTACACCATACAGCTCAGAAAGCGCCTCGATGGAATCAAGAACTATCAGGGACCTGGTAGGAAGATTGTTCTCAACCACGTCGTATGCCAATTCGATCTCTGGCATGACGACCCCCATCTCCAAGACCATCGACCCGTCCTCAGAGAACGGCTCTATCTCTTCGCCATCCGGTCCGATCTCACCGTTCTCTATCTGCCCTTCAAGCCTATGCAGCTCTGTCCTAACGACGGAGGGGGAACGGTCCTGGTCCCGCATGGCGTTCAAAAGGTCGAAAGTTACGTTATTGAAGCTATCCCTGTTTCCGATGTTCTTCTCTCTCTCCCTCGGGGCCGCTCTCCTTAAAAATTTTTTTCCAGCTTTAATGATCTCGTTGGCCCTTGCCTTCTCCCTCAGCCATGGGAATTGTCTAAAAAGAGCCTCATCTGAGACCCTGGTCGAGAGATAGTAATCAATCTGCTCAGAGAACATCTCTTCGATCAACTGAAGAGCAAAGGTGGTCTTACCAGTCCCTGCCTCTCCTTTGATGATGAGCGAATGTCCGCCAGGTGAGCGCAAGAAATCAAGCATCTCCTTCGGCGTCCGCCCAGACGATAACGTGGTCTGCTCCATCGCTGGCAAAAATCAGGATGAACGTATTAAAGGATTTGTGGATAGTTATCAAGAGCTCAGAATCGACCGCGAGGTCTCATAACGCTGTCATATAAAACTTAAGGGTCGATATCGAGGCGCAAGTTATTAAATCGCGGGGGGAGATTGAGGGAACCTTATCACAGGGTGTAAAAAATGCTTCTATGCCCACTGGACTATCGCTACGGGCGAAAGGAGATGAAGAGGATATTCTCAGAGGAGAACCGTCTTCTAACGCAGCTCAAAGTAGAGGCCGCTCTAGCAAGGGCCCATGCCAAGTTGGGAAACATTCCTAAAGAGGCTGCTAGAGAGATCACAAAAAAGGCCGATCTAAAGTATGTCTCCAACGAAAGGGTCAAACAGATCGAGACCGAGACAAAACACGATGTCATGTCGATGGTGAAAGCCCTCTCAGAACAATGCGGTGAAGCCGGCAAGTACGTTCATCTTGGCGCCACATCAAATGATATCATAGATACTGCCAGTGCGGTACAGATAATGGAGGCGTTAGACCTTCTTGATAAAGACCTGGACAATCTTATCAGAACCTTGGCAAAGATCGCAAAGAAGCATAGGATGACCTTGATGGTGGGCAGGACCCATGGGCAGTTCGCCATCCCAACTACTTTTGGTTTCAAGGTCGCTGGCTATTTGTCCGAGGTCATCCGGCACAAAGATCGCCTGGCACAGATCCGACCCCGAGTTTGCGTAGGCAAGATGTCCGGGGCGATAGGCACAGGGGCCGCCTTGGGGCCAAAAGTGCTCGACATTCAGGACATGGTCATGAAAGATCTTGGTATCGGTGTTGAGGAAGCAGCAACCCAGATCGTCTGCCGTGACAGGTATGCAGAGCTTGTCTCGACATTATCGATCATATGCACATCCTGTGAAAGGTATGCGACGGAGATCAGAAACCTGCAACGATCCGAGATCATGGAGGTCGCCGAGGCCTTTGATGTAAAAAAGCAGGTAGGGTCCAGCACAATGGCCCAGAAAAGAAATCCGGTCATTTCAGAGAATATATGCGGTCTGTCAAGGATAGTGAGAGCATTCGTCATACCATCTCTCGAGGACATGGTCTTATGGCATGAGAGGGACCTTACCAACTCGAGCGCTGAGAGGTTCATCCTGCCACATGTCATGGTTCTGACGGACGAGATACTCATCAAGATGGAGCAGGTCTTCTCAGGGCTGGTCGTCTATAAAGAGAACATGCTCAGGAACATCGAATCCGCGAACGGATTGATAATGGCCGAACCGGTCATGATCACATTGGCATCGAAAGGGATCGGCAGGCAGGAGGCGCATGAACTAGTCAGGACCGCGAGCATGAGAGCGGAAGAGACGGGCAGACCGTTCCTTGAGATGCTCCTGAAAGATAAAGAAGTGACTAATTTGATCTCTAAGGAAGAGCTTGAGAGGGTGATGGACCCTAAGAACTACATCGGTGTGGCCCCAGAACTGACAGATAAGGTCGTCGCAAAAGCAAATTCTGTTCTGGCAAATAAGTAGTAAAGACCATTGTGGAAAAGGATATATTCAGGTTTATGATAACGGGGACCTGACGGGCAGCTAGATCAGCTGGAAGATCGCCGCCTTCGCAAGGCGGAGGCCAGGGGTTCAAATCCCCTGCTGTCCACTCATTTTCACTATCGCCTTCCTATTGCTCACAGTTATAGATTATCGACAGATGAAATATTTGTTCATAGACAAAATAGCTAAATTGGCTAAGGATAATAGTTTGCTGCATTTCTATACATGTTAATTAAATAATGTTGATATAATAAATATTATAGGTCATATGAAATCATCAAAAATATGTATATATATTTAATAATAAATATAAAATCTCACGAACAAATTCGACCGTTGATTTTTATATCAAATAATAAAAGATAAATTGGGAAGGGAGAAACCTAATAAATACCCTCAGTCAAACTCCGAATTAACTTTATCAATAGAACGTTCCTTGATACTGACCAGTTATCGGGCATCCCATGCACTTCTTTGACCTGAACGATGGGCATTCCGAACACTTGCCCTTCATCCCACACGGCGGATGATCCAGTCGTTCAAAATTCAGCACGGTTGGAACTATAAAATCTCTCTCTGATGTGATCACGATATTGAAATCAACGTCAGTTACTGATGGATTGGATCTGATATGACCGTTGACGATAGATTCGAGCGTTGTAATGCTCTCACTGAAGAAAAATAGGCAGAGATTGTTCTTTCCCGATATCGTGAAACCATTTGCGAAATAAGGGCAATCGCCGAACATCTCAAGGATCTCATTTGGCCTAGTTGAGGAGATGTCGACCTTCGCAAGATACAGACCCAGCTTAAGAGGATTTATTCCTGTCAGGTTCTCCAGCGCACCTCTTTCTCGCAGTTTTGAAATTCTCATGGCCACCGAGGGTTGCGACAAACCGATCTTCTTCGCGATCCTTTCCTGAGAGACCTCTGGGTCTTTCGCATACATGGATATTATCGTCCTGTCCTTATCATCGAGCATCATATGACCACTGAACCTATTAAATATAATAATATCAATTTATATTGTTATAAAATATAATCATTTATTTGATATATTATAAGTTCGATTGTAAACTTAAGGTGGAAACATGCCGATGTACTGCAATCAATGTCAGCAGACGGCCAAGGGGGTCGCATGTACAAGCCGTGGCGTCTGTGGAAAGAATGAAGATGTTCAGAGCCTTCAAGAGATGCTGATATATGGTCTCAAGGGAATCGCTGCTTATGCTTATCATTGTCGGGTCTTAGGAAGGAGAGACGAAGAGGTTGACGCTTTCATGCATGAGGCCCTCTTCAAGACCCTCACGAATGTTGATTTTTCAGTAGAGGACCATTTCAATATGATCATGAAAGCCGGGATGATGAATTATAAAATAATGGGATTGTTGGACAGGGCGAACTCTGAGCGATTCGGTGAACCCACTCCCACCACGGTCTTTACTGGCATAAGGAAAGGGCCTGGGATCCTGGTAACGGGGCATGACCTGGTGGACCTCGAGGCCCTGCTTGAACAGACAGAAGGCACCGGAGTAAATGTGTACACGCATGGAGAAATGCTCCCTGCACATGGTTACCCAGGGATCAGAAAATATGAGCATCTCATCGGCAACTATGGATCGGCATGGCAGAAACAAAAGACCGAGTTCGCCGAATTTGGAGGTCCGATACTTGCAACGACTAATTGCGTGCTTATACCTCCAGAAAGTTATAAGGATAGGCTCTACACAACGGGGATCACAGCCATCGAAGGAGTAAGACACATCGACAGGAGCGATTACTCAGAGATCATCTCCCACGCCAAAAAGATAGGGGACCTTGCCGAACGTCAAGGGATCAATATCAGCACAGGATTCCATCATAAGGCGGTCCTCGCCCTTGCACCGAAGATCATAGATGCCGTAAAATCTGGAAAAATAAGGCACTTCTTCCTGATCGGAGGTTGCGATGGTGCAACGCCAGGGCGGGATTATTATACCCAGCTAGCGGAAAAGGTCCCGAAGGACTGTGTCATTCTGACCCTTGCTTGCGGGAAATATCGTTTTAATGATAGACAATTCGGAACCATAGCAGGAACAGAGATCCCACGTCTTTTGGACATTGGGCAGTGCAACGATACGTACTCAGCACTTCAAATAGCAATGGCGTTGTCCCAGGCGTTTGGTGTGGAATTGAACAAGCTTCCGCTGAGCATCGTACTGTCCTGGTTCGAGCAGAAGGCGGTCGCGATAGTATATACTTTGTTAGCACTTGGCGTCAGAAATGTTAGGATAGGGCCAACCCTACCAGCATTCGTTTCGCCTAACAATTGGAAGCTTATACAAGAGAGGTTCAATTGGATGCCCATCGGTGACGTCGATTCGGACCTGAAGGCGATGTTAGGCTAGTGAGGATAAAGTTCAAACCTTTTCCTTCATCTCCATTGATCTAAGACCTGAAGGACCTTATCATGTTGCTTTAAGGCAATGGACTTGAACCAATCTACGGTCACCACCGGCTCGTAGGACGAACAATCATATTCCATATGTACGACGACCGTTCCTATCCAAAACCACCCATCTATCAATATACCATCTGCCGAGTATTGAGTATAGAACTTCGAGCCATCGCCCATCTTGAGGTCCTTGTAAAGGGATGGGTCGTCAGAAATGAAAGACCTATTGAAATTATAATGGTATAAGGCCTCAGCCTCTTCTTGAGTGGCACACACACAGATCTCGATGGTCATGAACTTCCAATTGGTCAACGGGTCAGTAAATTCGACAAGGAACTCGGCCAACGCATAACTTCTCAGGCCCAACGATATCATGTCCAACGGTATATCGGTGCTCACGGAGCCCAACTTGTATTCAGTTCCGAGATCGATCGGGGACAGTACCATCCCATCTGCTCTCGGCACGATCACTTTTTTCAACGTAATGACCGTGGCCATTTCGGTCATCGGGCCCTCTCCCTCCTCGTTGAATGCGCTCACTTGAACAGAATATTCTCTCATTTCTTCCAATCCGCTCATGACCATGTTGGTCGTGTTTATGGTAACTACATCTATCAGAATCCCGTCGTCATCATAGATGTACACCTTGTAGCCAATAACATCGGATGACCCAACAGATTCAGGTGGTTGCCAGGAAATCGATATCTCCCCCTCTCCTGGAACCAAGGTAAGACCGGTCGGGGCAGGGGGGACCTTGCCATCATCAGTGCTTCTCCCAGATAATAAGATGAACCCTGCTATCACTGAGATCATCACGACAAATGAGACCATTATCGAAAGACGCTTCCCCCTCATAGGGTCACCCGGCGGACCATCCCTTTATCCGTTCAAGTTGTTTTGACATCAGTTCCTTCACCCACAGGTCCTCGACATCATATTCTTTGAAAAGCCACATGGTAAAAATGGCCAGCCAGTTCCTATATCGGAAAGACATTACCTTGATCCTTATGGAATGCATCAGCTCCATCTCATAGACGACGCTCTCGTCTCCGATGTTCGGCACCTTGGGCATCTCGGACTCAAGCCCCTTTCCGATCTCTCTGAAAGCATCCTTCGACACAGAATCATCACCGTAATCGAACAAGACCACCAAGAGCTGGGCCAACTTATCCATTGAGGGGTCCTCAAGAGCAAAACCTTTCACTTCACGATAGATGTAAGGTCTTTCATCCGTGAGCTTGATCTTTTCAGGGATTATCGGTCTCCACCCCTCACCCAGCTGGTCAGATGTTATGGAGAACCTCCTATCTATTTTGTTATAGGGGTCCTCTACAATATTGTTTACACCGCCTTTCTTGTTCTTCTTCCGCATCGCTCGCACTTCGCTCTAGTAGATCGCGACGGCGATTTAGATACATTACTGTTGGACGTGTGAAGGTATGGAAATAGTAATAAATTTTCACCTCTGGCATCGACATTCTAAGAGAAATGATTATCAATCCAGGCATCGATCGTGACAATTACCATGTGCGGAAGGTTCGTGATAGCCTTCACCGAAGGATTTCATGCCAGGTTCAAGGTACCTGTCGATGAAATAGAGGTCAAGGTGAGGTACAACGTTGCCCCATCTCAATTCGTGCCCATCGTTATCAGCGAAGGCTCCAATAAACTTGAGATGATGCGTTGGGGCCTGATCCCATCTTGGACGAAGGAAGAGGGCACTGGCCTGAAGCTGATCAATGCAAGGTCCGAGACCGTCAACGAAAAGAAGATGTTCAAGAGATTGATGGAAAGGAACAGGTGCATCGTCCCGTCCACAGGGTTCTTCGAATGGATGAGGACGGACTCTGGAAAGTACCCATATTATATCCATAGAAAGGACAATAAGTTCATGGCATATGCGGGCCTCTACGACCGTTGGAAGACGCCCGCAGGTGAGGTGATAAGTTCTTTCACCATATTGACGACAGTGGCCAATG
The DNA here is from genome assembly GCA_013415865.1 of Methanomassiliicoccales archaeon. Classification (NCBI taxonomy): domain Archaea; kingdom Methanobacteriati; phylum Thermoplasmatota; class Thermoplasmata; order Methanomassiliicoccales; species Methanomassiliicoccales archaeon. The sequence goes on from CP058896.1 coordinate 105,310, forward strand.
ACCTGATGAGGCCCATACATGATCGGATGCCCGTCATACTTTGCAAAGAGGACGAGGACCTTTGGCTCACAAAAGCGGACCTGGATGAATATGACCTGAGGAGGATGTTCGCGCCTTACGGTCAAGAGGACCTGGAGGCCTATCAGGTTGCGAAACTGGTGAGGAATCCGGCCTTGGATATCCCAGAGCTCATAATGCCCGTTGATAAGCAGACAAGAACGGTCCAGATGAGGTTCTGACCATCATTTTTTAGAATCTCTGAAATCCTTGAAACGGCGGAGCGCCCTGGCCTGTCCATTTGCCATCGCCATATAACTGCCTGCCATTATGGCCTCGAATATCTCGCCGTCCGATGCACCATGTTTGCTCGCCTGTCGGAGATGTATGTCAAGACAATATTCCGCTCCCAAGGCCGATCCGGCAGCTATGGCTGCAAGTTCCAATGTCTTGAGGTCCAGATGTCTTGGTTCGAGCATCAGGCTCCTCGAGAAATCAGAATGACCTATGAAGAGATCTTCTTCCTCGGATATCATTCTGGATATGAAAGGTACGATGCCATAGGCCTCTTCGATCCTTCTCAACCTTTCCTCCACTTCTTTGGCCTTTTCTCCGTCTCTCTCTTCCCCCAAGTCCCTCCCTCTTGTCTGATCAGACGAGGAAGAACGCCATTGTTGGCTAATATAATCTTTTGGTGAAGAGGAGGAAAGGATAAGACCGTCCTCCCATTTCCTATCACGATGTTGTTGAGGGTATGGTCGGTCAGCAAGTCATTCGGAAATAAGGAGGTGCTAAAGGATGTCAGCCTCCAGATCAATGAGAGGGACCGCGTGGCTATCATCGGTCCGAACGGTGCAGGAAAATCGACGCTGATCAAGTTATTGCTGGGTGAGATATCTCCAGACACTGGGGAGGTCACGAGAAGGACCAATAGGATATGCTACCTTTCGCAGTTCCCTGATCATGGACCAGATGAGACCATCGGAGAGTGCGTCAGCAGATGCTCTCAGACATCTTCCAGTATATTGAAACGCCTTCGGGAGCTCGAAGCGATCATGGTCACCCATTCGAAGGAGGTTGACATCAACGACGTTGTCAATGAATATGCACAACTCCAAGAAGAGTACCAGAATGCCAACGCTTATGACGATGAGACAAAGGTCAAAGATCTTCTGGCAAAGGTCGGTATCGGTAATTTGAGCATGTCCAAAAAGATCTTGGATCTCAGTGGAGGAGAGAAGACCAAGGTAATGCTCGCAAAGGTGCTGATGCAGGCTGAAGACGCCGATATGCTTATTCTTGATGAGCCGACAAGCCATTTGGATATGGCAACAACAGAGTGGCTGGAGAACTACCTTTTGAAGTTCCAAGGGGCCATCGTGCTGGTGTCGCATGACAGGTATTTCTTGGACAGGACCATCACCCAGGTCCTCGAGATAGAAGATGGAAGGGTCAGACACTTCAGCGGCAATTATTCGGACTATGTTGTAAAAAAGAAGCTGGAGATCGAGAGGCAAAGGATCGCTGCTGAGAAATATCAGGCAGAGAAAGAGAGGTTGGAGAGGATCGCCGAGGAGCAGCATGCTAGGGAATGGTTCAAATCAACGCATAAGACACGACTTAAAATGGTGGAGAGGTTGGAAGAGGTCGAAGCTCCTGAGGAGAGGCCAGAGCTCAAGATCAAGGTAGAATCGTCAGAGAGGTCTGGAAAAAATGTCATAACCACAAAGGGCCTCAATGTTTATCGAGGAGAAAGGCAGGTGCTGTTCGACATCGACCTGGAGCTGGAGGTCAAAGATAAGCTGGGGATATTCGGGCCGAACGGGTCCGGAAAGACGACCTTCCTCAAGGCATTGCTTGGTGAAGTGAGATGGGACGGCGAGCTGTGGATGGCACCTGGTGCTTCTATAGGATATTTTGGACAGGGTCATGACCTGCTTGATCCGGAGAAGACCCCGGAAGAACAGATGATCGAGGTCCTCGGCCGACAGGCCAGAGCAAAGGCCCGAAGCCTCCTGGCAAGGTTCTATCTCAAGGCACATGAGGTGGACCGGCCGATATCGACCCTGTCAGGAGGAGAGAGGGCAAGGGTAGCGCTCGCGATCCTCCTGTCGGAGAAGCGGAATTTTCTCCTGCTTGACGAGCCGACGAACTATCTGGACATCCAGGCTCGTCAGGCGGTCGAGTCAGCATTGAAGGAATATGAGGGCACAATGATCATCGTAACGCATGACAGATATCTCCTGGACAGTATTTGCACGATGGTCGGTGAGATGGACAGGGGCAGGCTCAATCTGTTCCGAGGGACCTATTCCGAATACAAGGGCCGGAGACAGGATATTAAAGAAGTGATAGAGGAGGCGGGGGTTTACAAGGTTATATCAGGATTCACCGATTGGACAACCAGGACGAGATACCGCGAAGGAGATAAGATCGCAATAGCCCAAAGCGAGATAGAAAGGTTCCGATGGGCCTTTGAGGCGAAAAAACTAAAAAAGATGAGCGGCTCGGAGCTGAAAAAGGTCAGAAAATGATATCGCTGGATTTTTCAAAAACAATCTGGAAGACAGCTCTCCTCATAACCCTTCCGTGATACCTTTTTTCAAGGACCTTCTCTCTGCTCTCATCGGCCCTTAACATGGAAAAAAGTTCTTCTATCTCACCATCCTCGAAGTAATGATATCTGATACCATCACCTCGGATGAAAGTACGGTCTTCCACCACCTCGCCCTTTCCATACCTCATGTCACGGACCGAGAATGCCTGGACATACAGCATACCTCCAGGAGATAAAACCCTGGCCACTTCGCGAGCTGCCTTGGCCCTATTTACTTCAGTTAGATGCTCCAGGATATGGAAGCAGACGACGCTGTTAAAAGACCCGTCTTTGAAGGGCAGGTCTGTTACATCACCCTCGACGAAATAGACCGCCCCATCTCTGACAATGGGCTTACATCTCATCAAAGCGTTCCTGGAGATGTCCAGACAGACGGGGGATACTCCGCTCGATATCAAGGCAGACATCGTTTTCCCGTTACCGCATCCGAGCTCCAGGACCCGTGGCCCCTTGATCCTGAAAGGCAGGTCAGTTGACCCCCTCCATATCGTTCCCTTGCTCAGGTATTGATCTTCCCAGACGTCCTTGTCCGAGGCCACAGATATCCTCTGAGAGCGTTCATCTGATAATAATATTTCACAAGATCATCAGATATCCTTCACCTGATGCATTGAAATCCTACTTCTGAGATATGATGCCTCACGAAGGGCAACAATGGAAGAGAATGTGATCGTTGTTCGGGACTTGGTCAAAAGATATGGAGATCTCTGCGCCGTCGATGGCATCAACTTTCATGTGAAAAAGGGGGAGGTATTCTCGATCCTTGGGCCCAATGGGGCAGGGAAGACGACCACGGTTGAGATGATGGAATGCTTAAGGAAGCCCACATCAGGCTCGATCGAGGTTCTTGGATTTGATGTGCTTAGACAGGCAGATGAGATAAAGAAGAGAGTGGGCATCCTGCCTCAGGACTTCAATTCGTATGACCTTCTTACCGTAAGAGAGAACATCGAATATTTTGGTGCGCTATATGAAAAGAGCATCCCGACAGAAGAACTTCTGGACGCTGTCGATCTGAACGACAAGAAGGATGAGTATTTCAAGAACCTTTCCGGCGGCCTAAAGCAGAGAGTAGGCGTTGCCATCGCTATGGTCAATGACCCTGAGATAATATTCTTGGACGAGCCTACGACAGGTCTCGACCCCAAAGCGAGACGGGAGGTCTGGGATGTAATAAGGGATCTGAAGAAGAAGGGGAAGACCGTCATTCTCACAACGCACTACATGGAAGAAGCTGAGGTCCTCTCGGACCGACTTGCGATAATGAACTCCGGCAAGTTCATCGCCTATGATACTCCAAGGGCCATAATCCGAGAGTTCGGGCATGGAACGATGTGCCTGATAAAGAGCTGCAACGACAAGGTCTTCAGCATATTGAAGGCAAATGGTCATAGGTGCGAGCTAAAAGATGGGGATGTCCAGTGCTGGCTGGAGGAAAGGTCTGACCTAGGGGAAGTGATCAAGGCCTTAGATGCCGAGGGGGTCTATTATGATGAGATCCTTGTGAAAAGGTCTAGCCTGGAGGACGTTTTCCTGAGATTGACGGGAAGAAGTCTGGAGGAGATGGTAGAATGATCAAGAGGATAATCATCGACATAAAGGCGACCATGAGGATGTTCATCAGGAACAAGGGGGCGGTCTTTTGGACTTTTGCATTCCCTGTTCTTCTTATACTCATCTTCGGGGCGATATTCAGTGGAGCGGGCGATGCGACATATACCCTCTATGTGCAGGACCTTGATGATGGCATCGTCTCAGATCAATTCATAGAAGCGCTCGAATCAACCGGGGTCCTAAAGATAAAAATGATCGATATCAATGTGAACGCGACCTCCTACATCAATGATAACTCGGTCACTAGCTTCCTCATCATTCCAGAGGATTTCTCAGAACGAGTGACGGCCTCTGACCAGTCAGCATATGTTGAGCTCAGGCAGGACCAGACGGCACAATCATCCAACATCGTCCGGAGCATAGTAGGGGCGGTGGTCAATGATTTCAACCTTAAGCTATCCAATGGAAGGGAATTCATCGTCGTTGAGGATGCTGCCATAGTGCAGGAAGATCTGAACTTCATCGATTACTTCCTGCCTGGAATAATCGGCCTGACGGTCATGACGAACTGTGTGTTCTACATGCAGGGGGTACAGAGCAGATATTATTCGACAGGCATCTTCCGGAAACTTTCAACGACGCCCTTCACAAGGTTGGAATGGTTGGTCTCCAGGGCCATTTGGCAGATGGTGTTGATGTTCATGTCGGTGGGCTTGATCATAGTGGTCGGCATGGTATTCTTTGATGTCAGATTGACGATCACGGTCGAAGCGGTGCTCATGATAATCACAGGATCGATGCTCTTCACTGGCCTTGGAATGATGATCTCGAGGTTCTCGAAGGATGAGGAGTCGGCGAATGCAGCGGCTAGCGCTATAACGTTTCCGATGATGTTCCTATCAGGTTCCTTCTTTGCCTTGGAATCGATGCCTGGCTATCTGCAGATCATCGCCAAGGTGATACCGTTGACATATCTCAACAACGGCCTTAGGGACACGATGATCTATGGCAATGCCGAGTCTGCGTTGTTCAACCTGGCCATATTGACGGTCATTGCCGTGGTCTTCATGGGGATAGGTTCTTACATATCGAGGTGGACAGAAGACTGACGGGACCATAATAAGGCAGGCCATGACAAGATCGGATCTTTTTATCATGGTCCCCATCATTTAATTTATCAATGAGCATAAAAATCCTTTCTGACCGGGTTTTAAGGATCCAACATCCAATCATGAACCCATAGATCAACATTCCTCAGCTCCTGGGGATTTAATATAATCAAGGACGCCCCCTCCTTGAATTTATACACCAATAAATACGAAAGAGACCGTTATGATCCAACTTATATAGTCACACCCTCCCTATCTTTCATTGATGAACGATGGCCCTGTAAAGATCGAGGTATTCGCCGTACTCTGCGCAAAATGCAAAAGGATGGAGCTGGTCGTCCATGCGGCCTCCGAAGAGCTTCCAGATATCGATGTGGAGATTGTGAAGAACCAGGACCTTATATCATTGAGAGAAAGGGGGGTCATGGCGAACCCTGCGCTTATAATAGATGGCGAGATCGTAGCCCAAGGAACGGTCCCATCAGTGGAGGAGACAAAAAGGTTGATAATCAAGGCGCATGAGAAAAGGATGAAAAGGGGAAGGTCAGATTGATAGAGGTCCCGAATGAGATAAAATATCGATTTTGGGCACCTATCTATGATGGGCTGATAAAACTACCCTACGTCAGGGAAGCGCGAAGAACTTCGTTGTCGCACCTAAACTTAAGAGCGGGCGATAATATACTTATTGTCGGAGTAGGCACTGGGGAAGACCTATTATTCATAGGGCCAGATATTCATATTGTCGGTGTCGATATCACACCATCCATGATCAAAAGGGCAAAAAGAAAGATTCACAGGGCAACATTGGACCTGGCCATCATGGACGCGGAAAATTTAGCCTTCAGGGACGGCTCCTTTGACGCCGTCGTCCTGTCTCTTGTCGTGACGGTGGTAAATAGGCCAAAGGTGGCCTTGGACGAGGCGGTGAGGGTCGTGAGGCCCGGAGGTCAGGTGATCATTTTCGACAAATTTCTCAAGGGAGGGCGTCTAGGCATATCAAGGAGAATGTTGAATGCTGGATTAGAGATCCTTGCCACCAAAATAAATGTCCGGGCCGAGGAGATCATTGACACCTCGAAAGTCGAGATATTGATGGACAAACCAATTATGATGAGAGGTAACATCCGCTCGATCCTCCTTAGAAAAAAACCTTCACCATCTGATCCGGGGACCTAGGACCGATCTCAACATGTCCCTGTGATCATGTTGTAAAGGCATGGAGAATTCGAAGGGCCCCGATCCTGTATGAAGTAGGACATGATATTCACCCTCTTGTTTCTGGCCCAATACCGCCGAGCTGATATCCTTGATATCGATCTGGAAGTTGGCCTCGCTTTCGGCCATCGCGTCATCGATGCTCATATCATGATATCTCAGCGCGTATGTGACACCACATCCGCTGTCGGCATCTCGCCTTGCCATTATCGCAAGCCCTGCGCTTTTTGGCCGGACAGGAGAAATTTCGTCGGTGGGAAGTGCCTTACAGAATATCAATCTGGCATCGGTCACTATGATTGTCCAGACACCTGCGAGGCGGCCCTCCCCGTGGACGTAGGGAATGAGGCCCAATCTCCTCTCCGGCCTTTCTTCAACTATTCTTCCGAACTGGTCCACTGCCCTTTTCTTCCCGCAATAAGGGCAGAACATCATATCCTGTGAGACCTCCCTTCCGCAGGCCTTGCAGCTTACCATGGTACCTTCCATGTATGAGGTGATAGATAATCTCATCTCGGTCTTCCGACACACGACATGTAGATGACCGATTCCTTTTCGCCGTCCAATCCCAGGATATGGTTGGCCTCATCATCGTATATCGCAGCGACGTGGCAACATGACAGGCCCACCGCGGCACAAGCAAGGGCAAGGTTCTCTGCTATATGGCCCACATCGATGCACACGTACCTATAGGCCCGTTCACCGTATTTCCATCTCGTCCTTTCGAAAAGGCAAGACCATAATATATCAAAGGCCGCCTCTTCAAGCATATGCTGGTCCAGCCCTGAGGCCGCGACCCTTCCCCCAGCAGCACCTTTGTACAATAGTTCCAGCCCATGTGCCCTGATGTTGTAATGATAAATGCCTTTCTCGAGGCCCTCAACATTGTTCACGCAAACATAGGTCTCAATGGGATAGAGCGCTCCCGCCGAGGGAGCGGTCCTGAACTCATGGCCTTTTTCTTTCCTGTTGATCCCGGTCGATGCCCAAAGCAAGTAAGAGATCTCCTCCATTGAGCAAGGTTCTCTAGAGAACGCCCTACCGCTCCTTCGTTGCATCAGGCATTGGTCCAACGTCTTTTTTCCGAGAAAGACCTTCTCCAAGGCTATCATTTCTATTGGACCATATTCCTTGTATGTATCAGGCTTTGAGCTCCAGTCCAATACCCGCTCGCCCATTGCCCCCCTTCTGTGCTTCGTCTCTCGCCAGAACCTTTCTCCGATATCGTTAGACAATGCCACCCCTCCTTCAGGCCTCTACAAACTCATATCTAAGATGATATTTGTTCTACCAGTATATACAGATCGGAATAGCGCGACCACCGACCCCTCATTTTATCGCTTGACCGACTAAGGATTATGGAGCACACAATGATAAAGACCAGTAAGCAGTGCCATTGCTAAAGAGATGATCGAGCTGAGAATGACCTCCTCCGCGTAGATTTGAATGTTGGGGCACCCTCGTTGATGCACTCCATTATCAAAAATTCAAATGCCATAAATGGCGATCATATTCATTCCATTGGTCGCTAGAATCTACCCCTTGAACCGCCACCTCCAGTCCCGCCTCCACCAAAGCCCCCCCTTCCCCCTCCTCTTGTGAAAAGGTACGGGATGAGCAAGAGGACCCTGCCCTTGGTCACAATGGTCAATAATATAAAGACGACAACGAAGATGGCCAGTTGCCAGCCGTTCAATGGAATGAACCATATGGGGTATTCCTCCCATGGGTCGTTTCCCTCGGAGATATACTTTTCATCGAGCTCCAGGCCGATGGCATAAATATAAAGGGTTATCCCCCATGAAAGGTCTCCCTGTTCCATCGCCGGGATCAGATATTCATTCTCGAACCCTTTGAGCACGAAACCTGATAAAATATCAGAGACGCCATCTCCGGTGACCGTCCTCCATCTGATGTCTCCCACCTCGGGGACAAGGAAAACGACCAATACCCCGTTGTCCTTCCCTTCTTGCCCTATACCGTTCTTCTCAAATGTTCTTATGGCGAACGTATTAAGGTCGTAGCTCCCTGTATTGTCGACTATCAACAGCGCGATCTCGCATGAATTGTTGTATTCAATATAGGTGCAGAAATCCTGTAGATCGTTATAGTCCGATTCCTGGAGGACGCCGACCTTGTCATTGATATAAGGCTCTAGAGTGGGGATGCCCTCGTACTTATCATTATCATCGCGCAAGTAGAAGTAAAAGAGCGCGACTGCGATGACGATGGTCACGACCACAATGATTACTATGGCCTTATAGGTCTTCTTCCTGTCCATCTCATTACCCATCAAAGACCTAGGCTGTCATCTGGAAGTTCACTTCCCCAATATGGTCTCTCTTCAAATCCCCACATGCCTGCAAACAGCATCGTCGGGAATGACCTGATGCTCGTGTTGTAATTTCTGACAGCGTCATTATAGACACTTCTTGCATAGGACAATTGTTCTTCAAGGTCTACGACCTCGGCCATGTACTGCGAGACAAGCTCGTCAGCCTCGAGTTGAGGATAATTCGTCCACGTTGAGAGGACCAGGATGAAATTTGTATCAATCTGAGAGCTGATGTTGATCAAGGTCTCATCATCTGCCCCTTGGTTCAACGCTTGTTGCCATTGTGTTTGGAGCATCGTCAGATTGGTTATCAGGGAAGATTCATAGACCTTATAAGCATCCACCTGCGGCAACAATTGACCTAAAATGTTCACCTTGGTAGTATATCTGTTCTTGATCAAGGATGAAGCTGAGTTCACATCCTGTTCCTTGCCGACAACATTGTTGTAAGCAAGCACGATCCACAGGAGCATTATTACTACTATCGCAATAGTGACGGTTATGATGAGTATCTTCTTATTAGACGGACTCGCCATGTCTGGGATTAATGTAGGTACAGATATTGAATCTTTTGTTACTTGGTCATTTCCAAGAGGGTTTTGGACCTCCTTGTGTCATTATGAACGGCAGATAAACAAGCTTTGCGTCACGGCATGTCAGCGAGTAGTCTAGTTTCTGGAGGACCCCAGGTTTGTCCGCCTGTATCGTCACGAAGATAAAGTCTGCGACCTCCTCGGCCTCTTCGTTTGATAACTTCAGAGGCAGTCTTGCCACCTCACCAAAATCAAGTCTGGTCGAGTATCTTGGAGGGTTCAATGTCAATTCCATCGCCAGATGTTTGAACGTTCCAACATCCAGTTCGGACGCCGGGATGAACATAAAGATGGACCCTGCGCCGTTCTCCCCCCTGATAAACTCTGCAAGTTTGGCGAACGACCCCCCAGATATCTTAGAATCGTGGATCGAGAAATTGCACCAGACACGCCAAAAAGGCATGAACTTCTTGTCGGAGGTTGCGTTCCTGACATAATCTGCGATCTCATAGTCAAGTACCTTGGTTTGTCCGTTTCTTATATGCATCGTCTGGCAATTATCGCAATAGAAGACGATGTCCTTCATCTTGGAGTAAATGGGCCTGGAACATTGTGGGCATCTGACCTGTAAGACCCTCATTATATCCTTCCCCCTAGGTCGATGCGACCTTTAAGAATGTCCTCCACCAAACCGATGTTCTTCACCCCGTCAAGACCATATTTTTTATCAGGAAAATCCCCCTCGATGATCTCAGAGCCGTGCCTGAAGAAAAGGTAGCCCCCAAAGGTAATAACGGCCCCGGCCGCAAGGCCGATAATAGAGAACAATGGGTCAGCGCCGGCCGATGCACCGAAAAATAATGACCCTGCGGCGACCAGGCCTCCGACCGTCGTTCCTGCCGTTATTGCAAGGCTCTGGAACAATGCATCGCCAGGTGCCCTTCCTGATATAACCTGTCCAGAAACGCCATCAACGGTATAGATGTACATCCTCTCTCGGTATGAATAGCGCACGACCCATACTGGATAATAGATCATCGAGATCCCTCTTGGGAGGACATGGACCTTCTCGAAGGTCACATGCGGCACTCTTGATTCCCTTCGGGCCTGGTCCATTGCCATCGACCGCATCCTGTTCAAGGCATCGTCCTTGCTGGTTGTCGCCTCATAGGTCGGGATGTTCTCAAAATCCTCGAGGACGGTCTCACCACTGAGATTTCTAAGTTTTTTGATCCCCAGGTCACCTGGGTCACATGCGATCTCTGAGTACCTGTAATCGCTCAGGACCATCTCCTCTTTTGGGATCCGCTCTGTCCTGGTATGCCCTTTGGAGTCCGAATAGGTCCTTTCCTCATATCCACATATCCATCCCATCACCCTCATGGTGGACGACCAGAACGGTAGATAAATAGGATATACCTCCAAGACCTTTGCCAACCTTTTCAAATCCCTTGCCTTCCATCCTTTGCGGAACCAGGTATTTGACAGCGCGATCGCAGAATCTTGGCTCACCCTGTTCTTGAAAGCGATCGTGGCAACCCCATTATCGCCCTCGATGAACAGCATCGATCCGCAATACTGACAATTGATGGCCCTTTCCCCCTCTTCAACATTGACCGCGCCCCCGCAAGCTGGACAATCAAGTCCCACAGATATGCCCATCTTACAACCTCCTCGCCACCCAGAATGATGCCAAGAATATGCCCGCCATGGTCACCATTATTAAAACCCCAGCGAGCATCGGGTTCCAGATCGCCAGTAGCCCTTCGATCAAGAAAGCTAAGAAACCGGTCGTAGCAACGGTCATGTATCCTGCGGAGGACCTCTTAGGGAAATCCCCTGCGAAGACCTCGCCCGAGGTTGCTGATATCACGACCTTCCAGTTCTTGCCCTCGAAGGCATAGTCAAGAACATAGATAGGGAAATACACAAGTGCCTGCTCCTTTGCCTTCCCAGGCAACCGTCCGAGGTATGAGGTCATTTCTATATCTGGGATCACCATCTCGATCCCGCCGACATTGAAGTTTTTGTCGAATATCACCATATCCCCGGCAGGCACCTTCAACGAGTGAAGACCTGGCAGGGTCGTGGATGCTGCAGGTTCCACAAAAACCTGGTCGGTCCCATTTACATCCCTTTTAAAAAGATAGACGGGAAAATACCTTTTTTTTAGGCTAACGATATGGGCCAATCTATCAAGATCCTTTGCCCTGGTGGAACCACCCGCCCATCTTTTGAAAATACCTACGACAGAATCCTCATCTATCGCAAAGCTCAAAATATAATAAAACCCAGCTCCGCTTTTATCGATGAATATCTCTGATGAACAATATCGACAACGGACCAACCTGTCCTTTACATCATACTCGACAGGCGCCCCGCATTTCGGACAATTGAAGATGGCCATCTAGCCACCTCAGCTTATGGTGTTGCCGCACTCTGGGCAGAATTTTGCCCCAGCCTGAACATCCGATCCACATTTTGGGCATTTCCTCCTTTGCAGGTTCGTCCCACACTCTGGGCAGAATTTGGCATCTATCGTTACAAGGGTTCCACACTTAGGACAGTTGATCTTCTCCATTACCATCTTGGACCCACAATTGGAGCAGAATTTGGCCGATGAGGCGTTCTGGGACCCGCATTTTGGGCAAAGGACATAAGCCGTTGCGACCTGTGGAGCGGCGCCTCCTTGTGCAGGTGCATTGCCTTTCATAGAATCCAGCATCTGATAGCCCAGGCCGATCCCCGCACCGACCCCGACGCCCACACCCGCAGCCCCCCCAGACGGGTTCTGCGCAGCCTCTCTTACCGCCTGACCGGTCTGGTATTGCATATAATTCGCTCCCACAACGGACATTGAGGACCTTGTATCCACTGCCTTTTGTACCTCATCGGGGAGCGATATGTATAGTCCAGAAACCTTATCGATGCCAACACCGTAAAGTTCGAAATGGTTCACTGCCTTTGAGAGCACAAACTGCTCGATGTTCATCAGCTGGGATGCCAGGTCAGCTACCCCCATTCCCTTGCTCTTCATCTCTCCGATGGCATTGTAGACAAGGATGACCATTTGTTCCTTTATCCTCTCCTCGACCTCAGCGGAGGTGGCATAGTTGAAGGTCCCGACGAACTGGTTGACAAAATTCTCGGGTTGGACGACCTTGTACCTGAACTCTCCGAAGACTCGCAGGTTGACCATCCCGAACTCGTTATCGCGGAATTGATATGGCTGTTTTGATCCGAACTTACCATCGAATGCCCTTTTTTGAAGATAAATGACCTCAGCCCTCTGTTCTACCCCAGCCAATGACTTCAAAAGTTTTCCTACCACCGGCGCATTTTGACTGGTCAGGGCATATCTATCAGGGCGGTCAAAATATGTCAGGACCTTTCCATCTCTAAAGAAGACAGCTATCTCGTCTTCCCGGACCACGATGTTATCGTTCATCTTTATGTTCCTAGGCAAACGGTACATGATGTTGCCACGCTTCGTCGAGTCCTCCCATGCGAAAGTTTCCGATCCGATAAGGCTCATCTCATCACTGCTCCGTTCCCTGGATCACCGAAAGTCGCTTTCCGAACTTTTCTTCAAGCTCATCTAGCTTCGCCATGATCTCTTTGAGGTCAGCCTTTATCATCGTCTCATCTTGGCTTACGATGGAAGATGAGAGACCCTCTATACATTGATCTATGATGGCCAACGTCTGTAACATGGCCAGGTCCCATTCATAGAGTCTGTTCATCTGAGAAGAGTCCATGCGAATGTCCGAGACAAGGCCGGAATAACCCCCCTCGGCATGGTCTATCTGCCCTTGAAGCTTCTTGATCTTGAGGTCGATGTTGCCTGCCATCTCAACGTTCTTGCTCAATGGCATTATCGAGATGAGCTCTGAGCGCGCCTCGTCGACCTTGTCTCTCTGGTCTTTTAGCTTTTTAACGAGAGCCATCCTGAGCATTTTGTCTGAATCCCTGAGGTCTTCTCTGATCCTATATCCACGGTATCCAGGGACGATCAATTGGATCTTTTTAAGGACCCCACGGTCCTCCTCGACCCTCTGTCTGATGTCTGCCATTTTTTCCCCTGAGGACGAATATCAAGGGGTCTGATATTAAAAGCATCGTCCTGGCATTCAATAACGAGGGCACCTTTCAGGTTTTTTCTTTGAGGTCGACCTCTCCGCCAATAACCCATCCCATTATTGTCATAAAAACGACTATAAGAAAAAAGATCGACTCATCCGTGAAATAATACATTATCTCCCCGACAATGATGCCTGAAACAAAACCGAGGAGGGCAGCTGCCATCTTGTTGGATATTTTCCTCATCAGTGCCCAGCTCCTGTCATGTTGGTTAATGGTCGAAGGGAAGATTAATTTTATTGTACGGTTAATTTTAGTCATTTGTTGGGAATTCTTAATTCCAGTATTGTCATTTTCGATGTTATGTTCAGTTAATATAAATATATATTAGATGTTTGTCTAATAAAATTCTGACAATTTTCATATATCGACGCATAGATGCGCATCGGCTAATCATAAAGCAGGGAGCGTATCGAGAATATGCAAATAATAGAGAACTCTAGGTCTACAACCGGAACAAACACCCGCGTGAAGGATGTCAATCCAACGAGCGGGATGTGCCCTTTGTGCATCGAGGAATGCAATGTTCTGTGCGAGGTCGGTAAGTCGGCCTTCCGAGGGAGAGAGGTCTTGTATCCATCCCCCGAGTATTTCGGAACCAGCACCGCCTCTTCAAACAAGGATTTCTTTTTAGACTGGTCTCATTTCCAGATAATGGCCGAACTGATAGGTGCATACGGGATCGAACAGTCCCCGGATAAGGCATTCTTTGAGAACGTTGACATCTCGACCAAAGTTGCGACCAGAAGCAAGAAACCGATAACATTGAAAATACCGCTTGTGATCGCAGGCCTAGGATCGACCGCCGTAGCGAAGAGGAATTGGGAGTCTTTGGCTAAGGGTGCCGCAATGGCCGGGATAATCGAGACCGTCGGCGAGAACGTTTGCGGAATGGACCCAGACGCCGTCTATTCAAAAGGAAAGGTGCAGAGGTCCCCGGATATGGAGTTCAGGATAAGTTCATACCGCGAGCTCTGGGACGGAAAGCATGGTGACATAGCCGTCCAGACCAACGTGGAGGACGGTCGAGGCGGCGTCGATGAATATGTCATGTCAAAGCTTGAGGTCAATATTATCGAGCGTAAATGGGGACAAGGCGCTAAGGCCATCGGAGGAGAGGTAAGGTTGACCACCTTGGAAAGGGCGCTAGAACTAAAGAAACGCGGATATCTCGTCTTGCCAGACCCTGAGGACAAAGATGTTCAGGCCGCATTTAAGGCCGGAGCGTTCAAGACATTCGAAAGGCATAGCAGGGTCGGTTTCCCTGACCTGAACTCATTCGTTGAGGATGTCGATAGATTGCGTTCCGCAGGAGCTAAGTATGTTTTCCTTAAGACCGGTGCATACAAGCCTGAGATAGTCGCATTCACGATGAAGGCCGCCTCAATGGCAAAGGTCGATATGCTGACCTTCGATGGCGCAGGAGGTGGTACTGGCATGAGCCCGGTCCAAATGATGAACGAGATGTCCACGCCTACCGTTCACCTTGAAGCCCAGGTTCTCGAATGCGCAAAGATACTGCAAAAGAAGGGCAAGTTCATCCCAGACATGATCATGGCAGGCGGTTTCGTGAACGAGACCCAGATGTATAAGTCCATGGCGATGTCAAACATCGGTGGAGGCCCTCTTATCAAAGGGATAGCGATGGCCCGATCCCCCATATTGGCGGCCATGAAGTCACAGTACTTCGCTCGCCAGGCAGCTGAGGGAAAGCTGGCGAAGAGCTTCGCTGATGAGTATGGTGCAGACCCTAACAAGTTTTTCATACTGGCTCCAGAGATCAAACAGATGTTCCCGAAGAAGGTTCTTGGGAAGGACATCCCATGGGGAGCGGTCGGTCTGTATACCTACTTTGATAGGATAGGTATCGGTCTTAAACAGATGATGGCAGGTTCAAGAAAGTTCAAATTGGAATATCTTGACCGTAGCGACATAATGTCCTTAACCCCCTATGCGGAAAAGGTCACTGGCATACCAACGCTCGAGAACTATTCCAACAGGGTCATGCCTGGGATATTGGAGTATTGGGACGAGTGATCTCTTAAAAAACCTTTTACTTTTTTCATATTTGGCATAAGATAATATTTTTATAATGGACATCACCATCAGCTTTTAACCGTTCCCAAGTGGGGCGGGGGTCACCGATGAGGTGAGGGCGGAACTTTCTTAGGAGGAGAGGAACGCACAAACGGGTTTGGCAAGGGGGAGGCCGAACCCTTTCCAAACCCTTTTTCACTTGTTGTTAGAGAAGTTTTCATGCTATTACGACAACTCATTAATTATCACCTAATGTTTGTCATATGTTTCTTCTAAAATGATCCCACTTTCTATATGATGATAAAAATAGGGATGGTCTTTCGACTTCTCATCGCTAAAGTAAAAATCTTCTTCTTAGGTTCAGCCACGTCGTTATATTTGGGGAGGATCAAAATATTGTAGCCTCTTCTTATAGTCGTTTATAAAGAAATTAACAGCATCGCTGAACAGAAGAAAGTCACATTTTTTCCAATTCCCCTTCCACGGAGCTCGTTTCAAGAACTAAATCATATATCCTGTCGGCAGCCCGTCAATCATTGCAAACTCTTTTTGGAAGGAAGATCGAGAAATAAAACAAATTATCTTGATGGTGTTAGTCCAATCGGATATCTTGATAGGCAAGGTATGAGATGGTATCAGTAAGGCACAACAGATTGATCACAGAGAACAGCCCATATTTATTACAGCATGCATACAATCCCTTGGATTGGTATCCTTGGGGAGATGAGGCGTTCGAAAGGGCCAAGAAGCTTGATCGCCCGATTTTCCTTTCTATCGGTTATTCGTCATGTCATTGGTGCCATGAGATGGAAAGGGAATGTTTTGAGGATGATGAGGTCGCAGAGGCATTGAATGCGGACTTTGTCAACATCAAGGTAGATAGGGAGGAACGGCCCGACATCGATGCGTTGTACATGAAGGCGTGTCAAATACTTACTGGAAGAGGAGGATGGCCTTTGTCAATCTTCATAACTCCGGATCGAAAGCCATTCTATGCAGCGACCTTCATACCTAAAAATTCAAAATATGGGATCCCGGGAATGATGGATATCCTTCCTACGATCGTTCGGATTTGGAAGGAAAGGAGAGAAGATATTTACCAGATTGCAGAGATGGTATCTGGCTCTCTAGAACGAAACGATATTGATACAGCGGAATGTAAGCTAGAGCAATTCGACAGATATGTGTTCGAAGGGCTTTTGACTACCTTTGAAGAAAAGTATGGCGGATTTGAGGTGGCACCGAAGTTCCCCTCCCCTCACAAGGCGATGTTCCTCCTACGGTATTGGTCGACGACAACAGATCAAAGGGCCTACTCAATGGCAGAATATACTTTACGAAGGGTCTGCCTCGGGGGTATAAGGGATCATTTGGGGGGAGGGTTCCACAGGTATTCGACCGACAGACGTTGGAAGGTCCCACACTTTGAAAAGATGCTGTATGACCAAGCATTGCTGTCGATCGCCCTGACCGAGATGTTCCAAGCATCCAATGATCCATTGTTCAGAGAGGCCGCTATCGAAACGATCGATTATGTCCTCAAAAATCTTAGGGACAAGAATGGAGGATTCTTTTCCAGTGAGGATGCCGACGGTCCAAATGGGGAAGGTGCGTATTATACCTGGACATTGCGGGAGATAGATGAGATATTGGAAAAAGAAGAAGCGGTCCTTATAAAAGATATCTATGACCTGAGAGAAAAGGGTAATTTCAGGAGTGATGAAGGAAGGCTTGATGGAAGGAACATATTTCACATGGAGAGGGACATCAGAGAATATTGCAGGATCAAAGGTCTCAACGAGCTTGACGTCGTTGCCCTGCTAAATAGGGCCAAACTATCATTGAAGAAGGCAAGAGGGAAGAGGCAAAGGCCTGCATTGGATGACAAGATCCTCCTGGATTGGAACGGTTTGATGATCGCGGCATTATCAAAGGCAGGAAGGGTCTTAGAGATCTCGGATTATATAGACGAGGCGGAGAGGTGCGTCTGGTTCATAGAAAAAAACATGGTCGCAGGCGATGGGAAATTGTTGCATAGATATCGAGAGGGAAGATCAGGGATCAACGCATTCCTCACAGACTACTCGTATTATGCATGGGGGTTGATCGAACTGAATCAGGCGACGATGAAAGAACAGTATCTAGAGCTTGCCTCAAAGCGGGCAATCGAGATGAATGAGATATTCTCCGAACCTGAAGGTGGGTTTGTCATATCCAGAGAAAAAGATATGATCGCAAAAGAGATGGAGGTGTATGATGGCGCTATACCTTCTGGAAATAGCGTGGCGATCTATGTGAATACCCTTCTCTCGACCATATCAGAGGGCAGTTTTAAAAAATTCGCTGAGAAGGCCATCAAAAGATTGTCGGGCGAGGTCACGGTGCACCCAGAAGCCCACTCCTTCTTCGCTATATCTGCCATTCTGCATAGAGATGGGGTTACTAGCATCAATGTAGGCAAAGAGCATGGGATGCCAGGTAGTGAGATACGTAAAATGGTCGATCGAGCTCCTTTTTTTGACGTTATCATATCTGTTCAAAAAGAAGATGAGCTTATCAAGGGTACCATGGGCCAGGTCTGTAGTTCAAGGACATGTCTAAGTCCATTTGAGAACATAGAAGAATTGAACCTGCAATTAAAAAGAGAGAAAAGAAAAGCGGGTGGTTTTACATCAGATAAGGTCAAAGGCAGCTGATAGTGCACCATCCTCCGCCTGTCGATAATTCTGCCCAGTACCGATGATTATGACGTCTCCGTCCTTTACCTGGAACATACTTCTCAATTCAGCAGAGAACGCCTTTTTATGTACATCGAGGTTGTAATCCGGGAGGATCCATAGCTCACCGCCTTTTACAACGATGGTGGTCGCCCCCTCAGCACCGGCCTTGACCGCAGCGTCCCTTTGCTCCACACCGATCTTGATCTTGTCCGCCATCGACCTGACAAGCACAGCGACCGCCGTTTGCCCTATCGAGCTGTCTGATTTGGTCACCAGTCCGACCTGGATCGGGAAGCCGTTGAGGAAGTCCAATCCTTTCTTGGATATCGTCACCCCTGTCTGTTTTATCTCCACCAGATCATGGTCACGTAGGTACTCCAATATGGTCCTCATGCTTCCCTCTCCGACACCTATCGTCTCTGCAAGCTGTTTTCGCCCCCGGCGGCGGCCGTCGGCGATCACTGCCAAAGTCTTATAGACATGATAGTCTGCGAATCGATGTACGGGTCCATAGCGGGAAAGGTCGATGAGCTTCATGGGTCAGAATACCGTCACTTTGCCATTTACAACTTTCTCTGTGACCTTGCCTATGTCGTCTAGCCAGTTGTCAGCAATAGCTCGCGCCTCGTTCTGCCATTTCGCAGCTTTTGCCCTTGCTTCCGGGGCAAGGAAGAGCTGGACACTGCAGGTCTGGGGGTCGCTGATGGGCCTCCCGATCTGTGAAAGTATGCGGACATGGGCCTCAAGAATGTCTCCCTTACCTGCTTTGACAACGTCAGTGGCTATCCAATTCGCCAAAATGTTGTACATCTTCCCAACATGGGTGATCGGGTTCTTACCTGCGCTCGCCTCCATTGACATTGGGCGGTATGGGGTAATCAGACCGTTCACGCGGTTTCCACGACCTACGGACCCATCATCCCCGTTCTCAGCGCTCAATCCTGTTACAGTGAGATAATAATTACCTGAATCGGGGTTGTCCGCATGATTGATGTCTACTTTGATGTTATAGTCTGTATACTTTACAGCATAGTCGTGGACGAGGTTCCTCATCTCTTCGACGACACTTGAATAATGGTCGGCATCAGGAATATAACGGTCCACCATGGCGCAGGCGATGGTCATGGTGATATCCTTCCCATTCCGGGCGCACATTACCTTTACATCCTCGCCGGTCTCCTTTAGTTTCTTTTTCATGGCACCGTTGATATATCTCTCGGTCTCCAAGCAGACGGTCTCAGTCTCAGACAATGGCGCATATGAACATCCAAAAGAGGTGTCGTTGGCAAGCAAACATCTGTTACCGCTATAATCTGGGGTGCATTTCTTTTGCAGTTCATCGAAGTTTTGGATCAGGTCCTGAGAACCCTTTCCGATCTTGCAGTCGACTATGACATCATTCTCTATGTCTAGGTTCGGGAACCTTTTCAGGTACTCCTTTGCTGCATTTATTGCTGTGGTGGAATAAGGAAGTCTTTCCCCGTTGACCTGGGTTATTGCCCTTCCAACGAGGAGGATGTATATCGGCTCGAGCATCCTTCCACCTCCGAATTTCGGTGCGCTCTGACCTCCTACGACCTCGTTCTGATCGGTATTGTGGTGGAGTATCTCTCCGCAATATTCAAGATACATCTTGCAGAGGGCTCTTGATACTGATTCCGCCAATCCATCCGAGATGCTGTCCGGATGTCCGATACCTTTTCTCTCCACAAGTTCCACATTCTGTTTCTCGATGGGGGTAAGGTCGACATTCTCCACGATAATGTTCTTAGCGACCTTACGGGCTACTGGCTTTCTCAATTCAGGATTTCCTTTGACTGTCTTTGCCATTTATATTCACCTTTTTCATGGACCGCGTGACATATTTTATCATGCTGGCCTGACACTCTTTTTCGAATGCGCGTGGTAGTTTTTTCCCCGATATAAGTATGATTGACTCTATTATTCATTTACGAATATTCATATAGGAATAATAACATCCCTAATCACATGAAGTTTCCCGAGGAAACGGAGATCAAAAAGCTAAGGAAAGGACTGGACATTACTCAAGCTGAGCTTGCTGCCATGTCAGGTGTGAGCCAATCCACGATCGCGAAGATGGAACGTGGCGCGATAAAAGGAAGCTATGAATCTGTCACAAAAATATTCAACGTCCTGGAACAGGAGATGAACAGAAGAAAACAAGGTCTCAGGGCCAGGGACGTTATGACGCCCAACGTAATCTCCATACAGATGTCTGATTCGGTCAGGCATGCTTCGGATCTTATGCGTCAGAGCGGTTATTCACAATTGCCTGTCTTCGATGGAAAACAGCATGTAGGGAGCATCAGTGAATATGACATTTTGAGCATGCTCCGTGAGGGCCGGAAAATGGAGGATCTCGGCCAGTTGCATGTATCGGAGGTCATGGCCGATCCATATCCTATCGTGAACGAGGATACTCCCGCTGAGGCGTTGACATCGTTGCTGTCAACGACCGATGCTGTCATGGTCTCAAGAAAGGGCTCGATCGTGGGCATTTTGACCAGATCAGACATACTCAAATTGCTATCATCTTAAGCCGTCATTCTCTTTGGTGCACCTTTACTATATCAAGGTCGTTCGGTAGAAAGGTGTTCGGGAACACTTCTTTCGCTTCTCTCAATAAAGATGACGTGTCCGAATATCTCCCGCTCACATGCACCAAGTATAGTGAGATGGCCTCTGCCTTGACCGCCACCTCAGCGGCCTGTCTCGCGGTCGAATGGCGATATCTGTTCGCTTTATCCTTCAACTCTGAATCGGTGGTCGCCTCATGGACCATGACGTCACATTTCATCGCCGCCTTGACGAACATGTCATTTGGTAAGGTATCTCCTGAATAGGCGAGCTTTAATCCAGGTCTTGCCGGTCCTATGACATCTTCGGGGCTGATTATCCTATCATCTAGAATTATCGACCCTCCTTTTTGAAGCCTTGAAAATGCTGGACCTTCATTGACCCCTAGTTCCTTTGCCTTGATTGGGTCAAACCTTCCCATCCGTTCATCTTCCTTTAGGATGTAAGAAAGTGAATTGGGGATATGCAAAGCCTCAACAGCAGCGACCTTATAACCTTCCCCTTCCACCTCATCTTTAGGCCTCAGCTCCCTCCAGAATATATCAAAGGCAAGATCATAGCTCCCCAACATTATGGTTGCCTCTATGACATCCTTTATTCCCTTTGGCCCATATATTTCAAGAGGCTGCGCCCTACCAGAAAAGTTCATTGACTGGACAAGACCGAGCAGACCAAGGAAATGATCTCCATGAAGGTGGGTTATGAATATTTTATCGATTTTCATGAAGGAGAAAGAAGAGCGCATGAACTGTCTCTGTGTGCCTTCCCCACAATCAAACAACACCATCTCCTGTCCGGTCCTGACCGCCATCGCCGAGGTGTTCCTCTCAGGCGTTGGAATGCTGCCACCTGTTCCAAGAAATAAAATTTCCACGTCGTTCTCATGGTCTAGGAGGGATTAATCATTTTCTCGGTATCAGCAGATACCCGCTTATGACTTATGAAGAAAATCACAAGACCGATTATGGCCATTATGGTCGCGATGTACATGGCGCCGTGGTAACCCAGGACATACGACGCCGCCCCTCCCACCATGGCCCCGATGATCGCCGAGATGCTCAGCGAGGACTGGAGCAGCCCTGCACTCGTACCTTTCTCGTCATTTCTTTCCATCACATATTTAATGCTCCCGACATAAAGGCAGGACCATGCTGCAGCTATCGATACCTGTGCAGGGATTATCTGCCATGCCTCTGTGGCCAATGTGTACGAAGGGAATGTGATGATGGAAAAGATGAACCCAAAGGTGACAAGCTTTACCGAACCATATCTGTCCACCATCTGCATGAAGACGAATTGGCTCATGGCATTGACGGCGTATATACCACCGATGAACCAAGCAGCTGCGCCAAGGTCCTCTAGGAACAAAGTATAGATGACCCATATCATGTTCGCTCCTATGTGCCTGAACATGATCGAGAGATAGACGGGAAGGTTGCGATGAATGATCTCCCTTGGAAAGAATGGCACCTTATGGTGAACTTCGTTACCGAAATCGATCGTCAGGGAAACAATGAAAGCGCATGCCATCAAGATAGAACAGAACAGAAATATCTCAAAATAGATGCCAATGATACCGACCGCGAACGTCCCTAGCCCAAAGCCCATTGCCCCGTACGCACTGAATTTCCCGACCTTTTTATCTGAATCATACACGTGAGCAAGCAACGCTGAGGGATACATTCCCGAGCAAAGGCCCATGATCACCCTTACAATGAACAACGACTCAGTGCTTCTGGCAAATATCAGAAGAAATATCGATAAGGAGGTCATCAGCAGGCCTGTCTGTAGGATCATCTTCCTTCCATGTACGTCCGAAAACCTGCCAAAATAATACGATGACAGAAAAAGAGAGGCGTTGAACGAGGCGGTTATCATGCCAATTTGGATCGTGTCCGCCCCCAGATCATTACGCAACATGTTAGGGATGAGCAACGCTGAACCTGACATCGCCGCGCTCGATAGTAGCTGTATCCAGGGCGCTTTCATGATCTGCCCGACTCTTTCAATATAGAAAAAATATTTAACTAAAATTAATGACCGAGCGAACCGATTTTTCTGTCCACTTTGGACCTTTTCTTGTATTCCTTGTAATGGTCCTTACATAGATGTGCCCTTTTTTGACCTTCTTTCATGTCCATGCCAGCCTTGGTCGCGGCTTCCATGGAAATAGACCTTTCGGACTCTTTATCGCATCCCTTCACCCCGCATCTATCCTCGGACCTCACAGGGGACCTCCTCTCTGCCATGATGGCATGATATATTTTTCTTTATAAAATAAATTCCTTCGCTGGAACCTGCTTTCTAGGCTCACAAATCACATCACCAGATATTCTTGATATACCAACATGTCGTTCTCTTTGACGATGATAAAAGTAGCTCCTTCCATATTATCTGCTGACTTTTCAAGGTTAGGTGAGGAGGTAAAAAGGCTCGAGATGAGCGGTGCGGATTGGGTGCATGTCGATGTGATGGATGGGATATTCGTCCCCAACATAACCATCGGTCCTTCGGTCATCAAGAGCCTCAGACCTCATACCCATCTGCCATTTGACGTCCACTTGATGATAACTAAGCCAGAAAGGTACGTAAAGGAGTTTGCATCTGTAGGTTCAGATTACATAACAGTACATGTCGAGGCCTCCGATACAGTACGACAATGCATTCAGATGATTCACGCATTTGGAAAAAAGGCCGGCCTGTCGCTCAACCCTGCGACCCCGTTCAGTATGGTCCGGCCCTATATTTCGGAAATAGACCTTCTGTTGATAATGACCGTCAATCCCGGTTTTGGTGGTCAATCGTTCATGTCTGATGTTGTTCCGAAGATCTCAGAGGCTAGAAGGGCAAGGGACGAGGCAGGATACACTTTCGAGATCGAAATAGATGGTGGGATCAACGCAAAGACAGCGAAGATATGCGTGGAGGCCGGAGCTACCGTTCTCGCTGCCGGGAGCTCTCTGTTCGGTTCTAAGGACATGAAGGGGGAAATTGAAAGTTGGAAAAGATATTGATTTGTCCCATCGCTCTTTATAGAGGTATTTAAGGCAAACAGATGCCTTTATGGTAGGTTACGCATTACCCCCTATCAATATATATACCCTAAAGCGGGAAGTACCATGACTAGGATAGGTTCAAAAAAATCATTGGTTTACAAGCTGGGCATTAAGGACGGGTTCAAGATATATCTGCACAACCCACCTGCAAATTATAGACAGTTCCTAGGCAGGCTCCCGAAAACGGCCGAGGAATTCGATAGGCCCATTGCTGACATGGATTTCATACAAATGTTCGTCACCTCGAAGAAAGATCTTATTGATCAGTTCCCTAAGATGATGGCCTATCTATCTCCAGCAGGAATATTGTGGGTCTGTTGGCCAAAAGAATCTTCGAACATCAAGAGCGACCTGAACGGCATGTTGGTAAGGAACACGGGAGTATCGAACGGTCTGACCGATGTCAAAGTATCATCAATAGACGATGTTTGGTCCGGTCTTAAGTTCATAAGGAAGAACAAGGAAAAATGAGATCGGAGGCGGTCTGTCATGAAGTTCTCCATATCCCAGAGATGGGTCATAGTCTTGCTCACGGTGGTCCTTCCGGTCATCCTTTTAAGTGTCTCAATGGTGTTTGCCTCTAACATCTGCACCTTCATGGCCATTATGTTCTGGATCGGGATGGTGCTCATCATGGCATTTATTCCATATCAAAAGGAGACAGCGTGATCATCGCACGATCTGACCGAAGGCCATCTTGTTGCTCACCCGCACTATCTTGACCTTATATATCTGTCCCTTCCTTGTTTCTGGAACTATTACAACGAACCCTTCGACCTTTCCAACGCCATCCCCTTGCGATCCAAGATCGGTTATGGTGATGTCATAGACCTTCCCCTCTTCCACCGGTTTCTTTCCCTTAAATCCGTATTCATCCTTCATGACCTAATATAGGGGCATCGCTCACTATTCAACCTTTCCCGCTTCGTCAGTTTTGTATATCCTCTGACGTATCGTCGGTAGAGGTTGGTCAAATGGGGGTGAATCTGTCTGACCTTGTGAGATTCCATGAGGTGGACCAGATACAATTAAAGGGCAAGACCGTGGCGATTGATGCCTATAATGCCATATACCAATTCCTGTCCGTGATCAGGCAGCCCGATGGGACGCCGTTGAAAGACTCTCGAGGCAGGGTCACCTCTCACCTTTCGGGATTACTGAACAGAAATGCCAACCTGATCGAGATGGGGGTCATACCAGTATACGTTTTTGATGGAAAACCCTCCAAGTTGAAGATGGCGACAATAGTGGAGAGGTCTGAAAGAAGGCAGAGGGCGCAGCAAGAGTGGAAAGAGGCCGTGACCGTAGGAGACCTTGAAATGGCCTACACCAAGGCTCAACAATCGGCCAAAATAACGAACGAGATCGTAGAATCATCCAGGGTTCTTCTTGTATATCTTGGGATCCCTATAGTACAAGCTCCAGGAGAAGGAGAGGCACAGGCCGCATATATGGCTCAGAAAGGGGATGTCTGGGCAGCATCGAGCCAGGACTTCGATTCTCTTTTGTTCGGCGCCCCAAGGCTCCTTAGGAACCTTACCTTGGCCGGGAGAAGAAAGATGCCCGGGAGGAATGAATACAGGGATGTGAAAATGGAGATCGTAGAATTGCAAGAGGTATTAACAGACCTCGAGCTCTCGAGAGAGCAGCTAATCGATCTTTGCATAATGATGGGCACCGATTTCAACGAAGGGATAAGAGGAATAGGCCCGAAGAAGGGTCTTAAACTTATCCGGGAACATGGAGACCTTCCCAGGGCAATCGCCTCGCTCAACAAAGAAATGCCAGAGTATGAACAGGTCCGAGAGATATTCCTCAATTACGAGCATATTGATGATTATCGATTGGAACTTGCCCCCCCAGACAGAGAAAAGGTGATAGAAATGCTCGTCCGGGAACATGACTTCAGCGAACAGCGGGTGATCGGTGCATTGGACAAGATATTTAAAGGTCGTGAAAAACCTCCAAAAGGCAGTCAGAGCAGTTTAGACATGTTCTAGGAAATCAACACACCCCCTCATTGTCAGATTTTTAGAGGGCATCAATTATTTATTACGGGGCCGATACCCCATAAAGCCTGTGCGAACTCAACGAGGATCTCGGGGGATTCCAGAAACCTCGTTCAAGTAATAGTTTCTGCTCGGGCAAAGAGGGAAGGCGATGATAAAGCCAGTCCAAGGCAATTACAATCCTGTCGAACTCGAGAAACAGATAAGGGAGCAATGGAAAGAGACCGATGCATACAAAAAGACCAAGGAATTCAGGTCCACGGGTCCTGACTACTACTTTGTCGATGGTCCGCCATACACAACGGGGTCTATCCACCTCGGAACGACCTGGAACAAGACGATAAAAGACACTATAATTCGTTTTCGAAGGATGCAGAGATATAACGTCTTTGATAAACCTGGCTACGACATGCATGGCCTTCCCATCGAGGTAAAGGTGGAGCAGTCGATAGGGGTCAAGAACAAGAAAGAGATCGAGGAGTACGGGATCGACCGCTTCGTCTCCACCTGCAAGAACTTTGCCGTGGAATTCCAAAGAAAGATGAACGAACAGTTCAAAGAGCTCGGGGTATGGATGGACTGGGACAACCCGTACCTAACCATCGCACCATATTACATCGAAGCGGCATGGTGGACGCTCAAGAAAGCATATGACAAGGGACTTCTGGTATCTGCAGACCGCGTTCTGCCCTGCTGTCCGAGGTGCGAGACCGCCCTGGCCGAGGCCGAGATAAATTATTCAGATGAAAAGGACCCGTCGATCTATGTCAAGTTCCCGCTCAAGGACGACCCCAAGGTCTTCCTACTGATCTGGACCACTACACCATGGACCCTTCCGGCCAACCTTGCGGTCGCGGCCCATCCCGATTTTAAATATATCAAGGCTAGGTACCGAAGGATCGGAGAGACCGAGACGGTCATAGTGATGAAAGATCTGGCTGACCAGATAGGAGAGATCGCAGGCTGGGAACAATATGAGATATTGGAAGAGATAGAAGGAGATGACCTGGTCGGGTTGGAGTACGCCTCGATATTCGAGGAATTGGTCCCCTATCAAAAGAACGTATCAGGCAAATGGGTCCACAGGGTCATCGCCTCTAAGACGGTGGAGGCCTCCAATACAGGCCTCGTCCATATAGCTCCTGGTTTTGGACCTGAGGACTTCGAGCTTGGCCGAGAATATGGAATAGAACCTTTCTGTCCGGTCGATGAAACTGGTAAGTACACAAAGGATATTGGTGAAACATTGGCCGGCATGTCAATCAAAAAGGCCAACCAAATGATCTTGAAGAACCTTGAGGACAGGGGCCTTCTGTTTTCCAACTCGACCATCGAGCATAGGTACGGTCATTGCTGGCGCTGCAACTCGCCGATATTGTTCAGGACGACAAACCAATGGTTCCTGAAGGTCACCCAGGTAAAGAATCAGATGCTAGAGGAGATCGATAGGATCAGGTGGACCCCAGATTGGGCCGGCTCCTCGAGGGAATATGATTGGGTCATGAACGCGAGGGACTGGTGCATCTCAAGACAGAGATATTGGGGCATACCCATCCCCGTCTGGACCTGCTCGAAATGCGGTGAGATAAAGGTGATAGCCACCGCAGATGACCTGGAGAAGGGCAGCGGTTACAGAAAGGATATGGACCTCCATAGGCCATGGATCGACGGGGTCACATTTACTTGTCCTAAATGCTCATCAACGATGAGACGCGTGCCTGACGTGCTGGACGTATGGTTCGATTCCGCCGTGGCTTCCTGGGCCCAATTGGGCTATCCTCGGAAGCGGTCGGAGTTCGATAGGCTATGGCCGGCCAAGTGGATAGCTGAAGGCCATGACCAGACCAGAGGTTGGTTCTATTCACAATTGGCGGCGGGCGTGCTGGCTTTCGGAAGGGCACCTTACGAGTCCGTCCTGATGGTAGGATGGATGTTGGACCCGCAAGGTCTGCCAATGTCAAAAAGCCGTGGAAATGTCATCGAGCCAGAAAAGGTCGTCAAGGACTATGGTGCAGATGCTCTTCGATTTTATCTCCTAAGATCTTCGGCACCTTGGGAAGATATATCGTTCCAGATGGAAGGTGTGAAGAACGCCAGAAAGATGTTGAATGTACTGTGGAACGTCGTGAACTTTGCGACCACATATATGTCGATAGATAATTTCGAGAGGCAAAAGGTCGACGATGACCAGATATTCGCACATCTCAAGCCCGAGGACCGATGGATGATCTCCAGGACAGAGCGTATGAAGAACGAGGTCACAAGGGACCTCAGCGCATACGACCTCCACAAGGCAACAAGGGCATTGGAGGAGTTCGTCCTCAATGACCTATCAAGATGGTATGTGCGGCTCATCCGTGACAGAATGTGGAAAGAGGAAGGGGACATAGACAAGGTCACGGCATATGTTGTTCTCTATGACACCTTGATGTCGTTGAATGCTATGTTAGCACCAATATGTCCGCATATAACTGAACGCATCTACGCTCACCTTGATGGAGCGAGAGAGACCGTCCATATGTTGGACTGGCCGGTAGCGGACCTAACGAAGATCGATGACCGTCTGGAAGCGGCGATGAACGTCGTCATGGAGGTCGTGGAGATCATCACGAGGGAAAGGCAGAATAAGAACATGAAGCTGCGTTGGCCATTGAAGAGGATGATCCTTCTTCCGTCAACTACCGATTCGCTCGAATCGTTGAAGCAACTTGAGGACATCCTATTGCCGCAGGCGAACGTCAAGAGCATAGAGTATGTCGCACCAGGGGAAGAATGGAGCGAGAGCATCCTCAACGTAATCCCGAACCCGAACGCCATAGGAAAGGTCTATAGGCAATGGGCGAGCAAGATCGCGGTACTATTGAGATCAAGACCAGCCAAGCTTGTCAAGGAGAGCATTGGGAAGGGAGAATACACCTTGGGCATCGAAGGGCAGTTCATAAAGATAGAGCCTAACATGGTGTCCTTTGAGACCACCCTTCCAGAGCATGTGGTTGCTGTAAAATATTCTGGTGGTGAGATCTACCTTGATTTTGAGATTACTCCGGAGATAGAAGCGGAAGGATATTCGAGAGAGGTCATCAGACGTATCCAGCAGATGAGAAAAGACATGAAGCTTGACGTCGAGGAATATATCGCGGTCGAGATAGCCGCACCTGTCAAGATCGAAGAGTACTTGAAGATATGGCAGGAGCATATTATGTCAGAGGTCCGCGCTAGAAAGTTCCAGTTCTTCCTCGAACCAAAAGGAGAATATAAGATAAATTGGGAGATCGAGGGTGAAAAGCTTGAGATTGCAATTACCTCCCTCCACATCAAGGAGGCCGTCGAAGAGCTCATGAAGATCCCTGGGATGGTTGCGAAGAATGCGGTCTTATTGGTCGAGGCGGGCTATCGGACAATAGATTCGCTCAGAGGGATCAGCGAAGAGAAGCTATGTGAGGTCGACGGACTTCCAAAGAACGATGCCAAGAAGATAGTTCATGTGTTGACCAGGTCAACAAGCGTTGTTGCTAAATGCGAGAAATGTGGTTCTGAGCTCAACGAGAAAGGGACCTGTGACAAATGTACATGCACAGACCTAGTTCTATCCCCCCTCCCAAAAGAGAAGATGATGAATGTACTTCTCCGCATACCCAGAATGAATAAGGTGAAGGCCGAGCTGGTGTTCGATGCGGGATATAATTCTTTAGGCAAATTGAGATCGGCGAGCAAAGAAAACCTTCAGGCCATAAATGGGCTAGGGTCGAGGACGATCGAAAGCATAGTATCATATGTCCAGGAAGGTGGATTGGAGAAATGCGTCCTTTGTAGAAAATGCGGGGCAAGCATCGGACCGGACATGCTCGCATGTCCATCTTGTTCGACGCCCGTTACGTCAGAGCAGGACGAAGAAGACATCGGACCTCAGAAGGTTGAGCAAAAGACCGAGCCTACGAGGAAAGGAATAGAAGAATTGGAGAGATCGTTCACCTACCTCATCAAGGAAGAAAAACCGGAAAAGGCCTACGAATTCTTCGAGAAGGAGATCAAAAAGGGTTCCAAGGGTTTCTGCGTGACCAGGAACTATCCTGTTAAGATCAAGGCCAAATATGATATTGGCGACACCCCAATGATATGGTTATCCAATGTGGGTAAGGAAAGCTCATTGAGACCGAAGGACCTTGAGAAACTATCCTATTCGTTGGAACAGTTCTTATCATCCAGCGGAGGCATCATTTTGCTTGATGGTCTAGAATATTTGATAACCAACAACAATTTCCTGACCGTGCTCAGGTTCGTCCAATCATTAAGGGACCAGGTAGCGATAAACCATTCAATATTATTGATGGCGTTGAACCCTTCGACCCTAGACCCCCATGAGCTGAACCTACTCGAGAAAGAGGTTGATGGGACCATCTGAAACTTTTTCTGATAACTATTTTATAATTTTATATTTATTATATAGGTGGGGGTGCACATGTGAGCGTATGTAGGTTTGCCATTCCTAATAATATAACCTCCTTGTGCATGAAAGGCACCTCCAGGTCGATCGATGGGGTTGCTACATTGGTCTTCCACGGAGAACAAGAGTTCATACCTCTCTCTTGCGACGCGGCCATGTTCAAACTTTGTCCCTTCAAAGAAGGCCCCAAGGGGGTACGATTGACAGCTCAGGGGACAGAGGAATGTGTTCATTGCGGAAGGACGCACATCCCTGGATCGTTGAACAGTAGACTTTGCAAGGAGTGGTCCCTGTTCATAAAGGCCTATGAAGAGATGAAGAAGGAGCTTCCAGGAAAAAGGAAGTATTATGTGGCTGGAACAACAGAGCAGGTCTTCTCTGACGATTGTGATGAATTTATCCGAAGACATCTTTGGAACAAGATCAAGAAGGCGATCCTGCGGAGGGACAGATATACCTGTCAAGAATGCGGACGGACCCACAGAGAAAGGACCGAAAAGGACAAAGGAACTATCGTGCTCGAGGTCCATCACATCGTTCCGAGGTCCCTTGGGGGTACCGACCATCCTGGGAACCTTAAATCATTGTGCAAACAGTGCCATCGAAAGTATACAGATGCCATCATTGAATTGATAAGAGAATCATCTAGGGCGGAGAAGTTGTTACAAGAGGCAAGCTTTGGGCAAATCTTACTCGATGATATAGATGTGGATGATCTGGCCTTCGATGATTGATATTACCGTTTTAAATGTTGTTTTTTAATGTTATTATAGATAATAATTTATATATATCTTATAAATGAATCTACAAGCTCTAATAGATGAGATTTAGCATAAAAGCAGGGACGTTAGTTGGTCTAGCTGGGCTTATTTACTTATTTTACACACGGACGGATGTTATCTCAAGTATGATATTTTTGATAATAGGGACGGTCATGGCTATCATCATTATTCGTTCGATCTCATCGATCGCCGATAAGGAGCATCAACTTAGGGTTCACGTCGAAAAGGATCACGTTGCTGAGCGCCCAATAAAAGACACCATTCAAACAGATATTCATCAAAATGTCTTATCAAAAATTGGAAGAAGATAACCACCAAACAGGTGTTTCACTTATTTATTGACCAGCAATGTTTCGATCAACACATGTCTCTGCGATCGTGCATCATATATTCCAGCAAGCGGCTTGAAATAGATATCAGAAAATTGTCGAACATATATCGAGATAAATTATGAGATATCACCCACTGGTAATTTAGGACCATCAATATCGAAGAGCTGTCCTCAGCCTCTTTAATATTTTTACTAAGCCAGTTAGTGGATCATTAAAATTGGAACACCATGAATAAGATTGACGGAACAAGGACGACATTTGTCATACTGTTTTTACTGTCATGATCATGTAAAAGGTGTTCCATCAAATATCCTTTACCAATTTACTGAGACCTGGCACAGTATCATACGAATCCAATTCATTTGGCGTTATCCATCTATATTCTGTATGTTCCCAATCGATGACGACATTTGGATCCTCTGTATCGAATATGAAAGGGTGTATGTGCCATATGTGACCATCCCCTCTGACGGTCATCACAGGTAATATCTTGTACAGTTTGGGGTCCATCTGACCCACTTCCTCTGCAATATCCTTATAGGCCGTCTCTAAGGGGGTCTCCCCTTTTTCAATATATCCGCTGATCCCGGCCCATTTCAGTTTGTTGGTGGCCACTTTCTCGCTCCTCTTCATTATCAGTATCTTGCAGCCATGCCTCAATATGCACGTCACCACCGAGGACTCCTTGACATCCAAAATCTCGACGGTGCCCTCATCCCCATCAACTATTATTTCATCATCATCTCGGATAAGTTCCAGGTCTACCCCGTCAACCATAGGGACACCTGCCATCACCGCTCCCGTGGCCACTATGGTCTCAGCGGCTCTATTGATTATCGCCGAGGGAAGCTTTCTGTTCTTCTTGAGGTCTAAAATAGTATAAGAACCGACGGTGGACCCCTTACCTCTTTCGAAAGCGAATACTTTTCCAACGATATCAGCTCCTTCCTTTCCTGAGCTGACTGTGAGCCTTCCTGTCGAAGTGTCGACACCGCCCAGGAAGCTGAAAGGACCGTTTATCACGACAGCCCTTCCACGACCAAGCCCTCTTGATATGCTCCTGCCCCTCAATTTCACATTACCAGCTCCAATAGTGAAAATGCATCTTCGCAAAGGCATTTCTGAGAGCACAGACCGGGGAGATAATTGCACGCTTTACAAGAGTTCGATGCAGTTACCTTGTGGTTCTTCTCTATCGGGGCGACCACCATGCAGGTGTCCGTGACGACCTTTCCGAACCTCTCGAGCACGGCGGTCTCTTTTGGGCACCAGGTCTTCACCCTTCTCGAGGTGCAGAACCATATCTCGATGTCCTTCCTCTTCTTCCTGCCATCAAGATACTTTGCCAATGTCTTCATCTCCGTCTCGGAAAGATGAGGGCATCCGAGTGCTATGAGGTCAGGCTCCTTTGAAGTGGTCAGACGGGCCCTCATCTCATCCAGCTCTTTCCTATCGATTTGAACTCTCTCAAGCCCCCCAATATCCATGTTCTTAGACTCAGGGGTCATGTTCTCAATATGGAAAAGTGCGACAGAGCCTGCTGCCGCCATCGCCGCCGCCATTATCTTTATCTCATTGATGTTGGGTCTTATCCCTTTAAAAAAAGGTATAGATGCCCCTAGTTTTAACCCAACCGCCTGTCCCAACAGTGAATAGTCAAATATCTCATCGCGTGGTTCGGCCTCGATGACCACTGTAGGTTGTCTGTTCTCCTCAAGGTGAAGACCATATTCGGGCGTTTTGCCAATTATTGCTGCGGCCAAAGCCCCCGGTCCACCCTCTCTATTTGTCCTTGCTCCCAGGATCGAGTTGGCGAAAGACAATGCCGACGACTCTGCCCACGCGATCCTCTCTCCTTTTGATGGGGAGTTGCCAGCCAGATATGGGGTACATGTGCAGTTTGTTTCAACACCCATCTGCGAATAGTATCCGATTATCTCTAGTTGTTTTTCTGCAAAAGATCTGTCGACGCCCATCTCCTTCCAGCGGTCCCGGTCCATGCCAGCCGGGTTCAATGTGGTCTTGACACAAACCTTGGTCCCTTTAGAGACCTCCTTCAAGAATTCTAAGCCACCCTCCCCGATGGTCTTATATGAAACGCCGGAGAGATGGGCAGACGTTATTGGGACCAGCCTTTTTGCATCATAGATTTTGCCAAGCGCCACAAGGAGTTCCATCGCCATTCTCTTAGATTCTCCTTGTTCTCCTGCTAGGACGGACTCCTCTTCCTTGGTCAGATACATACGGTAGATGGTTACCCTCTGACTAGAATAAAAAAGGTTCGAAAAATCTCAGGGCGCCTGATCATTCGGGTGATGCTAATGACCTATGACGATACCATTAGGCAAATACAAAATTCACCTTCAATTTTTTATAATATATGATCCTGAATAAATTAAGCGGGCCCGTCGGGATTCGAACCCGAGTTCGAGGCTCCGGAGGCCTCTGTGATATCCAAGCTACACTACGGGCCCAGCTGCGTGGCTATAGAAGAACCCTTCATTATAATTTACTATAGCCTCATCGATACGGAGCAGGTACATAATTATACTAGAATATTGAAGATGGGAAACCTATCGAGCCCAATAAAAATTATCAGATTCAAAATCGACGGGCACCAACAGTATGAAAACGTTTAAAACATGTTTTTCACGCTTGATCCATATAATTTTTCAATGATGATGAATGGTGAAAATTTTAGAAAATAGTGAAACATGAAGATATTTAAAAAGGTGTTTCACTTCTTCTTTGCGAACTCAGTGTAACCGCAGCGACCGCAGGACACACGGTCCTCATGTGTCGCTAGGAAAACCCCAGGACCGCATTTTGGACAGTGTTTCTTCTTTCTCTCTATCTTTCCATCCTTACCGACGGCATAGGCATCTTTCTTCGCGATGCGCACTGTCTTGGCCTTTGGGGCCTTCTTGTCATCTTTTGCCATTCAGATCACCATCACTTCTTCGCAGATTTCGCGCCGGCGGTCTTGGCCTTTTTTTCAGCAAGCCCATGACGGACGAGCATATAGTTCTTCTCAGACCTTTTTACGCCTTCGATGGTCTCATAGACCTTTGCATATCCATGGCTTATGCCCGAACCTGTCTCGGTCGAGGTGTTGTCGATAATTACGAGCTCTTTCTTGGAGTTCATCGCCTCAGCCACCTTCTGACGTAGCTCGTCCCTCTTTGGGGTAGCGGCCCCAACATGCTCGACCTTGAATCTGACCTCCCACCTTTTCTGGAGCAGGTTCTGCTTCTTGCTCTCTATCTCAAACTTCAAACTGATTCCTCCATTTCGTATATCATGCGTTTAGCGTTGTCCCTTACCTTTTCGTCAACCTCTACGACCGCTATCCCTTTTCCCGGCAGCCCGTACACAAGGCACGTACTGTCCGGCGCAATGGCGGCACAGACAAGACCCGCCAGGTCCTCCTCCCCATCCACCCTTATCCTTGTGGGATGGGCTGAGTACATGGCCTTTGATACTGCAGAGACCATCTCTGGGGTTATCATTCCCGGAGGGTTGCGCACTTTGACGTTCTTACCTGGAAGGTTCTTTGCGCTGTGCTCGAATGCCGTCATGGGCACCCTCTCGGTCATATTGTCGTAGATCGCAACATGAGGCAGAATGCCGTTCTGGACCAATGCGAGGGATACAACATCCCCTACACTGACGACCTTTGAACATCTTTTTGCAGCTGCCATCGCCTCAGATTCGGTCATCAGTTCTCCAAACGGCATGCTCAGCACCCTTCTCATTTTTTCTGGAAGCTTCCAGCCATTGACGGGCACACGGAGCTCAGCGCACCTTGAGTGCGAACTTGCCGTTGACATTTATGCCCATCCTTTTTGCTATCTCCGACCTGGTGTGGTCGATGATTATGACATATCCCTGCCATTCCTTCGAGGTCTGATTACCACAAAGAGGGCATACATCCTCCTCTGTGATGAAGCTGCAGTTCTTACAGGCCTTCAATATTTTCAAGCAGCTGCCCCCTTCTCCTCTTGCTTTTCAGCTTTTTTCGCTCGTTCCTCGGCCAGCCACTCGAACTTGCCTAGACCGGACTGTCTCATGGTCAATCCTATCTTACTTTCCCTTGGGTTGCGCTCATTTAAAGATATGGAGACGATCCTCGACCGTACCTTGTCCTTTAACTTGATGTCACGTTTCGTGTCCTTTCCGATCAATCTCTGTCCCGCATCGTCTATGTCTATGCGATCATCCATTACCTGGCTGATATGCAACAATCCATCAAGAGGTCCGAAACGCACGAAGGCCCCGAACTTGATGACCTCTACGACCTCTCCTTCGATGACCTCTTGGTTCTGTGGACGGAAGACCAATGCGTCGAATCGGACCGTCTGATATACCGCCCCATCTCCGTGGACTATCCTGCCAGGTCCAACTGGGACGATGTTCTGCACCATTACTGTGAGCGAATCACCTTCTATCCTCCCTTCATACGACTCTCGGGCCAATTGATGAACGATGGAATCGAGTTCCTCGCCGAGCATCTCTGGAGGAATTCGGACAACGTTCTCACGTTGTGTCAACAAATACATGGTATACCCTCGTAACTAACCTGCCATACGGTAACCCATATTTAAACATTGACAAAAATTTTGGTAGAAAAATCAGATGCTGGACAAAAGAAAAAATTAAAATAAAAAGGGGTTTAGAGGCCCAATACGATCACACCGGCAAATACCAGCGTGATAGTGGAGAGCAGCTTGACAAGCACGTGCAATGAAGGGCCAGCAGTGTCCTTGAACGGGTCACCGACAGTGTCACCGACAACCGCAGCGGCATGCTGAGGGGTCTTCTTCAATCCTTTTGACTCAACATACTTCTTCGCGTTGTCCCAGGCGCCACCACCGTTGTTAAGGACGAGAGCCATCAGCACACCGGCGATCGTCCCGACCATCAACATGGCACCGACCGCCATATAAGCGGTCACTGAGCCATATGAATAGTACATGAAGATACCGAATGACACCGGTACGATCACAGGCAGAATGCCTGGGAGTATCATCGCCTTAAGCGCGCCCTTGGTGGATATATCCACACATTTGGCGTAGTCTGGCTTGTCATTGCCCTTCAAGATGTTCGGGTTCTCCCTGAACTGACGGCGCACCTCGGATATCATGTCCCCCGCGGCCTTACCGACGGCGCGGATCGCCAAGGATGAGAACAAGAAGACCAGCATCGCACCGATAAGAGCTCCGACGAAAACCTCTGGCTGAGCAATATCAACGCTGTATGCCGCGGTCGGGTCTGCATAAACGGCCCACTTGACCGGGTCGTGGGAGTAAAGCTCCTCTGCGACCTTGTCAAAGAAGGCGCCGAACAATAGGTAGGCTGCAAGAGCTGCAGAGCCCATCGCATAACCCTTCGTGAGGGCCTTGGTCGTGTTGCCCACGGCGTCGAGCTTGTCCGTCCTGTTGCGTATCTCATCAGGCTGTTCGGACATCTCGACGATACCGCCTGCGTTGTCGGTGATGGGGCCAAAGGTGTCCTCTGCGAGCACGAACGCGCATGGAGCGAGCATGCCCATTGTCGCAACTGCAGTCCCATATAGACCGTATTGGAAGACCAGGCCAGAAGAGGCGCCATCAGGGGCGGCCATTTGACCAAGTTCGTAGGCACCGAGGAGGGCTGCGACGATGGCCATTATCGGAAGGAAGGTCGTCTCGAGACCGACCGCGAAACCGCTGATGATGTTGGTGGCTGGACCTGTCTCGGAAGCCTTTGCTATCTCGCGGACCGGGCGGTATTCGCCTGCGGTGTAATACTGCGTGATGTAAACTATAGCTATGCTGAGAATGACACCGACTATGCCACATCCCAGGAAATAGATCCAATTGTCTCCTAGGAGCTCGCTTGCTGCAAATCCGAACAGTGCAATGGCGATGATGCAAGACACATAGTAGCCACGGTTCAATGCCTTCATCGGCTCCTCGTCCTCGTTCCTAAGCTTCACGAGCATGATACCGATTATACCTGCAAAGATGCCCAGGGCACGGGCAACAAGCGGGAAGAACACGAAACCAACTTCACCTGTGGCCGCATACAGGAACGCACCTAGGATCATGGCTCCGATGTTCTCTGCCGCTGTCGACTCGAAGAGGTCTGCACCACGACCGGCGCAGTCCCCAACGTTATCGCCGACGAGGTCTGCTATGACCGCGGGGTTCTTTGGAGAGTCCTCAGGAATGCCGGCCTCAACTTTACCGACCAGGTCAGCACCGACATCGGCTGCCTTGGTGTAGATACCACCGCCTAGTTGTGCAAAGAGGGCGGCGAATGAGGCACCAAATGCATAACCGACAGCAAGGAGAAGCGCTTCGGTTATACCCTCATCAACACCTGTGACCATCTCAGGGGCTTCAAGCCACCAGAACATGAAAAAGACCCCGGCGACCCCGAGCAGGCTCAACGTGACGACCGATATGCCGGAGACCGCCCCTCCCCTGAAGGAGACCTGGAGGGCCTCATTCAAGGAGCGCCTAGCGGCACTGGCGGTCCTGATGTTCGAGTTGACAGACACATACATTCCGATGTATCCTGACAACGCCGAACAGGCAGCACCAATAATGAAGGCCACGCCGGTCAATGGGCTTATGGCCACACCTATTAGCGCAGCAATTATGATGCTGATGATCGCGATCGTCTTGTACTGGCGTGCGAGGTAGGCCATCGCCCCTTCTTTGATGGCATCGCTAACGAACCTCATCTCTTCGGTCCCAGTGTCCTTCTTGAAGACCCATCGGGTCAAGAAAGCCACGGCGAGTATCCCTACCAGGCCCGCTATGGGAATTGCATAGATCAATGGATCCAATTCAATCATTTTTTATACCCCTATTTAGCAGGTTATGCCCGAATAAGGGTGCTTATATAAATCCCTTGTTCCTGTCACACCACAGTTTTTCGCATTCTGGCTACGATTGAGCCTGTTAACGCTTGACATGGATGATTTTATTGATGGTGTTCATAGAACTGATGCAATATCGATCATTTCGAACTTTAACTCTTCATAATTGCGATGGTATGATCACATTCCTTTACATGGATAAAATATATAATATTATGAATAATATATTAAGCCGTGGCAGATTTCAGCAACCCGGATTTCTTCTATCATGCCTTATTGGCCGTCGGCACTGGCGCATTGGTAGGTCTGGAAAGGGAGCATCACAGGGACGATCTTTCGGTGCTCGCTGGCCTCAGAACATTCGCTCTGATATCATTGTTCGGTTTCATGACGGCATTCCTCGCAACCGAGGAGGCCGATCTTATCTTTTTGGTCATGATCGGCGTACCAGTGGTCGGCGCATTGGCATTTCTCCTTGCCATAATAAAATTCCTGAAAGGGTCGCCAGGGATGACCACACCCATGGCCATGATCGTCACCTACTTCAGCGGCGTTCTTGTAGGATATGATCTATTGTTCGAGGCGGCCGTCCTTACGGTCGTGACCACGTTCTTGTTGGTCTCTAGAAGAAGGACGCACATGCTAGCAAAGATACTTGACGATGATGAATTGATCGGTGCCCTTCAGTTCATCACGATCGTGGTCATCTTGTTCCCGATCACCTACTTCCTCAGTCTTGAAGATCCTCTTGACGTTCTCAACAGGGGAGGAGTTCTGGACCTCAACTACATTCTGACAATGGTGGTGTTCGTGAGCAGCATCTCTTTCGTTTCTTTCTTAATAATAAGAAAGGAGGGGGCGAAACGTGGGATGGAGTTCTCAGGTCTCCTTGGTGGACTGGTCAATTCTGCAGCGACCACGGCATCTTTATGCAACATAGCCAAGGAGAGACCACATCTCGCCGAGAAGGCTGCGACAGGGATCTATCTGGCCACCGGGGTCATGATGATACGTAACCTGATTGTCGTCATGATCGCCGACCCAGATATGAGGACCGCGATGATACTGGCCCCTTTCATATTGATCGCGGCCGCGGTGGCCCTAGTTTTAGGCATCGTCAGGGACATGAACGGCCCGGAAGATACCAAGGTCGAGATGAGGTCTCCCTTTGCGATAGGACCGGCCATTAAATTTGCTATGTTGATATTCATCCTCTCGCTTGTGACCTATGGCGCTGAAAAATACCTAGGGAACAATGGCATCTACTTCTCCTCTATTGCGGGGCTCATCTCATCAGCAGCGGTCGCCGCTTCTCTGGGCAGTTTGGTATCGTTAGGTGATATTGGAGCTAGGGTTGCCGCGGAGACCATCATGGTCGCGACGACCTTCTCGTGCATCGGTAATTATCTGATAATCAGGACCATGAATAAAAAAGTAGAAAAAATTGCAGCAAAAAAGATGCTGGTGATAACGATTACATCGGCTCTCATGTCCTTCATAATTATCTTATGGTGAAGACCGTGCCCTTTCTGTTCAAGAATATGTTTTATATCTATATGGCCTTACAGTGGCGATACATTGACCGACGGTGACCTGATAGGGCTTTTCCTCGTCTATGCTTACGTCGGCACAATGGTCATGGTCGCTAGCAAATGGCAGTTTCTGAAAAGGACGAGATTGCACCGAAAGTTCATACATGTAATGATCGGGAACATCGTGCTGTTCTGGTGGATCTTTGAGACAGATTGGGTCATGTCCCTTTTGGCTGCGGCCCCCTTCGTTCCTTTATTGATATTGTTCTCCAAGGAGGGTTCTAGGGGAGACGTCCCAAAAAGCAAATTAGAGAGAGAGGTTAAGAACTCGGTACTGGCCGAGGCTTCGGTGGACGGTCATAAGCTCGGTCTTGTCTACTATGCAATATCATGGACCCTGCTTGCGTATTTTTCATTCGATGATCTCATGTTAGCCTCCATTGGCATAGTCTGTATGGCATATGGTGATGGCATGGGAGGTCTTATTGGGAAAAGATATGGCCGTAGGAAGATCCATAAGGACAAGAGCATTGAAGGGACGTTATCTGTTTTCATATTCGCCACATTGGCGTGCTTTTTCGTCATCGCTTATTACGGCTTCCTTAGCTCGGAAGGTTACTACGCGTCTCCAATCATCGATCTGCCTACGATGATTCTGGTATCTATCAGTATCGCCGCATATGTGGCAGTCGTAGAGCTTTATACGCCGGGAGAATATGATAATCTGATAATACCTTTAACGTCAGTGATCATCCTGAAATTCTTGGGGGTATAAATTGAGGTGGATGGTCGTCGATGGCATCGACGGCTCAGGCAAGAACACGGCGGCACAGATCATCAAGGAATGGTATGAGGAAAGAGGAGTGAGAACGAAGATCATGGCACACCCATCCGCCAGGAAATGTGGCAAGGTGGCAAGAAAAGCCTTGCAATCGCAAGGGCCGCTCATGAGGGTGATCGCGTCGGTGTTCTATATCATCGATGTATTGATGTCCGTTTCTCAACTTAAAAAAATGAAGGATCAAGATATCGCGGTCATTTTTGTGAGATACCTGATGGGCACCGCCTATCTACCAGAGAGGTTCATGGGATTAGGATATGATGTCTTTGCGAAAGTATTGCCGATATCTGAGGCCATGGTGCTCATTGACGTACGTCCAGAGATAGCGCTGAAAAGGATACAATCAAGACCTGATGTCAAGGAGATGTTCGAGGACCTTGGGAACCTTGAGAAAGCCAGGCGAAAGGTTCTCAAGCTCTCTGAGAAAGGATGGAGGGTGCTGGACAATTCCAATGGCAATGGAGAACTTGCGATCGAACTGTCGTCCATCCTCGAGGACTGGGAGTCGCGTTCCGTCACGACCTTTCCAAGATGACCGTTAACCCGATACCGATGATCAAGGCAATAGAGGTAAAGGTCAGGACCATATCAAATCCAGACGATAAATATACTGGACCGAGCACCAATGGCGATATCGCATAGCCCATGAACCTTGAGCTGTTGAAGACCGAGGAGACGGTTCCCTTGATCTCCGACACCAGCTCCACCACAAGCGCAAAAAGCGAGGCCCACAATATCTGCGCTCCCGTTCCCAGAAGGACCAATGCCATGGCGAACATCCAGATCGTGGTTGAATTTGCCATGAGGATCGTTGTTGCCAATAATATGAGAAGGCCCAAGGCCGCCGTCCTAGACCGACCTATCCGGTCCGACAATGAACCACCGAACGGTGCGGCAAAGATACCAGCGCCTCCTGTGAGCGCAATTAATATCCCGATCAGACGGCCCGACGCATCAATGGGCGGCCTTGCAAGGACATCTGAGACAAAAGAAAGAGCACCGATATAGCAAAAGAAGGTTACGAACCCTATCGCGGATATTAAAAGAACGCCTTTGTTCTTTAAAGCCCTGGGAACGTTGCCCATCATTGAACCTATCGACACTCCAGACGCTACGAAGGACGCTCCTTTATAGGTCTTGAGAATCGCATAGTTGCATATCAGGCAAAGCAGAGCTATTACGATGAACACGATCCTCCAATCCCATTCTGAGAAAGCTCCTGCCATCAGAGGCCCAAACGCAACACCACCAGTAGTAGCGGCTGCAAGGAACCCCATGTTCCTACCTCTGCTATCGGAGGGCGTCACTTCTGCCAGAATTGCGACGAGCACGGGATTGACGAATGCATAGCCGAAGCCTTGGACCCCTCGGGAGATATAGAAGGTCATGACATCATTGCTCGATGCGCATAACAGAGCTCCAATGGCATAGACCAAGAAGCCGAACGTGACCACCTTCCTTCTTCCATATATGTCCGAGATAGAACCAGAGAAGAAACTGAAGATCGCGAATGGGAACATGTAAAAGGAAATCGACAGAAGGACCTCGGCTACAGATATCCCAAACTCGACCTCCAACAGTGGTACAATGGCAAGCACTGAGTTACCAGCAAGAGGGCCGGAGAATGCACCCGCATAGACAGCGAACTTGGCATAACGGCTCTCGCTCATCTATAGGCCTCATCTGACCCTTTTGATGTTGGCACATTCGACATCAGGTTCTTCAACGATCTCTATCAGCTCGCCCCGGCAATGCGGACAGGAGTCTCCCTTCTTGCATGGTTCTATATGGATCATGACGTTGGTGTTCGGCAGGTTCGCCTCTATCTCTGCCTCTATCGTATCGCATAGGTCATGGGCTGCGGCGACAGGCATGTCCGAACGAACGATAAGCACAAGGTCTACGAACCTCTCAGCTCCGGATTTCCTTGTCCGAAGGGCCCTGAAGGCTATGAAGTTCTTGCTATAGAATGCCAGAACGCATTTGATCTTCGCTTCCTCCTCGGGAGGCAGCTGCTCATCTACAAGCCCTTTGCTGGCCTCCCTTGTAAGTTCCCATGCTGCCTTCACTATGAGAACGGCGACGATGATGGCGACAACAGGGTCGAGCCACTCATAACCTGTGATCCTGATCAATACCAGACCGATCATAACTCCAACAGATGTCATGACATCCGTCCTGAGATGGAGACCATCAGCCTGGAGCGCCATCGAGTCTGTCTCGATGCCTACCTTGTAAAGCCTATTGGACACAAAGAAATTGACGATCGCGGATATGCCCATGATGACTATGCCGACCCCAAGGAACTCGACGGGGGCGCCTTTTATGATCCTCATCGTCGCCTCGTAAACTATCAACATTGCTGCAAAAAATATCAGTATGGCCTCGACCACCCCTGCATAGTTCTCATATTTCCCATGACCATAAGGATGGTCCTTGTCTGCCGGTGCACCGGACTTCCTGACGGAATAGTTAGCTATTACCGCGGCGACCAGATCGATCATGGAGTGGATGCCTTCCGAGATGACCGAGATCGACCCCATGAATATACCTGCAACTAACTTCAGGATGACCAAGAATGAATTGCTATAGACCGATAGCAATGCAACCTTCTGCTTCTGCAATTTTATCCGAATGGCATATTGGTACGTGTTTTTAGGCTTTCTGGTCTTTGATAGGAATAAGGTCATTTTCACAAAGACAGCAAACCTTTTTTATCTCCCATAACTTGAACGACCTGGGACCTATATGGAAGAAAGAAAGGTCAAGGATATAGTCATTAAAAAAGGCATGACCGTCGACGA
This sequence comes from Methanomassiliicoccales archaeon, assembly GCA_013415865.1. NCBI lineage: Archaea > Methanobacteriati > Thermoplasmatota > Thermoplasmata > Methanomassiliicoccales > Methanomassiliicoccales archaeon. The sequence goes on from CP058896.1 coordinate 148,836, forward strand.
CCTCATCAGAGAGATGAAGGAATCCGGGGGGTTCACTGGACGGAAGGTCGCGGATGCGGTAGATATCCTGGAGAAGATGGTCAAGAGCGAGGGGTGCATAAAATTCTTATCATTCCCCGCCTGCCTCATGGCCACCGGTACGAGAGGTGTGCTGGTCGAGCTGGTGAAAAGAAGGCTTGTTGATGTGATAATCACGACCTGTGGGACATTGGACCATGACCTGGCAAGGGTCTGGAAGGACTACTATCACGGGGATTTCTTCATGGACGATGCGGAACTGAGGAGGGAAGGCGTCAACAGGTTAGGGAATGTTCTCGTTCCTGACGATTCCTATGGCCTTATTCTTGAAGAAAGATTGATACCGATGTTCGAGGAGATATTGGAGGGGAGGAGCTCGATCTCGACCAGAGAACTGATCGATGAGGTGGGTGCAAGGATCGATGATGAGAGATCCCTTTTATATTGGGCGCATAAGAACAAGGTCCCGATCTTCGTACCAGGAATAACCGACGGTTCATTTGGAAGTCAGATATGGATGTATTGGCAGACCCATAGGAAATTGCATATGGACCTGTTCCAGGATGAACAGGACCTCTCTGATATAATCTTCCATTCAAAAGAGACGGGGGCCTTGATCGTCGGGGGCGGTATTTCAAAGCATCATGTAATCTGGTGGAATCAATTCAGAGGCGGGCTCGATTATGCGGTCTATATGACCACAGCTCCTGAGTTTGATGGGTCTTTGTCCGGGGCACAGGTACGAGAGGCTGTCTCCTGGGGGAAGGTCAAGGAGACCGCGTCTCATGTGACCGTGGAGGGAGATGCGACGATCACTTTGCCGATGGCGGTTGCCAGCTTGGTCGAGAGATTGTGATGAAAAAAGTATCGGTCGTAAAAGGGGACGGCATCGGGCCCGAGGTGATCGATGCCACCTTGGAAGTGCTCCATAATATGGACCTGCCGATCGAGTTCGTCGATGCGGAGATGGGGCTTGAATGCAATTCCATTAAAGGAGCGTACATCCCAGAGGCATCGATAGAGGTCATTAAAGGCTCGGACTGCTGCCTTTTCGGTGCGATCACATCACCACCGTCCAATGTGCCAGATTACAGGTCGCCCATCCTTTACCTCCGAAAAGAGTTCGGACTTTTCGCCAACGTGAGACCCGTTAAAAGACCTTGTCCAGATATCGGGATCATCGACCTTGACCTGACCATCATCAGGGAGAACACGGAAGGTATGTATACAGGGATCGAAAGAGAGGAGGACGGTGCTGTCATTCTCGAAAGGAAGGTCTCCGAAAAGGCGTGTAGAAGATTGGTCAGATATGCCATCAACCATTGTATAAAAAATGGGATCGGCACCCTCACCTGTGTCCATAAGGCCAATGTCCTGAGGAGGTCGGACGGTCTTTTCAGGAGGGTTTTCTTTGAGGAGATGGAAGGAACATCCATCAAGGCCAGAGAGCTCCTGGTGGACGCCGCGGCGGCGGCCATGGTCACCAGGCCCTTGGAGCAGAGATGTTATGTGACCCTCAATCTATATGGGGACATACTTTCAGATGAGGCGGCGGCGCTCATTGGCGGTCTGGGATTCGCCCCGTCAGGGAGCTATGGTGAAAAATTTGCCTTGTTCGAACCCACCCACGGCTCGGCACCCGATATTGCGGGCAAGGGGGTTGCCAATCCCACTGCCGCTCTCTTATCTGCATGCATGATGTTAGAATATCTCGGTATGGAAGGTCACGCAATAAGCTTGAGGTCTGCATTACAGAGAACTCTCCTCGATGGGGTCAGGACACCAGATGCCGGGGGGAGGTCAGGCACACTCGATTTCAGCCGTCAGGTGATAAAAAGGTTATCTGTTCGGGATTAATCGAATGACAGAAATATCAGAACGTCACCTTGAACAATCGGTCAAAATATGTCCGAGGCGTCTTTAAAAAAGGCGGCCTTTGCGGCCGGATGTTTCTGGGGCGTCGAATCCGCATTCAGAGAGATCAAAGGTGTCGTAGATGCCCAGGTCGGATATATGGGCGGGACATTGGAGAACCCCACATATAAGCTCGTGTGCACAGGAAGGACAGGGCACGCAGAGACCGTTGAGGTCCTTTATGACCCTTCGATCGTGGGTTATGAAGACCTACTTGATGCTTTTTGGAAGATGCATGATCCAACGCAGCTGAACAGACAAGGGGTTGACATAGGGTCGCAATATAGATCGGTCATTTTCTACTACGATCAGGAACAAAGGGATATGGCAATGAGATCTAAGGAGAACCTCGAAAAATCTGGCAAATTCTCAAGACCAATAGTCACGGAGATAGTCCCTGCCACGAGATTCTGGAGGGCGGAGGAGTATCATCAAAGGTACAATGAGAGACATGGATTGCGGTCATGTCATCTGTAAACATAGACACGTTTAAACCACCGTTTATCGATGCAAGTTCTGGTCATTGTAACGTGTTATCTCTTCTCATCGTATGGACGAACTATCGGACATATGAATTAAATAATAAGGCCATCATCCAATCTCAGGGCCGGCCATGAGATTGCCCAGCATGTCTCCTGTAGGACGATCGGTCCATATATCGGTAATAAAACCCATTAACGGTAGAATCACTTGTGAGCTAGGTATACACCGCCCGAGGGGATAATACAGATGAATGACAGTTGCATAGCTGCCGTAAAGATCGACCAGGACCTGTGCAGCAGATGCGCGGTCTGTTACTCGCTCTGTCCTTTTGAGGCCATAGAGCGAAGGTCCGAAGATGGAAGGTTAAGGATAGACATACAAAAATGCCAGGTATGCGGGATATGCTATAGTTCCTGCCCATCTGCCGCGATCGATATGGCATATTATGATTACGATGACCTTATCGGAAACGTTCAAGAGCTGAGGGTCCAAGAAAAAGCAGATACCCTTGTTGTCATGTGCAGAGGCAACACAGCGAATAAAGATGAGGTAAAAGAGATCCTGTCCCAAAATGGTCTCGAAGGATGCGGTCACATCTCCATAAGGGTACCGTGCGCAGGTCGAATTCCTACCGATTTTATATTCAAATCTTTGAATTTGGGTTTCCAGAGGATAGTTTCTGTTCAATGTCAGGATGGTTTTTGCCGAATGAAAGAAGGGACCGGCATCGAGACCCGACGTCTGATGCTCAGTAAGGCGGTATTGAAACAGCTAGGTTTTGCAGAAGATTCTCTGATCATGATAAAGCATTCGAGGAAGGCCGTTTGGATCTCCAAAGAATGCGTGGGGTGCGGTAAGTGCTATTTCATATGTCCCTACGAGGCCATATTGGCAGAACCCTTCTCTTCCCCTAGGGTATTGACGGACAAATGTGTTGGATGCGGGGCCTGTCAACTGGTCTGTCCACATCATGCCATCCAAGTGAAAGGTTTCGAGTTCGATACCATATTGAATTCGTACCAAAGGCTGGCGTCCAAGATGAAGGCATCAAATAAAGCACCGGCCATCATGGTCTTCAGCTGCCAATGGTCTGAATATTCTGCCCTTGACGACCCTTTAAAATTGCTCAAGGAACACAATGCCATAGTTCTGGAGGTACCATGCTTCAAAGGATTGGACCCGGTGCATATGATCAATGCGCTCAGGAGCGGTTTCGATGGGGTCATGGCGGTCATCTGCCCCGCCAAGGACTGTAAGCTGCAAAAGGGAAGAGACACCTCCGAAAGACAGTTGGAGGTCCTTCTGAGCATAATCGAAAGGTATGGGCTTAGAGATAGGTTCGAGGTCCATGAACTTTCCCCAAGATGCGAAGGAGAGTTCGACCGTAGGTTCAGGGATTTCATTCAGAAGATATCCACACTATCGAGATGCGGTAGGGATGCCCAGGGAGGTATGTGATGGCCTATAGGATCGTGAAGAAAAGATGCTTGGCCTACAAAGAGACCTTATTCGAGGTCGAGGCCCCCGAGATAGCGGTTAAGGCCTTGCCCGGTCAGTTCGTCATCGTCATCCCGAAGGACGGGAGCGAAAGGGTGCCCCTTACAATATGTGACTATGACCGAACAAATGGGACCATATCTTTTGCATTCCACAGTGTAGGAAAGACGACAAAGGAGATGGAAACTTTCAAAGAAGGCGACCATCTAGCAAATGTCACAGGCCCTTTGGGCAATCATTCTGAGATCAGAAAGTTCGGGAAGGTCCTGTGCATCGGTGGCAGCATAATGGTGGCCCCTCTTCTCCTTCAGGTCAAGGCCTTGAAGGAAGCAGGCAACCATGTGACGACCGTGCTAGGATGCCGCAGCAAGGAGTTCTTGTTCATGGAAGATGTCGCTCATGCATATAGCGACAATGTCCATATAGCTTCGGATGACGGCAGCGTCGGCGAAAAGGGGATCGGCTTCCTCGAAGGCCTGCTGAAAAAGGAAAGGTTCGACAGATGCGTAGTCATGGGACCTGTCGTGATGATGAAACAAGTGAGCGAAATGACCAGACCTTATGGCATCCCCACGATAGTATCGCTTACGCCCATAATGATCGATGGCATGGGCATGTGCGGCGTCTGCAGGGTATCGGTAGGTGGAAAGATGCTATTTGGCTGCGTGGACGGCCCAGAGTTCGATGGCCATTTGACGAACTTTGACGAACTGATAAAAAGGCAACGTTCAATGCTTCCAGAAGAGAGGATAAGCTCGGTACTTTGGGAGATCTCGGGAAGGTGCAGGTGTGAAAAGGACTGACGCCCTAGACAAGAGCCCTGTTCATACAGATGATATGAGGCACGCGGTCGAAATGCCCAAGCAGCATCCGAAAGAGCGGGTCAGGAACTTCAAGGAAGTAGCCTTGGGATATGATGAGGAGATGGCCAGGAAAGAGGCGGCCCGCTGTCTGCAATGCAAAGACCCTCCCTGCCGTAAAGGATGCCCTGTGAATGTTCCCATCCCACAGTTCATCAAGTGCATAAGTGAAGGTAGGTATGCAGAAGGGATCGCCACGATAAAGACGATGAACGCCCTTCCTGCCGTGTGCGGGCGAGTATGTCCTCAGGAAGAACAATGCCAGCTCAGATGCGTGCGTGGAAAGAAAGGCGAACCGGTCAGCATAGGTCGTCTTGAAAGATTCTTGGCGGATTGGGAAAGAGAGAGGGGCTTTAGAATACCTGACAGGGCCCCCCCTACCGGAAGAAGGGTTGCCGTGATAGGTGCTGGGCCTGCAGGTCTGACCGCGGCATCTGATCTGGTCAAGCTAGGACATTCTGTGACCCTTTTTGAGGCATTACATGTGGGAGGGGGCGTTCTCAGCTATGGTATCCCTGAGTTCAGATTGCCCAAGGATATCGTCCAGAAGGAGATAGAGTATATTCAGTCCCTAGGGGTAGAGCTACGCCTTGGTAATCTAATAGGGAGGATCCATACTATCCGCGAGCTCATGGACCAGGGGTTCGATGCGGTCTTCATCGGGAGCGGAGCAGGTCTGCCCCAATGGACCGGTTGTCCAGGGGAGAATCTAGGTGGGATATACTCCGCCAATGAGTTTCTAATAAGGGTCAATTTGATGAAAGCATACTCATTTCCAGAGAAGGACACACCGATCCGCATAGGAAAGCACGTGGTGGTGATAGGAGGAGGGAACGTCGCCATCGATTGTGCAAGGATATCGATGAGGTTGGGTGCCACCGTCTGCCTCAATTATCGGCGGTCAAGGAACGAGCTTCCCGCACGCAAGGAAGAGATCGAGAACGCGGAAGAGGAGGGGCTTATATGCAAGTTCTTGAGCGCGCCGGTCGAATTCTATGGGGACGATAAAGGCTGGGTAAGGGCCATAAGGTGCACATGCATGGAGCTCACGGAACCAGATGCGAGCGGGAGGCAGAATGTAAGACCTATAGCATGTTCAGACTTCGAGATGCCTGCCGACACTGTAATCGTCGCAATAGGGCAAACCCCCAATCCTATCATCCAACGCACGACCGAGGGGTTGATGACCAATCCGAGGAATGGGACGATAATCGTAGATAGTGAGGGACGTACGAACATCAAAGGCGTCTTCGCTGGAGGCGACGTGACGACAGGGGCCGCGACCGTGATAAGCGCGATGGGAGCGGGCAGACGCGCCGCAAAGGCGATACATGATTATCTGATGGAGCTCGGCCCGAAGGAGGTGGTCCCACGTCAGACAAGCTGAAGATAGCATTCTATTGGGCGGCGAGCTGCGGTGGTTGTGAGATCGCGGTCCTTGACCTCAACGAAAAGATACTTGACCTTGTCAAGGTCGCCGATATAGTGTTCTGGCCAGTTGCCATGGACGTCAAATATAAAGACGTTGAGGCGATGCCAGAAGGCCACATCGACGTCACCTTCTTTAACGGTTCCGTGAGGAACAGCGAACAGGAGCACATGGCGCATCTATTGAGGTCCAGATCTAAGATATTGATAGCGTTCGGTGCATGTGCCCATGAAGGGTCTGTACCGGGGCTTGCAAATCTCAGTGACGCCGGGGAGATATTAAAAAAGGTATACGGTGAGGAAAGAGACGCGACCGTACCTGCCCCTATAACAACTGTACCTGAAGGAGAATTGAAGGTCCCCCAGTTCTATGACACGGTGAGGACCTTGTGGCAGGTGGTGGAGGTCGATTATTATCTCCCCGGGTGTCCCCCGCCCGTCAAGCTCATCGCTGCGGCGATAGATGCCATCGTGAAAGGAGAACTTCCTCCTAAAGGCTCTGTGCTTGCACCATTACCATCAGTATGTGATGAATGCCCTAGGACGAGGGAGCACAAAAAGATAAAGAGCATATATAGGGTGCATGAGAAAGTTCCGGATCCTGAGAGATGCCTGATGGAGCAGGGCATAATATGTATGGGCATGGCCACAAGGAGCGGATGTGGTGCACAGTGTTTGAAGGTCGACATGCCATGCACGGGTTGTGGAGGGGCCACTCCGAATCAATCTGATGTCGGCACAGGGATGATGACAGCACTGGCCTCTATCCTCTGCCTTGATGCGGAGCCGGGAAAATACACCGATGAGGAGTTTGACAGATTAATATCCCAGATCAAGGACCCGGTGGGGATATTTTACATGTACAGCCTCCCATCGTCCATCCTCAGGCGGAAGGTGATCGGAAAATGAAGGAGATCATGATCGACCCGATAACCAGGCTTGAGGGGCACGGTAACGTGTCCATCTTCTTAGATGAAAATGGAGAGGTAAAGAATGCATATCTGAAGATACCAGAGCTGAGGGGCTTCGAAGCCTTCTGTGTAGGTCGGCCCGCCGAATTGATGCCGATACTCACAACGAGGATATGTGGCGTATGCCCGGTCGCCCATCATTATGCCTCGGTCAAAGCTCTGGATGCGGCATTTGGGGTGGAGCCTCCCCCCGCTGCGAAAAAGCTGAGGGAGCTTCAGTACATGGGCTACCTGATCTATGACCACACTCTTCATTTCTATTTCCTCGGTGGACCGGACTTCATTGTTGGTCCGGACGCACCCATAGAAAAAAGGAACATCCTCGGGGTCATAGAGAGGGCCGGCATGGATGTGGCAAAGGAGGTCATCAAGCACCGTGCATATGGCCAGAAGATCACCGAGATCATCGGTGGGAAGGCCACGCATCCCGTGAGCGGTCTGCCGGGGGGGATGAGCAAACCATTGAGCGAGGAATCAAGATCGTCGATATTGGAGATGGCCAGATCGTCATTGGAATTCGCCAAGTTCACATTGGGGATGTTCCATGAGGTCGTCCTAGAGGACCCCCGATATGCTTCGATGATCGGGAGCCAGACATACACCATGAGGACCTATTACATGGGGATGGTCGACGATAATGACAACGTCAACTTTTACGATGGCAAGATCAGGGTCGTCGACCCTGATGGGGAAGAGCTCACAAAGTTCGAGGCTATGGAATATCGTCAGCACATTGAAGAAAGGGTGGAGCCCTGGACCTATTCGAAGTTCCCTTACCTCAGAAAGATCGGATGGAATGGGTTCAAGGACGGCAAAGACAGTGGCATATACAGGGTGGGGCCGCTAGGTCGCCTGAATGCTGCGAAGGGGATGTCCACCCCCCTTGCTCAGAAGGAGTACGAACTTCTTTTCAGAACGTTGGGAAAACCTGCACATGGCACCTTGGTGTTCCATTGGGCACGGCTCATCGAATTATTATACGCTGCCGAGAGGGCTGTGGAGCTGGCAAGTGACCGATCGATCACATCCAAGGACATTAGGAACACACCCGGGACGCCTGGAGAGGGCGTAGGCATCGTCGAAGCTGCAAGAGGGACGCTGATCCATGATTACCGCTTGGATAAAGACGCTCTCATAAAGGATGTCAACATGATAGTCGCAACGACCAATAACTATCCTGCCATATGTATGAGCATCCGGGACGCGGCGAAAGGCCTGATAGCTGATGGGATAGTGAATGATACTGTTCTGAACAAGGTCGAGATGGCCTTCAGGGCGTATGACCCTTGTTTCGGCTGTGCCACCCATTATGCCATAGGAAAAATGCCTTTGGAGATCAGGATATTTGACAATTTAAATAATCATATAGGGACTCTTACCAGAGGTCTGTGATCCTGAGGTGTAGGACCACGCCGAGATATGGAGATGTATCGCATTGATAGATTGTTTCCAAAAACTGACGTTCGATCTTCAAGTGTGGCTAGATGGCGCGGGTTGCATCGTGATCGCTGGAATAGGGAACCCGATACGGTCCGACGATCATGTAGGCGTCAGAACGGTCGGGCTCATGAAAGGAAGGGTAGAGGGAAGAGTGCATCTCATCGAGTGCGAGACCGTCCCGGAGAGCTTTATTGACGAGATCGTTGCCATACGACCTACACACGTGCTTCTGATAGATGCCGCATTGATAGGTCTGGGACCGGGAGAGGTCAGGTTGAGCTCTGTTGAGGAGGTCTCATTAGACCCTCCGATATCAACGCACACGCTCCCTGTGAAGGTATTCAGCGAGTATGTCAGGATCATGACAGGTGCCAAGGTCGGATTCATACTGGTCCAACCCAAGGATGTGAACTTTGGAGAAAAAATGACAGGAGAGGTCGAGAGGTCTGCACAAAAAATAGCGGATATCTTGATAAAGACCGTTCAACGGCCTTCGAGCTGCCCGTCGATATCAGAACCTTGAAAGAATTATAGATGGTGCAGGGGGTGCGATTTGAACGCACGGACCACTAAGGACTAGACCCTCAATCTAGCGCCGTTGGCCATGCTTGGCTACCCCTGCAGGTAAACCTCCGAATGTAGGGGTCGGTTATTAACCTTTGCCTGAACTGAACAGCGATGCGCTCGCAATGACCGGTCGGTCTCATTCGATAGATTTAATATCGCCGACTCTCTCATGCTGAATGCCAGGAGAGGAAGGGCGGCCGACGGTAGGGCGAAGGCCCAGCTGAGGAAGTTCCCCCCTCCACGAGAGCGGTGGGCCGCGCGAGCGGCCTGGTGAGAACCAGGGCAAGGACGCAGAAACGACACAGCCCGTGCAAAAGGATGATCCGTAAGTCGGTGACGTTCCTCGGGATCTGGTGAAACGGTGACTCCCCACCGGAGCAAGCCCAAACAGCTGGGATGACGATCTCAGGACCGGCGGGTAGGGCGCTTAGTTGAATGCCGCCTGAAACAGAAGGGGGACTACTATCCTCACCTGGCCACTTTCACTACAGAATTAGGGGGATGATGCTAGTTAGCATGTACCGTGACATTGTGGGTCATTATTATTAATATCAAGGTAGTTACCCCTCCGTACGACCGGTCCAGATATTCAGGCGGCCGAAGAACAGAGAATCCATGAAGTGAGGTGTTTACCATCAATTATTGGAATCCCAGGATGGAACAGATGCCGATAGAAGAGCTGAAAACGATGCAATACAAGCTGCTGAAGACGTTGGTTTACAAGCTCTACAGCTTCTCTGAGTTCTATCATTCTCGTATGAAGGCGGCAAAGGTCCATCCCGACGATATAAAGAGCTTGAAAGATATCACCAAGCTCCCGTACATGTATAAGAGCGACCTGAGGGACAACTATCCCGACAGGCTCTTTGTCACTCCTAGGGATGATGTGGTCAGGTTCCATGCGTCGTCCGGTACGACAGGGAAAGCGACCGTCGTTGGTTACACCCAGCACGATCTAGATGCCTGGAGCAATTCTCTCGCCAGGGCGTTGACCTCATGTGGGATCGGACGTGGGGACACGGTACAGGTCAGCTATGGTTATGGGCTTTTCACAGGAGGGCTTGGGCTTCATTATGGGGCTGAGAAGATCGGCGCTGCGGTATTGCCTGCGAGCGTTGGGAACACCGAGAGGCAGATCGAGCTTATGATGGATATGAAGGTCACTGCCATCGCCTGCACGCCATCATATCTCCTCCATATGGGGGAGGTAGCTCAAAGGATGGGACTTAGTTTTCAAAAGGACACTAAACTAAGGAGGGCCATACTTGGGGCCGAACCATGGTCAGAAAAAATGAGAAAAAGGATACAGGACGATCTGGGCATCATGGCCTATGACATCTATGGGACCAGTGAGCTCTCTGGCCCACTTTTCACCGAATGCCATGCGCAGAAGGGGATACATGTGTGGGGCGACTATGCATTGACAGAGGTTCTGGACCCAGATACTCAAGAGCCTGTCTCTGATGGAGAACGGGGAGAGCTGGTGGTCACAATGTTACAAAAAGAGGCTCTCCCAATAATCCGTTACAAAGTTGGGGACATAACTACAAAAGATGAGAGCATATGTGAGTGTGGTAGGACCCATCCGAGGATCGGTCGTATCCAGGGTCGGGTGGACGATATGCTCATCATCCGTGGTATCAACGTTTTCCCTTCGCAGGTGGAGCACACCTTGATGTCGATTCCTGAGATCGGTCCGCATTTCATGATCGAAGTGGACAGAAAGGGAGAGCTCGATGACATGCTGGTCAGGGTGGAGATAAAGAGAGAGTACTTCAGTGACAAGATAGACGATCTGATGAAGATCAAAAAGAAGGTCTCCCATGCTTTAAAAGGATCGTTGAATGTCGCCGTGGACGTCGAGTTGGCGAACCCTGATTCTTTGCCTAGGTTCGAGGGCAAGGCAAAGCGTGTGATCGATAGGAGGAGGATCTGATGACGTCTGAGCATTATCTGAAGCAGGTATCGCTGTTCTCTGAGAACAGGCCGGGACAGTTGGCGGCCTTCGCCAAGGCGTTGGAGGATGAGGGCATCGACATATTGGCTTTAAGCATAGCAGAGGCGGAAGGTTTTGGTGTCATTAGGGCGCTCGTCTCTGATCCGGAAAGGGCGGTTGAAAAGCTATCTGACCTTGGTTATATGGTCCGGATCACAGACGTCATAGGTGTGAGGATGAGGGATGTCCCCGGTGGGTTGAGAGAGATGGCGGAATTGCTAGGGACGGCAAACATCAACATAGATTATTCATATGCGTTCAGTGGAAAACATGGTGCAGTCCTGATATTGAGGGTTGACAGACCAGAGGAAGCGGTCCGAAGGTTCAGTTCTAAGGGGATCGCCCTCTTGTGCATGAGCGACCTTGAGTGATCGGAGGGCCGCTTTTTCAGCGGATTCTGCGATTCGGGACTCTATCAAATAGGTCAAATTTCCAACGACCACCTATTTTCTGATACCTGGCACAATATATATTTTATTAAAATGATGATTTTTAACTATTTTGTCAACATTTAAAAATTATGAAAAATTTACTTTTTATTCGCTATTTTAACGCTATTATCTTCATCATATGTCATTTCAGCGAATAATGAACTTGTACTCACATGTGCAAAATTCCAATAATTAGGAGGGAGTGAAGATGGATTTCAAAAGCGGCAAGATGTACCTTATCGAAGAAAGGGTCCCTTTGAGGACGCACCAGTTTTTAAGAAAAGAGTTGGCGAAGGGGAGGCCGGCCCTATATATCTCAAAACATTCACCTGCTCAATTGATGATGCAGTTCACAAACCTCCATGAACCTTTAACGACCAAGTGGCTTTCACCTAGGCCAGACGATGATTGCATACCTCCGATGAATCTAAAGATATTCGAGGAATACCTTCACAGTTTCCTTGCTAAAAATGAGAATGGGATCATAATATTGAACGGGATGGATGTTCTGGAGATGTGGAATGGCTTCAAACCGGTCCTCAAAGTAATAAAAAAGGCACGAGAAAAGGTAGGAGAGAATGGGGCCAGTAATTTCATTATAAGTCTCGATCCCAAGAACCACTATGATAAGCAATTGGCCGAACTTGAGAGGGTGTCGGACGAGGTGGTTGTCAGCAATACTGAGGCCTGAAATTTTTTAGCAATAATCTTTTCGATAGTAATATTTCTAATGACGGACATGACAATGGCATGCGGCCCGCCATCGCCTCGATCTTGACCGGGGTCAGGGAGGATACTGTTTCCGGTTGCTCAGAGATGACATCTAAGCTATTACAAAACCTTAGGTCGTTGCTGAATACGAACAGAACGATTACTAGGGCTGAATGGCAGGAATTTGTCGGTGAATTAAGAGATGCCAGACCTGGAATGGCGCCTTTCCATAATATCGCCAACATGATCGAGGCCAAGGCATCCGATCCTGCATTAACAAATTGGAACGATGCCATGGCCGATATGGTGGACGAAGTATTACAAGAGCTCATGAACTCTGCCAGCGAAATATCGGAAAAGTTCCTCGGGCTCGTGCAGGGGGGCAAGTTCTTGACCATCTCGTACTCGAGCACCGTCATGTCCACCTTGTTGAGAGAGGCTAGAGATAATGAGATAATGGTCTATGTTGCAGAGTCGCTACCACTGGGGGAGGGCAGGACAACGGTCAAGAAACTGGCCTCGCATCGTATACATACGAGATTGATCACTGACAGTATGATAGGTTCAGTGATCGACGAGGTCGATTGTTGCATCGTGGGTGCTGATGCGATAACCAAGAACGGAGTATTGAACAAAGTTGGCACCAGAGCACTTGCCGCGACCTGTATGACAGCTGGAAAATCATTTTACGTTCTCAGCAGTGAGATAAAGATAGCCAATATTACCAGCATCGACCTGAAGAGGGCCACGAAGATGCATGATGGTTTCACGGATATGTCCCAGATTTTCGAGCTCACACCCCTTGACCTGGTCGATACCATCGTGACCGATAAAAGGGTCCTATCCCCAACGTCATTGGTGTGGAAATGATAAGGTGACGTGTTGGGCCATGAGCCCGAATGAATGAAGATCTTGCTATGTTCTTCTTCTGACGAAGAGAGACGTTTTGAGAGACATTCACCATCAAGGTCTACTTCAAATGGGAAATGATATTTGCATAAGATCGCATCTCGATGGTCAAAATCTTTGGTCCTGGTTTTGACAGTTCGATGACTGGACGACGACAGGTTCGGCAAAGGCCGACGTTTTGCTCACCTTTACAACCTTTACTTCCAGCTCTTGGCCGACCTTTGCCCCCTTTACGAAGATTATCAGACCCTCGATCCTTGCTATACCATCTCCCTGCTTACCTACATCGGTGATTCTTACCTTTAACAACTGGCCCTCTGAAACCGGGCTCTTGTTTGGAAACTCTTTTCTTCCTTTGAACTTCATCGTCCTCACCTCAATAAGGAAATGAATTCATTCACCAATTCATCAAAACCTTGTGCCATGATACATAGGTCCCCATTAGTGATCGTCTTTATCTGGATCGTCACAAAACCCATCTCGTTCTCCATACAGATCCTGTTGGGCGCCCTGTCTGTTGTTCTAAGCCCTTCCCCCGAAAACATTTTCTCGGCAAGGTCTAACACCTCCTTCGGGGACATACTTATCTTTTTAGAGGTCCTCATAATACGATCCGAATCCTCATAAGAAATGGTGAAGATAATAATATTCCCGATCAGAGGAAAATTTTGATTATCTATCTGCTCGAATTACAGCATAATGTCATCCATTGAACCTCCTCTCACAAAGAATGCCTTGGTGGTCCTCAAAAGAAGATACCTCAGAAAGGATACGAAAGGCACCATAATCGAGACACCAGGAATGATGATAGAGAGGGTCGCGGATAACATTTCGTCCGTTGATTATCTCTATGGTGACAGAGATGCGGATAAAGAAAAAAGTGAATTTGTCCAGGCGATGCGGACCTTGCGATTTCTGCCAAATTCGCCAACATTGATGAACGCAGGGACGTCCATACAGCAATTGGCAGCCTGTTTTGTGATCCCGGTCGAGGATAGCATCGAAGGTATTTTTAATGCAGTGAAATGGGCGGCGATCGTGCATCAGAGCGGGGGCGGTACTGGTTTTTCATTCTCAAGGCTAAGGCCCAGAGGTGACATTGTTGCTTCCACATCAGGCGCGGCATCTGGACCGCTTTCTTTCATGAAGGTCTTCGATATCGCTACCGAGGCCGTCCGCCAAGGCGGGAGGAGGCGAGGGGCCTCAATGGGCGTCCTGAGGGTGGACCATCCGGATATAATGGAGTTCATCCATTCCAAGGATGATAAGAGGACACTCTCTAATTTCAACATATCGGTCGGCATAACGGACGAATTTATGGATGCCCTTACTCGGGGCGATCATTTTATTCTAAGAAATCCTAGGGACGGCTCGGCCGTTGGTGAGGTCGAGGCAGTAAGAATTTTCGAAGAGATGTGTTCTTCTTCCTGGGCATCAGGAGATCCGGGGGTTCTGTTCCTCGATACGATAGAAAGATCGAATCCGACCCCCAATGTCGGGACCATAGAGGCGACCAATCCTTGCGGAGAGGTCCCATTGCTTCCGTTTGAAGCCTGCAATCTTGGATCGATCGACCTGGTCAAGATGTATGACCGTAACAAGGGAGATATGGATTGGGACCTTTTCAAGGACACGATCTCGTTAGGGATCCGGTTCCTTGACAATGTTATAGACGCGTCAAAATATCCTCTTGATCAGATCACCTCAATGGTCAAGGGCAACCGGAAGATCGGGCTCGGTGTCATGGGATTTGCAGACCTGCTATTGTTACAAGGCGTTCGATATGGGTCAAGGAGCAGTTTCGACATCGCAGGCAAACTGATGGATTTCATGAGATCGGTCGCTGATGAGGAGTCGAGGTCGATCGCAAGCAGTCGAGGACCGTTTCCGAACATAGAGGGGAGCAAAGTAGATCCATCAAGGCGTAACGCAACTTTGCTATCGATCGCCCCTACGGGAACTATCAGCATCATTGCTGGTTGCTCCAGTGGGATCGAACCTAATTATTCTTTTTATCTTGAAAGAAGAGTTCTAGATGGAGAGATATTGGTCGAGACAAATCCGATCTTATTAGAAATGCTTGACCTGGAAAAGGTCGAGACGGACCGGGTCATCAAAGAACTTTCTAAAGGCGTCCCGCTCAAAGAGATCTCGACCGTCCCTGAATATATAAAAGAGGTCTTTGTCACTGCTCATGAGATCGACCCCTTGCTTCAGGTCGATATGCAGGCCAAATTCCAGGAACAAGTCGACAATGCGGTCTCTAAAACAATAAATCTTCCCATGAGCGCTACGCCCGACGAAATAGGCAAGATCATGATCCATGCTTTCAAGAAAAAATGCAAAGGCATCACCGTCTATCGAGAGGGGTCCAAACCAGGACAGGTCTTAAGCCTGGGAACTGGAAAGGTCGAATGTTTTACCTGCGGAAAGCTCGGATGAACAATGAAGTTCGACGGACCCGTTTGGATCGTTCCCGCATCCTCCTTTCATTCAAAACGCAATACCTCCGCTGGTGATACCCTGCTGGCACCCCTTGCCGCAGGATAAACGCATAACAGTGTAGCTATCAAGGCACCAAAACCTATCAAAACTATCGGACGCCAATTTATTACAAACTCAAAGTCGTACCCCTCGGATACGAGGTTCGTGTAGAGCTCGTAACCTACCATTATACCCAAGAGGGAACCTATGATTATTCCTAGGGTAGATATGAACGCCGATTCTAGAGCAAAATTCGCCACGACCATCGACCTTCGATATCCTATCGCCCTCATCATCCCTATCTCAAGCTGTCTTTCTCGGATCGACCGGATGGTTATTATGCCAAGACCAGTTATCCCAATGATCAACCCCATCGCAAGGTAAGCTTGGAACAATGAAAACATATTGTTGATATTGCTTGTCACCTGCCGAGCTATTTCCTTGACGTTGACTGTAACGACGCCGTAATTGCGGAACTCTCTTTCCACGAGCACGGCCTGTCTACTCACATCCAGCCCTTCGCGGAAGTTCATCAGCAGTATCGTTGGTCCATTCGCATGGTGGTTAGCATATACCCCTGCCTCTGACATAAAGACGCCGTTGAAGAACTGTTGCTTCATTATGCCGATAACGGTCACATTCTCATATTCGCCTGAGAGCGACTTTAATCTGATAGACTGACCTATCTCGACGGCACCTTCGTAGACAGGGGCCCCGAAACCCGCAGACTGTGCAGCCCAAGAACCATCTACGATCACGAGCGACGGGTTGAACACTGCGGCCCTCCAGACGTCTTCCTCATTGCGGAAAAGGGATCTATCCCAGTCGCTCAATGGGAATTCTCCCTCAGTGTAGAATCGTTGGTTGAAGCCAATTATGGAAGTGCTTCGTTCAAACTGGCGTTGTGACCCTGTCATACCGTCTATTCCTGTGAAATTGGCCTGGATGGGCATTGCCGGTAACCCGATAATGTTCGTCACGTTCTCTTTTTCAACAAAACCCCCGGTTGTGTTTATGATCTCCCAAGGGTCCTCTTCGAAAGGGACCGGCAACTGCTTTATCGCAATGAGGTCGAAACCCCCCGATGATTCGATCACCATCCTCTCTATGTTCACATTTAGTATGCCTGAAAGCATACTTAGTACGGTGACAGTGAATATAACCAGACCGAAGATGAATATGCTGAGCCCTGTCCTGAACTTGGCCCTTAAAGGATAAGATGCTGCGGTCTTTATTACCGCCCTGTAACCTTTCTTGAACGGAGCTATTTTGAGCAAGAAGGATACCAGGACATCCGAATTGAAGATCACCAATATCAGTGCGGATGTTACCATGAACAAACCTGAAACGATGAAGATCTCGATACCACTGTCATAATCGAATATCTCAAAATCTCCCTTGGGTATCCAGATGAACAACGTGAGGCCACCTGCCAAATTCCACGCGATCCTATCTCCCACCCATTTTCTTATAACAAGCCCCAAAGAGATCGTCATAAGAGAGAGACCACCGAAGGCCGGGCTCAGGTCCTCTACTCCGATCCCTATGAACATGATGACCGCCCCAATAACGATCCCTAACACGCCCAATCGAAAAGACCTTCTATCGCTCTTGGAGATAGGTGGCTCTGGTATATTCCTGACAGCTCTCACTATGTTAAGCTTAGAGATCCTCACCGTTGCTATATAGACTGTTCCCACGGTTATCAGGAATCCAGCTATAGAAGATATCATCAAAGACGATGTCTCGAAGTGAAAGTAGTCGATGATGGGCACGCGGAAAAAGTCAAATGTTCCTGAAATGGCCCATATCATGAAATAGGCTAATGCAAGGCCCACTAATGCTCCGACAGCGGTCGCCATCGTCGCATAGAGAAGTCCCTCATATGTGAAAAGCCTCTCCAGGTCTGCCCTTCTCATCCCAAGGGCCCTTGCCATCCCCATCTCGCTTTTGCGCTCCTCGCCCAGCATCGTAAAGATGTTTATGACAAGGACTATTCCTGCTATCACGGAGAAAGAGCCGAAGACCAAAAAAAGGTCCGATATCGTAGCAAGATTCTGTTTTCCTTCATCAAGTATCTGTTTAACGTCCGCGACCACTTTAAGCCCCGTGGTTCCTTCCAATGGCCCTATCAGCGCGTCAATGCTGTTCCTTACCTGGCCATTATAATAAAACCTGTCGCCTTCAAATGATTCTGTCTTTATGAAAATATAATTCACCTGACCAATCACCCCGGTCATTGATCGCAATGTTTCAATATCCACAAAGACCGATGTGCTGAGCCCGTTCAGCCCCGGCTCGTAGTTATTCACTATCATTTCGACAGTGAATGGCACGATCAGGTCCCCTTTTGTCAGAACGATAGTATCACCGAGGTTTGCTCCGAGATCGATCGCATCATCGACGAATAAATAACATCCATTGACCGATGGCCCGTTCATTATCTTGTTTCCCGAAACATCGACCCATCCACCGAAACGCGTCCATATGCTTGAGTTGGTGCCCATGACCAAATAAGGGGATTTGCTGCTCAGGTCCGTGCTCGGATTATAAGCAACGAACCTCTCCATGACCATGCTTGCCGCGAATTCAACATGGTCTATCTTTTTAATATCTTCCACAAGCGGTCCAATGGCCGCCTCATCAAAATACCTTGCCGAACCTTGGTCGTCGTTAGCTGCAATAACAAATGAGACCTCGCCCGCCCCTTTTGTTATCTCTTGGACGATCATGTTGTCCAAAGTGTCGCCCACCACAAAGGACGTTGATATTATCGCTGTTCCGACCATCAGTCCTGCCACGACAAGTATGGTCGTTCCCTTGCGCCGAAACAAATTTCTGTGGGCCATTTTAAAAAGGACCCTATGTCCTAAAGCGTCGATAGAGATGAACCCGATTATGATGAAAACAATGGCCAACCAGGAATAAGGTGATGGGACGAAAATGAAGGCGAAGACGATGATAAGGAGAAAGATCCCGGCCTTCATTATAAAACGGAAATTCAACGGTGACCTCTTGGCCTCCTTTCTCAATTTAGTTTCAGACATTTTATCATCATTTCTTCTGGCCATCTTCTTCACCCAAGCTGCTTTATCTCTTCAGCAATGGTAGAAGCTCTTCCGTTCTCAGAGATGATCTGACCATCACGCATGTGTATGATCCTATCACATCTCTCACCGATCTCTGGGTCATGGGTGACGATGACAAATGTTTCTTTGCTCTCCTCATTGAGCCTTCTCATCAGTGAGACCACGCTATCAGCGGTCTTCTTATCAAGATCACCTGTAGGCTCATCCGCCCACACAAGGGCCGGCCTATTCGAAAGCGCCCTTGCTATGGTCACCCTCTGCCTTTCGCCGCCTGAGAGAGCGTTAGGTCTTAGAAATGCCCTCTCCTTTAGCCCGACCTGTTCCAGGAGTTCCAGGGCCCTTGTCCTGGCCTCTTCCGGTTCCGCACCACTGATCAACAATGGGAGCTCAACATTCTCGACCGCTGTGAGAACTGGAAGAAGATTGTAAAATTGAAACACGAACCCCATCCTTCGAGCTCTAAAATCACTTTTCATGTCATCTGACATAGAAGTTAGCTCAGTACCTTCGATGAACACTTTGCCATCTGTGACGTCATCTATCCCTGAAAGACAATTTAGAAGCGTGGTCTTTCCGGAGCCGGAAGGCCCCATTATAGCGACCATCTCTCCTTTATCTATATCCAGAGAAACGCCTTTTAAAGCCTCGACGATGATATCGCCCGTCACGTATCTTTTTTTGACGTTCTCACATCTAATTATAGGCATGGGCCGCACCTTAAATGACCGTCGATAGTATGGGACCAGAGCGTTAAAAATATTTACTGAGAAATGCCCCATAATTTTAAACTCATATCAACGTATATAATTATATTATATTATATATATAATATTATAATATTTTTTACTAAGTTTCTAAAATTGTATATAATTATACAATATAGTTCAATAATGTTATATATTGCATAATATATCCCGCACATCATGAACATAAAATTCAATCAGATAAAAATCGGTCTTGACATTGACGAGATCCCTAAAAAATGGTATAACATCGCCGCTGATTCGCCAGAACCGATACCTCCCATATTGAACCCAAAAACAAAGGAGCCAGCTCCTCCAGAGGCGTTAGAGGCAATATTTCCAAAAGGCATTATCAGACAGGAGATGTCGACCGACCGTTATATCGACATCCCTGAAGAGATAAGGGAATCTTACGTGTTGCTCGGCAGACCTTCCCCTCTCCAAAGGGCGATACGGCTCGAAAAGGCCCTCAAAACTCCCGCGAGGATATACTTTAAAAGGGAAGACCTGTCCCCCTGTGGAAGTCACAAACCCAACACGGCGCTCCCCCAGGCTTATTATAATCTTAAGGAAGGGGTCGAAAACCTCACGACTGAAACAGGAGCGGGGCAGTGGGGAACCTCCCTTGCCTTGGCATGCTCCTTCTTTGACATGAAATGCACGGTATTCATGGTCAGGGTCAGCTATGACCAGAAACCTTACCGACGTTACATCATGGAGACCTACGGGGCCAAGGTGCATGCTTCTCCAAGCCTAGAGACAGAATACGGAAGATCTTTGCTCAAAGAGAATAAGGACCACCCAGGGTCACTGGGGGTAGCGATCTCCGAGGCCATAGAGCTCTGCGTGAGATCAAAGAACACGAAATACGCCTTAGGATCCGTGGCGAATCACGTCATGTTGCACCAGACCGTCATAGGTCAAGAGGTCAGATCACAACTTGAGAAAGTGGATGAAAAGCCAGACTATATGATCGGATGCGTTGGGGGAGGAAGCAACTTCGCTGGGTTCACATTCCCTATGATAGGCGACAAAATACGTGGAAAATGCGATGCCGAGTTCATCGCTGTCGAGCCGAAGTCGGTCCCCTCCATAACTAAGGGAGAGTACAGGTATGACTATGGCGACACTGCTGGTATGACCCCGTTGTTCAAGATGTACACGCTAGGGCATGACTTCATCCCTTCACCGATCCATGCTGGCGGACTAAGATATCATGGTATGGCACCTACCGTGAGCCTGATGGCCAAACTCGGTCTGGTCAAAGGAATGGCATACGATCAGCTGGAGGTCTACGATGCTGCCATGCAGTTCGCAAGGGCGGAAGGAATCATCCCAGCGCCGGAAAGTAGCCATGCTATAAAGGCGGCCATTGACCTGGCGGTAGAGGCAAAGAGGAAGAACGAAGAGAAGGTCATCGTGTTCAACCTGTCAGGACATGGCTTGTTGGATATGTCCGGATATGCGAAATACATCTCTGGAACAATGAATGGCAATTGAGAACGCTTGGTCCCTTACCTAAACGCTTTATTTATCTTTTAATAACCCTCAAATATTCTATTTGTTTCGATAGCTGTGGTGAGGAATTGAAGGCCATCATCGTTCATGGAGGTGCTTGGAACATTCCTGAGGAACTGCATGAGGCTCATATCAAGGGGTGTGCAAAGGCCGTCGATATCGGATATGACCTACTTAGGTCAGGGAGTGGTTCGTTAGAGGCGGTTTATGCCGCGGTCGAGTTCATGGAATCTGACTGCACTTTCGATGCTGGGTGTGGTTCATTCCTCAATGCTGCGGGGGAAGTGGAGATGGATGCGATAATCATGAACGGTAGGACGCTCGAACTAGGAAGCGTCGCTGCCATAAAGAACGTCAGGCATCCGATCTCTGTGGCGCGGATGGTCATGGAAAGAACAAAACATTGTATGCTGGTCGGTGAAGGGGCAACAAAATTTGCAAACAGCGTGGGGATAGAGCTTATTCCGACCGAAGAGCTGGTCTCGCCTAGAGAGCTGGAAAGATGGAAGATGATACGCTCGACAGGCTCATATGAACAAAAGGACTCGTTCACCTCGTTCAAAGAAGGACCTATGGGCACGGTCGGTGCGGTCGCGATCGATGATGAGGGGGACATATGTGTTGCAACATCGACGGGGGGGACGCCCAACAAGATGGTCGGTCGGGTCGGCGATTCCCCGTTGGTAGGATGTGGTACCTATGCTGACAACCATTCAGCAGGTGTCTCGGCCACCGGCTTTGGTGAGGCCCTGATGAAGATTTGTATCGCCAGAAGGATATGCTGTAATGTTGAGAAAGGTATGGATGCGCCAACAGCCGCCTATGAAGCAATAAGGTATTTGGCGGATAGGGTCGATGGGCATGGGGGGGTCGTGGTCATTGATAAAAAAGGGAATATTGGATATCATTTCAATACACCAAGGATGGCGATAGCGTATGTTGATAAGGACGGAAAAAGAACGTCAACGGTCTTAAAGTGAATCATATTATATTTCATACCCTATTATTGAATAATTTGTATAGTTGGGAAGTGAGAAGAACGACGGCAGATGCTTTTTCATTCACCCCGTCCAGGATAGCAAATGTGACCCTACCATTGGCAAAGGGGAACGTGACCTTGGACTATGGAATGACATATATCATTCCGAATGAGAGCATGGAGATGTCGTTGGAGATAATATCAAAGCTCACGCTCATGACAGATGACATTATATGCCTCTCAAGGATGCATCCATCACACATCGCTGAAAGATGGCCTTCGGCAAAGATAAGATCCTATTGGCTGACTCAAAGGGCGGGGGAAGGGAATGTTTCACCGGACCAGCCATCAGCTGTAAAAGGCGTCCTCGAATCATTCATGAGGAAAAAAGGTGGCGCGGTCGCAATATTGGACGGCTTCGAGCATCTCTCTGTATATAACAATTTTCACATTCTTAACGTCATGTTCGAGGAGCTTAACGATGTCGTCATGGAGACGCGGTCAATCCTTTTGGTACCTCTAGATCCAAGGTCTCTTGATGAGATGTCACTTGCGAGGCTCCGGAGATTTGCCGAGATCGTTCTTTGATCAGAACCTCCGCTTCAACTTTAGGGAAAAAGCTCCAGATCTTCTCGAGATCATTCTGTTCGAAGGCCAGTGGGTCCATGCTGACATATAGCTCCCCCCCCGTTGAGCTTCAGTTCTCTGCCCATCTCTTCCAATCCGACCAAGACCCTCTTGATATCATTCCACAGTAGGAGATATTCCAGCCCATCCAGGAATACCATCGTCCTTTTACCTTTGCTTTCCTTCTTTATGCACTTGACCAAGTGCGATACGCTTTTTGGGGATATGACATCTTTTCCTTTGTTGCCGGTCAACCAGAAGAATTTTGGCCCCGACAGATTAAATTTTTCCGAGACGTACTCCGGATGAAGTCTAGATATGCATATGCTGTATGATCCGTCTGAGATCAGGTCCCCGAACGCTTTGAATCCTAGTCTCGGATATCCCTCGACTATCATCACAACGTTCTTTTCACATCCATTAATTATCATTTGAGACACCTTTCCCATGTACACCCTTTCGTGTTATCCATATTTAAATTGGAACTGAGCATGCTCTTTTTTTCATATAGTCTACTTTTTACAAAGGACCTCAGGAGCACGATAATTGTTTTAGATGGTGGCGATATTTGTGTCTGTGAACCGAGGGTCGAGAAAGTCGTTGCTCACGGCCCGTGAGAGGGTGTTGGTCCACCTGCTGCCTATGCAAAAGTTCGCCCAAGATGCCAATGTGCCCCGTTCTGTGACGCAGGACGGGATCGCAGAAGCGGTCGATGTTGGACGGAACAATGTAGCGAAGATACTTCAGGAGCTTGAAGATGAAAAATTGATCGAGGTCTCGACCAGACATGTTAAAGGTCTGCCAAGTGTAAGAAAGGTTTATTTCCTTACGCACGACGGGTTCGAAACGGCAAAATCTCTGAAAAATGAGATGGAGTCGCTGAAGATAAAGGTCATCGATCTTAAAGGAGAGGTGCATGAAGATGAGGTTGGAAAATTAGCCTCTTACATTCCTGGAAACTATTCTTTCCTTGAACTTGCGAAAGGGATCGAAAGAGGAGTTTTTGACTGTAGGTATTTTCACGAGTCAAAGGTGAAAGAGGAGCGCAGGTTCGTCGATTTCACCGATAAAAAACCAGCCGTCCATACCTTTTTTGGCAGGGAGAAGGAGATGAAGGTCTTGATGGACCTTATTACCTCAGATTCGCCGAAAGCGGCCGTCATCTTCGGGATCCCAGGGATTGGTAAAACGACCCTTATAGCTAAATTCGCGCAGGAGGTCCGTGACCGCACCAATGTGTTCTGGCTAAAGGTCCATGAATGGGTCAACGTCAAAGGTCTCCTAAGACCTCTCGCAGAATTTCTTTCTCAATCTGGAAAAAAGAATTTGGAGTGGTATCTCGGGCAGACAGAGTCTCCTAATGTAGGAGAGGTGCTTCAGATACTGACCAACGATCTTCGGAACGTCCCGACCTTGCTGATTTTCGATGACGTTCAAAAAGGGGAAGAGGCGGTAAAGGACCTCGTGAGGGCGATCATGGAAGTACTGGAAGATATGCAATCGGTGAGATTGGTGTGTGCCACTAGAGATCTACCTCTGTTCTATTCCCGTTCGCTTGTTGTGCAAAACAAAGTGAGAGAGATTCAGCTGGAGGGTCTTGACAAGGAAAGCTGTGTTAAGATGCTCAAGGCGAGATCGATCCCTGATGATCAGATGCAACAGTTGATCAAAATCACGGAGGGACATCCTCTATTTCTCGAGCTGATAGAGGATGTAAAGAGCGCCTTGGGGAAGAACATCCGGATGTTCATCGACCAGGAGGTGATTTCGAAACTTGATGTTGCAGAAAAAAGGATAATGAACGTTGCTGCAGTGTTCAGATATCCAGTCATCATCGACGCTTTCTTCATTACGGAAGAAGAGATGAGGAAAGATCTTCACGGTGAAGACATCGGGTTAGAGGATATAGACTACACCATCTCCTATGAGACCGTGGACTCACTTCTTGCAAAATCGATCCTGCATGAATCTATAGGCCGTACCATAGGGATGCATGACCTTCTTAGAGAATTCACATATTCACGATTGACCCCTAGACAAAAAACCATGTATCATCGCGCCGCCTCAAAATTCTACATTCAGGACAGTTCCCTTTCATCCCAAGTTGAAGCACTTTACCACTGTATCATGGGAAAAGAGCTGTCGAAGGCCGTTGAGATCGCGGCAGGTAGAGGTGCCGAGATCGTGAGGCGCGGATATTCGAACCAATTCGCGCCATTGCTCGAGAAATTGTTGGAGGAACCAAGCATCAAGGAGAGGGAAGAGCTTCTACTCTTACATGCTGATGTGATGGACCTCCGTGGAGAGTATGAAAAGGCTGTCATGGAGTATTGTGAGGCTATCAAGTTGATACCACCAGAATCTGAAAAGAGATTATTGGCGGATATCCATCGGAAGATCGGTGCAATTGAACTTAAAAGGTCCAGATATGACCGGTCCATGGAATCTCTTACTCTCGCGTTGACCATGGCTACCGAATCGGGGGACCCGCTGACCTTGGCAGAGGTACATTATGACCTAGGGGGGGTATACGAGAGGCGAGGTCTTTATGAGCTGGCAATGGAAAATTTCCGGTCTGCGGAGAAATTTGCTGAAAAGGCTGGTAACCGAACAGCGTTAGGAAGAGCCTTGTATGGCCATGGGAGAGTGAGAGCGGGCCTGTCCGATTTTGAAAGAGCTGTAGACCTTAAAAAGTCAAGCCTGTCGGCTTTGGAAAGGGCCGGTGACATTAATATGATGGCCAAAGCCTGCATCGGTCTAGCAAACGACCTAAGACAGATCGGTCGGACAGATGAGGCACTAAGATATCTTGAAAAAGCGGTGGACCTGGCCAATTCGATTGGGGATGTCAGTACCTTAGCTTATGCCCTTTCCAATATGGCAGCAGAATATCTTGAGAGAAAGGACCTTGTCAAGGCCGAGGCCCTGATCCATAGGTCGGCAGAGATATTCGAGAAGATCGACGATAAGATGATGCTGGCAAGCACCCATATGTTCAAAGGTTTCCTTTTGAAGCTTAGAGGTGACTGGGAATGGTCCAAGGAAGAATTCATTCAATCTATCCAGATCACCAAGGGCCTTGATGTTCCCTCAAGGACCTGCCATTGGATATTCGAAATATCAAAGGTTTATGCTGAGATGGGAGAGTCCAGTGAGGCGAAAAGATTGTTCATGGAAGCCAAAAAGGTTGCAGAAAAGATTGGCAACTCCAAGTTGATGTCCATGGTGGATGAGGAGATGGCCAAACTATGAAAAGAAATGAATTGATAAAGGGTTTCAAAGGGAGGGAACCCTTTAGCTCAGAAGGCCAAGATGTGCGGGTCTGTGCCCGGGATGATGTGCGGGTCTGTGCCCGGGATGATGTGCGGGTCTGTGCCCGGGATGATGTGCGGGTCTGTGCCCGGGATGATGTGCGGGTCTGTGCCCGGATGATGTGCGGGTCTGTGCCCGGGATGATGTGCGGGTCTGTGCCCGGGATGATGTGCGGGTCTGTGCCCGGGATGATGTTGAAGTCAGAATCTGTTGAGAGAGAGAACCCAACTGCCGGGAGAGCCGCTCCCACGATCGCAAACATGCCTATTAAAATGGCAACCGAGCCGAGTACGGCCAGCAACATTTTTGGGAACTTCATCATATTCACCTTTCATGAATTTTTATGAAAGGTGTGTGGCTTTGTGAGTATTAAAATAGTATTTGAGCATGCTACAAAAAAGATTATATACTAAACATTTTAAAATATGTTATATATTATATTATTAATGATTTATATATCTGTGAGAAATGAGTCCAAATTGCTAAAAAGATTGAAATAATAGACCTCTTCCTTTATTCCATCATTGCATGGATATTTCTGATCATGATGTAAAGGGGATCGTTTTCGATTTTGATGGCACACTGGTAGAAAGCACCATAGATTATGCAGCGATGAGGGATTCTATACTTCGGGTAATCTCAGATTACGGTGTGCCCCAGAGCCTAGTATCCCGAAACAAATCGTCAGCGGATAACATCATTGTTGCATTGAACTATTTATCGAAATTATTGAGCCATGACGAACTCATTGAATTTGAGCATGATATAGATCGAGAATCTATCAAAATAGAACTCAGTGAAGTAGAGAAGACCAGACCTGTCAAGGGAGCTTGTGAGGCAATAGATATGCTCCGTGATAGAGGCATCAGAACAGGCATATTAACCCGAGGTTCAAGGGAGTATGTTGAAAAGGGACTTAATATTGCAGGATTTAAATTCGATAAGCGGTCGATAGTTTGCAGAAATGACCATAGATTGAATGAGGCAAAGCCAAACCCTCTCTCCATGATTCGAGCGGCGAATGCAATAAAGACCCCCATCGATAAATGCGCATATGTCGGAGACCATATTATGGACCTTAGATGCGCGAAAGGTGCCGGTGTCATTTTTATCGGTGTTCTTTCGGGCTATAACGACCTCGAGAGATGGAAAGGTTCTATGGTTGATGCATTGCTGAACAGCGTCGCTGAACTTCCGGCCGCATTGAAAAGACCGTAGAAAAAAGAAAAAAAATTATTGGAAAGTTGTTGGATTGGGGATAATATGAGAACAGTCCTTTCAACCAACGCTCCTAAGCCTGTTGGTCCATATGCCCAAGCTGTTATATCACATAATATGGTCTATTGTTCTGGACAGCTCGGGATCGACCCAATAACAGGGAAACTTGTCACAGGAGGGATCGAGAAAGAGGCGGAAATGGTCTTGAATAACCTAAAAAACGTTCTGGAAGCTGCAGGCTCATCATTGAACTCTGTCGTTAAATGTACGATATATCTCACCGACATGACAAAGTTCTCTTTTGTTAACGAGGTCTATGGCAGGTTTTTCGAGAATAATCTCCCGGCAAGGACCACGGTGGGGGTATCTTGTCTCCCATTCGATGCAAAAGTAGAGATCGATGCTATAGCTGAGATCAGGTCTTGAGCCTTACCGCATCGATTTTCATATCCTCATATTTTGTTTCAAGTTCTTTTTAACGCACAGGGCAACAGGCACAATGATCTTTATCGCCTAATCTGACCTCATAAGGAGGTCTGTGTATCTCAATCGTACAATAGCCTCAATGGACCGTCATTGATGTCACGTCATTGATAATCGCTCTTGATTCTTCCTTGTCCACGCTAATGATGTTAGATATATCGTACTCTGTTATCTCAGGTACATCTGCAAGGTTCCTGATAAATTCGTTCATCGCACTCTGATTTGGGAATGTGCATATGATATGAAGCCTTCCATTGCTCATCACAAAGACCTGTCTGGCATATTGGATCTTTTGAAATCGCTCCGAGACCTTCTTGACATCTGATGGTCTCATCCTTACATTGAGCATCACGCTAAAACCACCGAGCTTCTCTGGATCCAAACGGGCCGTGTATCCTTTTATGATACCTAGGTTCTCCATTGCTCCGATCTTGCTGCTAACAGTTGGAACGCTGACCTTCACCTTCTCTGCTATCTGCCTGAATGAGAGCCTTCCATTCTCCATTAGCACCTGCAAGATGTTGATGTCTGTGTTATCTAGGTTCATGAATTTCGAAAATCTTAATCTGTTTATAAAGATAATCCCCGAACAAAATATACGATTGAAAGAATTATGGTTGGTTTCCATTTAGGAAATATGATATTTTACAAATGTAAACCATCAAATAAATGAACATAGGGCTACGATAACATACCTCATGAGAGAGATGGATGATGGGCAAACATATGCGAACCCGTCCAAACAGAAAAGGAGAAGGGCAAGCTTTGGCGTCACTGGTATGACGTGTGCGACATGTGCTCAGACCATTACAGAAGCATTAGAGGATCTAGAAGGGATAAATAAAGCCGATGTGAACCTCGTAACGGAGAAGGCGACAATCGAGTATGACCCATCGAAGGTGGACATTGAGAAAGTGACCAAGGCCGTCTCAGAAGCGGGGTATGGAGTGATCGTGAACGAGATAACGGTCAGCGTTTCTGGAATGACCTGCGCGTCGTGCGTTAAAACTATTGAAGAAAGTTTGAAAGAGCTTGATGGGGTCTTCTCGGCAAATGCTAATCTTGCCACTGAGAAGGTGATGGTGAAATACGACCCTGAGAAGGTACGGTTGGGACAGATAAAACAAGCGATCCGTGATGCTGGCTATGAGGTATTGGAGGCAAAGACGATCGATGCGGAACGAGATCTGAGAAAAAAGGAGATGCAGAGGCAGAAAAGATTGCTGATCTTCGCACTTTCCTTGGCAATACCGACAATGGTCTTGATGCTGTTGATGATGTTCACATCATTGGGTAATGACCATTTCATCCATAAGAACGGAAACTATATTCTATTTGCAATGACAGCGCCTGTTCAGTTCATAGCAGGCTATCAATTCTATATAGGAACATACAAGGCCTTGCGCAACAAAACGGCGAACATGGACACCTTGATCGCGGTCGGAACGAGCGCCGCATTCTTCTACAGCGCAGCGATAACTTTCTTTCCAGGATCGGTCCCATATGATGATGTCTACTATGACAGCGCTGCAATGATAATAGCCCTCATCCTGTTCGGAAAATATCTCGAGGCAAAGGCCAAAGGTAGCACTTCGGAAGCGATAAGGAAGCTTATAGACATACAGGCCAAGACAGCGACCATCTTAAGAGATGGCAAAGAGACCGAGATCCCTTATGAGGATCTGGATGTCAATGATATCATGGTCGTGAGGCCAGGGGAGAAGATACCTACCGATGGGGTGGTGGTCGAAGGTCGCTCAGAGGTTGATGAGTCTTTTATAACTGGAGAAAGTCTTCCAGTGCATAAAGAAGAAGGTTCCGTCGTTATTGGCGGATCGATCAACAAGAACGGCCTGATGAAGATAAGGGCCACCAAGGTTGGAGCTGACACAACGCTTGCACAGATAATCAAGTTGGTAGAGGAAGCTCAGACATCGAGGGCCCCCATCCAACGGTTGGCCGACCGGGTCGCGTCCATCTTCGTTCCTGTCGTCATTCTGATCGCACTCACGTCCTTTTTATTCTGGCTCTTCATCGGGACAACGGTATTCGATGTCAATGAGGCGCACTTCCCCTTTTCTTTGACGATCTTCATCTCGGTCCTGGTCATCGCTTGTCCTTGCGCTTTGGGGTTGGCCACCCCTACGGCCATAATGGTGGGGACCGGAAAAGGGGCGGAGATGGGGATATTGATCAAAAGCTCAGAAGCCTTAGAGACCGCAGGGAATGTTCAGGTGATGGTGTTCGACAAGACTGGAACGCTCACGAAAGGAGAGCTAGAGGTCATCGACATCGTTGGGATAGGATATCGACCAGAACAGGTTTTGTCCATCGCCGGGGTGGCCGAGAAAGGTTCCGAACATCCAATAGGCCAGGCGATAGTGAGAAGAGCTCAGAAAGAAGGACCGTTGTCTGACCCAGAGTCCTTTGAGAATATTCCGGGGAAGGGGGTCAGGGCCATGGTCGATGGACATATCGTCCTTGTCGGTTCTAGAAGGTTCATTGAAGGGGAGGGGGTCCAGACCGCGCCTCTCGATGAGGTCTTGTCAGACATGGAGGAGAAAGGACACAGCGTCATGGTATTGGCGGTCGATGGAAGGGCGGTTGGGGCAATCGGGGTTGCCGATGTCATAAAGGAATCTGCATTGGAAGCCGTCGATGCATTGAAGCGTATGGGGATCGAGGTTGTAATGATCACTGGGGACAATAGGAAGACCGCGAGGGTGATCGCCGATCAATTAGGGATCAACAAGGTATTGGCAGAAGTGCTCCCAGAAGAAAAAGCTAAGGAGATAGTAAAGCTTCGATCCGAGGGGAAGGTCGTTGCGATGGCGGGCGATGGTGTGAATGATGCGCCTGCCCTAGCAAAGGCGGACGTGGGGATCGCCATAGGGTCCGGGACCGATGTCGCGATCGAAGCGGGGGAGATAGTCCTGATCAAGAACGACCTCCGTGACGTGGTGGCAGCTATACAGTTGAGCAAGAGGACGATAAGGAAGATCCGTCAGAACCTCTTCTGGGCCTTCGCTTACAATAGTGCTGGAATCCCTATTGCAGCAGGAGTGCTTTTCCCTGTCTTTGGGATCTTGTTAAGCCCGATAATCGCCGCTGGGGCCATGGCCTTGAGCTCGGTGTCGGTTGTCACAAACGCTGCATTGTTGAAATCATATATCCCTGAGATAAAACAAAAAGGAGGTGAATGAGCTGGCAGTAGACCCCATATGCAAGATGCAGGTAGATGAAAAGACCGCGAAATGGAAGTCGGAATACAAGGGAAAAACCTATTATTTCTGTGCGCCGGGATGCAAGAAGAAATTCGATTCCGACCCAGATAAATATCTGAAATGATAGATGTGAAGTACTTTTTCATTTTTATTTTTCCCAATCAGTTTATATCGATAGAACAGACTAACCTTATCAAATGAATCAGATGAGGCCAAACCTCGTGATTTTCGGCCGCTCTAAGAATACGGTCAGAGAATATTCATCTGTTCTTCGCAACAAAGGTCTCGACGTCTTTCCAACGGTCGAGGTCGTCGATATCGATCCTTTGCTCAAGCTGAAAAAGGTAGATGGGGTGATCACACTACATGAAGGAGACATAGATCTGACGAAGAGCGTGGTCGAAAGGGTGAGGTCCCATGACCTTGGTCCCCCCATCATTTGTATGATGGCTCGGCTTGACAAGGAACTTGTTCTATCGTTGATCGACCAAACGGATGTCCATTTCGTCGAGGGTGGCATCGAGGATATCGATGTCTGTCTCTGCAAGATACGAATGTTGATGGATAAGAAAAAAAGGCTAATGCATCCCGCATCATCCGATCTGAAATTATATGAGACCATCCAGGATATGGTCGATTGGTCGTGGAAGATAGGTCCTGAAGGTCAATTTGTATATAGCAGGACGTCCAGATCGGTGGCCTTGGGATATGATAATCAGGACTTGACCTCGATGTCGATCTTTGATCTTGTCCCTGTGATAAACAGGGAGGATCTTTCTACAAGGCTCGAAAGTGCAAGGGCCAAAATGGCCCCGTTGAAATTGGATGACCTGAAGATCGTCTCGTCATCAGGAAGGGTACTGCACTTCATTGTAAGGGCGATCCCTCTACCGATGATGGACGGGTCTTTTGCAGGGTTCATAGGATTCT
The DNA here is from genome assembly GCA_013415865.1 of Methanomassiliicoccales archaeon. Classification (NCBI taxonomy): domain Archaea; kingdom Methanobacteriati; phylum Thermoplasmatota; class Thermoplasmata; order Methanomassiliicoccales; species Methanomassiliicoccales archaeon. Next base: position 180,668 of record CP058896.1, read on the forward strand.
GCATCGATAACACTGAGAAGGTCGAGGCCTTGGAAATGGCCAACAAAGCCCGCGAATGGAATTCTCTGATCATAGAGTCCATTCCAGAGGCCATCGTGGTGGTGAAGATGGATGGTGAGGTCGTTGCCGCGAACGTAAAAGCTACCGAGATGTTCGGATATCGTTCGCAAGAAGAGGCCATTGGAGAACAAGCATTGGACCTCATCCCTGATTACGAGAAGGCTCGGGTCACAGAGGACCTGGCCTTGGTGAAAAAAGGCGTATGTCTAGGCATCAGGAGATACGATGTCCTGAGACTAGATGGCAGCTCCTTCAAGGCGGAAGTGAACTACGCAAGCCTTTTGAACGATATCACGGGAAGACCTGAGCTGCTGGTCCTTATTATAAGGGACATCACCGAGAGCGAAAGGGCGGCAAATGAGCTGGAGGTAAGCAGGTCACGGTACAAGCAGATCCTTGAGAACATCCCAGGATTCATTTTTGAGACTGACATGGACCTCTGCCTGACCTTCATCAGTCCTTCGTGCAGGGCCTATGGTTTCTTTGAGGAGGAGCTTATCGGAAAACCCCTGTTCGACCTGATTTCAGAAAAAGACAGGGTGAAGATAGCAGGCGAGCTTGAGGATAGGCTTGATGATCATAGCTTCAACAACATAATCTTCAGGATGCCCGATGCGAAAGGCAAGGAACGGGTCATGATCATGAGCGGTTCGCCATTTTCAGGCTCAGGCAATACCCAAATGGGTTATCGTTGCATCGTCCGGGATGTGACCGAGAACATGTACCGTCTCAGGGAGATGGACGACACTTGGGTGCTTTATAACATGAGCCTAGAGAACATCGGCGAATACATCTGGGCAACAGACCTGGATAGAAGGATAACATACATAAGTCCTGAGCTGAGAAGGACCTGTGACATCGCCACAGGCATGAGCATTGATGAGGCTTGTACCAATACCATGGAGCCCTCTTACCGGCAGCGATTGATAGAATTGTTAGATCAAATGCTCCCAAAAGAGCGATCATTAGAGGAGGGCGACAGGGCATCGAGAACGATAGAGGTCGAGATGAAGAGAAGGGACGGTTCAACTATATGGATCGACCACAGGATCTCGATCCTCAGGGACGCTTCCGGTTCCCCCACTGGTATTTTTGGCCTAGGAAGGGACATCACGGAGAGGAAAAGATCGCATCAGAAAGCTCTTGAGTCATTCAATCTTTTGAAAAATGCATTTTGGAAATTTCCCGATCCTTTACTGGTGGTCGACACCAAACATAGAGGGCTTCAAGTACTAGACTGCAACAAAGCATCCATTCAGGAATTGGGATACGCATATGATGAGCTCGTTGGCAAGCGGCTTAACGAGATCGTAATGGGACTGGACATCGAAAAAGTGCTCGATCTGAGGGACAGGATGATCAAAGGTGAGAGCGTCACCATAGAAGGGGTGCATAGGAGAAAGGACGGGTCTCTTTTTGATGTGGAGACGAAGATGTTCCTGGCAGAGATGGGCTCTAGGCCTGCGGTCTTCTGCTCCACAAGGAACATAACAGAGCTTAAAAGAAATATAGCATGCCATGAAAGGGAACGCTCGGAACTTTTGATGTTAAAAAATGTCATCAGGTCGATCGGGATCTGTAACTTTCCTGAAGAGCTCCTGGAAATGATAATGCCAATGGTAAGGGAAGGCATGGGGTTTGATTTGGCAGCCCTTTTCATTTTTGAAGAGGGGAGGGTAGAGATGTTGCGTTTTGATGGGTTGGACGTTCACAGTCCATTAGAGATGTTCGGTGACGACCCATTTATCAAGGCATTTATCGTCAATAAGATTGTTCAAAATGGACCTGAGTTCTATGATCAAATGTCTGATGGTCCATATGGGGCGAAGGAGCTAGGGATCGATGCTTTATGCTCTCTGCCGTTCTCCATGGGAAAAAAGCGTTATATCAGTATATTGATGGCCAATGTCAAGAATAGAGAGTTCACACGATCAGACAAAGAGACGTTGATCTCGGTCTGGACCCTTTTGAACGAAGCAATAGAAAAGTATCACCTAAAATCGCGATTTTGAAAACAATGATGAGGGGGGAAAACCCCCACCTCGATCATTCTCAGTGTTTCTTTTCCTTAGGATGCTGATGCACAGCCTCGGCCCGCTCTTTCTTTGCACGCTCCTGCTCGTACATCTCCATCCTTTCCTCTACATCTTTGCTCTTCGGGATGGCCTGCTTTACGACCGCCATAGCACCCATTCCCAGCTCGAAGAGCATGGGTGGGATCTTGATATTTCCTCTGATAGACGTACCCACCATCTTCCCAGGGTTCATAATGTCGGTGGGGTCGATGGTGTTCTTGATCATGCGTATATATTTTGCCCCTGGTCCCCGTATCTTGTCCAGGTTAGATGCGAAGAACGAACCGAAACCGAGAGGACGACCACCATATTCATAGGATATGTCTGATAGCTTGCTGTTGAACCCGAAAGATGTGAGGTTCACAAGGTTGTCGAAGTCCGCCAGGTAGTAGGGCATGAACATCACTGTGTTGCGGTCCGCGACCGTCCCAATTATCGCCCCGGTCATGTTCAGCTGGTCCAAAAGCTTGTTCGTCCTCTTTGTGAACTCAGCAAAGTGCTTCAAGGGGACTATCACCTCACCAGGGATGCTGCCGAGTCCTATCTCGCGGACCCTGAACTCGTAACAGCGCTCCTCCCATTCATGTTCGGCGACCTCATCGCTCATCCTTTTTGCCCCATGCTTGGCCATGATCTCGTCAATGACCTTTTCCTCATAGGCGACGACCTCCTTTGCACCCTCGAGCTCGATGTTCACCATAGCTCCTACCTCGGGGGCGTGGCGCCCTATCTTCCGGAGCATCTCAAAGTGCTTTCCATCTGAGAAACCTATATGTAACGGGTCAACGCGCTTGCGGAGTATCTCCATGAGAGGCGCCCCTGCGGCCTCTAGGCTATCAAAGGCATATGATAGTGCCTTCATGACCTCTGGTGCAGGTACCAACTTCAATGTAACCTTGCAGATCAGTCCCAAGGTCCCTTCAGAGCTGCATATGAGCCTTTGAAGGTTATAACCCGACATGTTGTCCGCAACAAGGTCGAAACCGGTGTTTATCAGGGTGCCATCAGGCATTACCACCTCCATGTTGCGGATGTTATCTGCCGCCCCTCCGTACTTCATTGATCCCATTCCGATGCCGCCTGTGGAGATCCACCCTCCTATTGTGGCTGATGGGAAGGAAGAAGGGTACGAACCGAGAAGAAGGCCTTTTTCAAGACATGCCTCGTAGACCTGTTTCCACGTCGCTCCTGGCTGCACTGTTACCGTGAGATCTACTGGGTTGATGTCAAGGATATTGTTCATAAGGCCAGTAAAATCCACCAATATTCCACCAAAGACGGGCATGGACCCGCCCAGCCCCCACGTCGAGGAGCCGCGCGGTGTTATAGGTACTCCTTCCTCATAGGCGATCTTGACTATCTTGACCACATCATCAGTGTTCCTAGGCCTTACGACGACATCTGGCACGTTTTTGAATGCAATCTGCGTCTCCTTTGGCAAAGGTGCAAGGTCGTGGCTGTAGAGCAACCTTTCCATCTTGCTCGTCTTCACGTTCTCGTGCCCGATCGCGTCCCTCAGCCTGGAAACGAGCTGGGGGTTTGCCGTGTTATCCTCTTTTGAATCCATCTGTAACCCTCAGGTCAATGATGTTAACAAGATTGTAACCCGAAACTCATCATCCTATTTTAAATGTATTGCATACTGGCGATGGTGGAAACTAAATATCCCTTCTAAAAGAATAAACGTTCATTTTTATATGGATGTCAGAAAGGTGGTCCGAGGATTACTGGGTCTCTGGGTACTTCGAACTCCGGCACCGTCAAGGGCATCTGCAGATCTCCGAGATCGTTGAGCCGTGTTCGCCCGTTCTCCGAACTGACTGGCCCGTCCTTGGACGGCAGACATGTTCTGGAATCCGCTCGAGGGGCACAGGTTTTTCACACTGTGTTTCCTTGTTGCGGACCGAAGCAAGAGCTTCGCAGCGAGACAGACACCATGGACATCATCCACAAATGATGCTGATATCAGTCTGCTTTCTCCAGAGCCTTTCAGCCTCCGGACCGTATAATATGTAGGATGCCCTGAATATAAGTAATCTTCGGAGCCGAAATTTCGATTCTTCCAGATGGGGCTCTATGCGTTGCAATCGTGACGATTGTCGTCATTTCTTAGCCTTCTTCAGTTCCTCCAATTCTGCCCTTTTTTCAGAGATCTTCTTTGAGATCTTCTCCATCCTGGCCTCGGTCTTGGCCTTTATCTTATCATATTTCTCCTGGCTGATCTCCTTTCTCTCAAGCTCACGGTGATGTTCGTCCAGCTCTTTTCTGTAGTCGGCCTTTAGAGCGTTCAATTTTTTTATCTTCTCCTCGATCTTCTTGATCTTGTCCCCGAACATCCCTGCTCCTCCTTTATGATGTAATGAACCATGTCGATCTTAAACTCAGACCTCTGACCCTGATGTGAATCAGCTTAGCTCGTTCAGTAACCTTGGCAATACCGATTCCTCGATCCTATGGAGATGTGCCGGGCAATCGCAATCTGAAGAGCCGAACCCTTTGCATACCACCTCTGAACCGTTGAACCTATCGATCGTGCCATTGATCTCGCATTCATTGTCCGGCCCTTCAACGAGGAAGGCTGAGATCGGCTCAGCGACCTCCAATAGGTAATCTATATGCCAATGTCTCTTTTTTTTCTTTGAGAAATGCCGTCCGACCCTTGATTCTAGTCCGCTCTGGGCAGAGCCCACATAGGCATATAAACCCGCTTTGAAGCTACAACTCCCTAACGACCCTATCTCAAGGGTAGTATCCTGTGCGAGGTCGATTATGAGAACGTAGGAGCCCCTATGGAGCGACCTTGTTCCCTTCACAACCGCAGCGGCATCTCTCATCTCAGACCTGCCTTATCTCGTCTTTGATGCAAGAGAAGCTACGCGCTCCCCAAGAGCCCTTGCGGCCTTCATGCTCTTTTCGTCACCTTTTGCGGCCCCGAGATCTCTGACATAAGAATGCGCAAAGGCATAGGGGGGCAGGACCATACCTTGCAGCGTCATAAAGTCCAAAATGACCGAGGTCGTGAGCTCGTGACCTGCCCTCCCACCTACGGCGATGACGCCTCCGACCTTTCCTTCCAGCTTCTTGCCCATCTTTGAAAGCAGGTAGGTCCTGTCAAGGAAGGCCTTGGTCTGTGATGTCATGCTTCCGAAGTAGATCGGAGTACCTATGATGATCGCATCAGCCTCCATGAGCTTGGCATATATCGGCTGCATATCATCCTCGATCAGGCACTTCCCACCTTGCCCACAGGTCGGATGTGCCACGCAGCCTTTGATGTCCTTCCCTGCCAACGTTACTATTTCGACCTCTGCGCCCTTTGACCTTGCTCCTTCCAATGCCTCAGCTACCAAAAGCTCGGTGTTCCCGCCCGCTCTTGGGCTCCCGGATATGCCTATAACCTTCAAGGTTCCACCTGGATGACAATGACCGTGACCGATAGTAAAATTTGTCGATTGAGCCGTTGCGCTTGAAGACCTGAGACAATGCCTAGGTTCTAATCTTTCGCTCGTGACCTGTCCTCAGATTCCACCTGGCTCCTCGTCTTGATCTTCATCAGGATGCTCCCTTCCATTCTCGAAGGACTGATCGTGGCGATCTCTCTTAACTTCCTTCCATATATCTCCAGGTCGGCTATCTTGTCCTTGAACTTATCATATGGTACCTTGGCCCTGACCCCATCTACATGAAGCACCACTGGGGCCGGTCTCAGGTTCTCCTGGATCGCCTCTAGCTCGTCTAGGCGGTCCTTTATCTCAGCAGGATGAACGAAAAGAGGGTCAAGCTCAATGTCCCTTCTGCGGTCGGTTATGATCTTTTGGACCTTGCTTGCGACCTCCTCGAGCTTTTGGATCTCCTCTGCCCTCCTCATTCTTTCTACTTTTCTTCCGATACCGCAGACGAGCGCTTCGCAGTAGGGTAAGGAACTGAACTCTGGTCCGCATGTGGCGACCACTGGCACCTCGATGTCCTGCCAGAGCTTGTACTTGTGTTTCTCGACGCATTCGCGGAAATTGCCGACCACGAAGACGGCAGCATCATATTCATTGATGATCGCCTTTTCCTCTGCATTGATCTGAGCGGTCTGTTTTCCCTTTCCACGGGCAAGCCCCATGACGACCGTGATGGCACCATATCTCCTGAGCGTCTCCGCGATATCGCAGATGGGGTGGGGCATATGATGCCTCCCCAAGGTGGGACCAACAACCACTATCTCGGTCCCGGCGAGAGGGACGTCAAGTAATTTACCTCCAAGCTCTCGGGCCTTCGCCTCGATGATCGGTCGGTCCTCCTCTGGTATCGCGAATGTCACCAATATTTGCACCTGGATCTGGGTCTTCTGGACGACAAATCCTCCGATATCCTCGATGAGCTCATAGAACTCGTTGATCTTATAGACCCCTCCGTCGAACATCAGCACTTGGTACATCAGGCCGCCTCCATCTTATGGTGGACCTCTTCCGCCTTCTTCAGCCAATCTGCTTCAAAGCCATGCTCGGTGTTCGCTATCGTAAGAACATCGGAAGACGAGAATGTATGACGTATCTTCAGTCCTTCTGGGACGAGCTTCCATATCGCATCAAGGACCTGCGCCCTCAGCTCTTCTTCCGGATCGATCTTCATCTCCCAAAAGTCCATCCTGGTCACACCAGAGACGAATACCTCATACCTGGTGAGCTGTTCGACCCTGTCCCTGCCATAGGTCTTCCACAAGAGGGCCAGAAGCCTGGGCGCGTAGTTCTCGTCCGTGATGCTCACCATCACTCCCCCCTCCATGTCCTCTAGGTTTGCGACCTCATGGACCGATCTGGCACCAGCGGCCTTTCTCATACGGACCGAAATAACAAAAAGGGGGTCCTCCGGTCTTATCAGAAGATGCACTCTCTCTAGGACGGTTGTAATGCCCATCTCGAGGAGTATCCTCTCAAATATCTGGGCATAGGTCTCGGCACCTTCTTTGTCCGTTCCTTCGACAATCATCTCCATGATCAATGTCCCTCGAGGAAACCAGAGGACAGTAAGGCCGCTCCCGCCGCCCCGATGTACTGTGAGTTCGGAGGCACGATCGGCCTTTGTCCCAATGTATGCTCCACCGCGGTGACGAGGCCTGAGATCAAAGAGGTCCCCCCGACCTGGATCACAGGTTGCCTGACATCTATCTCCTGCAGCTGTTGCTCATATATCTGCTCAGCGACGCTGTGACATGCCGCTGATGCGACGTCCTCGATGGTGTGGCCTGCTGCCAACGAGGTCACGAGGTCCTGTATGCCGAATATCGAACAATAGGAGTTCATCTGGACCTTTCTGTAATCCCCTTTGTCCGCGAGGGCTCCCAGCTCAGTGATCTCCACCTTAAGCCTCTTCGCTGTCAATTCCAAGAACCGTCCAGAGGCCCCGGCGCAGATACCTCCCATAGTGAAGTTGTCGGGGATGCCGTCCCTGACGGTGATGGCCTTGTTGTCCATCCCTCCAATGTCGATGATGGTCGCCTCACCTTTCTGGCGGTCCGCCAACCATACGGCCCCCTTCGAGTTCACTGTCAGTTCTTCCTGCACTAGTTTGGCATTGTACTTCTTTCCGAGCGTGAACCTCCCATAGCCAGTGGTGCCTATCGCCTCGATGTCGCTCATCTTTACCCCCGCCTGGGCCAGGGCCTCGCTCACAGCTGTCTCGGCCGATGAGAAGACATCTGCAGTAGGGGTCCAGGCCTTGCCTATTATCTCATTGTCCCGCAGGACCATGGCCTTGGTGGTGGACGAGCCCGAATCGATCCCCATGGTCAGGCCCACCTGGCGTTCCCTCGCCAAAAGCTCCTTTCTCTCCACTATCGTGACCAAGGCCTCCATCCTTGTAAGCAGCTGGCCCGCCTTCGTCCTCTCGGTGAAGCTGTAAGTGACCACAGGCAATCTGGTATTGTTCTGGATATATTTTCTCAGCTCGGTACGGACCAATGCGGCCTCTGCGCATCTGAAGCAGGACGATATGAACACCGCATCAGCATCATATCTCTTCTCAGCAAGCGATTCTGCCCTGGCTATCATGAGCTTGAGCTGTGGGCTGACCGGATTGAACCCAAACTTCTCGACGGCTGAATTTATCCTCTCCATGTCCACATCAGGATAGACCATCCTCGCCCCTACTGCTTCGGCGGCCTTTTCTATCTCAGATTGTACCCCAGAATAATCAGTTCCGCAGGAGAGCTGTGCGATCTTTATCATTTCTTCAATCCCTCCAGGAATGCCTTGAGCTTCGCGACCATGGCCTTAGCCTCATCTTCATTGGATGGGTAGTCAAGTTCTATGACCGGTATCTTCCTTTTCCGGATCAATAGCTTCATCATCTCGTTGGTCCTCGCACATCCAACGCAACCGAACATGAATGGAGCGTCCTCCATTATGACGGCCGCCTCGGCCTGCTCTATCAATGGCCCGTAGACCGCAAGTCTTCCCCTGATACCAGATGGTACTTCTATACCAGCATATTTAAGGCCTTTTTTCACATCATCCACCGTTATGTTCATCGGCGGCGATTCGATCTCCCTGTTCTCTATCTTTTCCTGCAGCGCTGCCATGACGCTAAGAGGCTCATGACCAAACCTCTCCACCAGGTCGAACAATATCAGGCTGTTCGGTGGAACGATGAGCACTTTCATTGAATATCCTCCCTGCAGATCCTCTGGAGTTCTTTGACCGGAAGTTTGCCCTTCTTGGAGATCTTAGGTACAGGTTCTCCTCTCTCTATGCACTGGAGTCCTTTTTCAACGAGCACGAGATCTTTCCACTCCTTCTCCAGCTGGGCAAAGCCCGGTCTCGAGCCTTTATGGGCCCTGCACCTTCGCTGGTCACCGACCGGGAATCCCCTGACCTTTGTGAAGATCCTGTTGGGATCGATCCTCCTTACCTCCTCCACTGTCCTCTTTATCTCGTCCTTTTTACCGGATACGACGACCCCGAAGCAGGTCTCTTTGATCACAACATCGAGGTTCATCGAATGTATCGTTCTTGCCAACTGCGCCGGCGTGAACTCTGAGTCTGGGGCGAGAACAATATAGCGGGTCTCGTGATCGGTCGTCATTTCGTGGTCACCTTTTTCTTCGGGCTGTTCCTTTTTCTCACCGCAGCCTTCTTGACCCCGTTCTTGGGTTCCTTTTTCCGCGTCACCTTTTTGTCGGGGTCGACGGTGGTCTCCCTTACATAGACGATGTCGCCATCTTTAAGCCCGTTCATCATGGTCGAAAGGTCTCCTACATATCTGCCCACAAGGTTTGTACCATGGGCCTCCTCACCGGTCGGACCGAACTCGTTGCTATCTTCGAGCCTGATGCCTATGATCCCGCGGTTCGGCCTTGACATGTTGGTGACCCCGATGTCGCATTTTCTGCTAAGTTCTCCAAACGACGGCTCTGGATATAGCTTGGCCCCAAGACTGTCATCGCCCTCGAAGGTAACCATCGGCATCCCCTCATAAGTGAAGTGCACCTTGACGGTCCCGATCGGTTTATGGTCCAGCCCGGTCATCTTCTCAATGTACCTGACCGTGTTCGGGTCTTTGTCCCGGTACAAATACCACGTGGTTATCTTCGAAGGGTCGGTCCCGAACGTCTCAACCTCGCCATCCTCTATCGCATGGATGGTGAGCTCCGGTTCCTGTTCAACAATGACCATATCGTCTTCCACAAGGCCCGTCCGTTTTTGTCTCAGACCACGGGATGACAGGAATTCCATACCTTCTCTTTGGGTCATTCCAATGACCATCACCCTCATCGGGTCAGGAACGACCGTCACCCTTTCACCTTTAGGGGCCAGATGTATCAGCTGATGACCATTACATATCTTTCCGATGATGTTGTGAGATGGTGCCACCTGCCTACGCCGCTGATAGAAATAGATCCTTCCCATCCCAGGTCCGGTATGCCTCACGGTCACCACGTCCTCCTCCCTGATGTCATGGGCCTCCTCCACCAGGTTGACATCCATTCTTGTGGAGGATGCTGTGAAGGACTCGGTCTTATCTGTGATGGTTATCGTCCCTTCTCCTTTCTCAAGGGCCACCAAAAAATGTTCGACAGAAACGGGGGAACGGTTATCGAGCTTTACAGCGACATAGGTCTCGACCGACATGCCTTCCTCGAGGGGGGTCGAGATGTCCGTGGTCGCGAAGGCGTCCTTCGAGCTCAGCTCGATTATCACCGGCTCGACCGATATGACCTTATCTGTCTCTTCAAGGATGTCCAGCACATGCCTTCCTCTTGTTACTCTACCGAATATGGGAGAGGCGACACCGTAGGAAGCCTCATGGTCCATCCTGGCGATCATTATGTATGTTGTTCGATTGTCGTAGCCTCCGAGGGCGAACAAGCAATCGTACTTTGTGAACTTAGATGGTTCCCTCGATGGTGTTGCTTTTGAGATGAAAGAGCCGATCGCGGTCACCTTGGATGTCTGCCACCGCACTGTTTTTCCAACCAAAGATGGATACGACTCTTTCCAGAACTGTAGCCATGGTCCATCCTTTATCTTGATGACGAAAGATCCTTTGTTTGTTGTTACCTCGAACTCGCTGGTCTCCTTCTTGACCTGCTCCATCGATCGTATGAGCGCAATGGCCGTTCCTTTCTTGTACGGTTGCCCGCTGATGACGTCCGCGACCGTCGCATTGTCACTGACGTCCATGGGAACCTTGTTGACTATAATTTTCATCTGGTCAAGTCGTGAGGGCATTGACCTAATTAAATAATTTGCCATAAAGAATCGTTATGCCAGTGAATGAATCGGGTCTTCTTTGGTCGCCTTTCATCCGTCTATTTATTTATATACGATAGTACAGTTGAAGCATGTGAACGTCGATAATGTGCTGGCCTCGGTCGAGAAGCGGATGAGGTCCGTCCCCGGAATAATCGACTTCCAATATCTGGACGAGGATTTTAGAAAAGAAATCGCAACAGCGGAGAACGCCTGCGAGGCCAATGGTGCCTGCGGAGGCCTGATGCCCTTTGTAAACACGGGCGTCTGGGAGACGCTCCGAAGGAAGTATTGCTTCATAATCGTCATAAGATCGAGCATCTCATTGTTGGAACCTTCAAAGGATCTCGTATACATCATGGATAAAAGAGGACAGATCATAGGGGAATATCTGACACCAGAGCGAAGGGAGGAATATCACGGTAGAAATGATGTACAGTTCTTTGGTGAAGATTTCGTCCTGTACCTTGACGTTCAACCTGAAGGTGAGCCGTTCTTTGTATTACCGGAGATACCATTCCATTTCTTAGATGACGTCGATGGTGTCATCGATGTTACGTCAGGTTCGATCTCGACCTTGAGCGACGATATCATCAGGAAGAAGCTTGGACATTTAGATTCCAAACATTGGACGCATCTGGTCGGGTTCAACATTGAGAACGAGGGTGTGTGAGATAGAGGAACAAGATTACCGATGATAAAATGGGCGCATAATAATAAACGATCAGGCCCATTTCTTTACCTTCATCACGATCTCATCCAATTTCGCCTGGGAGATCGTTGTTCCTCTTACAACACCAGTGATTATCTCCTTGATCTCGCCCTTGGTGCCGATATTCTCCTTCTTTGGCATGACGACCCTCGTCTTGACACCTATCTTCGCGAAATCCTCGAAGTCCACAGGGGCCTGGCACACTATCACTGCTGGCAGATCCACATTTCTAAGTATGAGCCTTGCCTTGTAGATTATATGGTTCTTGACGTTGCCAAGATGGATCAATGCCACCTTGAACTGCTTGATCCTATCGATCTCTATCTGGTCAAGACCGAACAACGAGCTGGTCGACGCATCTGGAGCATCAGCAGGCACACCTGACCCTGCGTTGATGACGATCACGGATGTCTCAATGCCTTGCTCCCTAAGCTCATAAGTTATCTCACAGACGGGCTTGGTGATATGTCTCTTGCCTGGGCCCATCGCAACGGCGACCACCTGCCTTCCGGATTCCGATATCGTGGCCCTTTGTGCCAGCGACCCTCCTACGCCCAGACCTCTTGATTCTCTGCATTCGACGAAGCGTGTCTTTCTGCCAATGCTCTCCTTCACTTATTCCCCTCGCTTGACACAGGTTGCTCTTGGCATGACGCATACTCCGCAAGCTCGCCTTCGGTCATCGAGGCGACTATCTCTTTTGGAGAACCGATGGCAACGATCTTGCCTCCTTTCATCATCGCCACCCTGTCACAGCAATCGAGCACAAAGTCCATGTCATGCGAGACTATAATAAATGTCTCCCCGAGCTCCTTTCTCGCCATCAAGACCGATTTGGCCACGGAGTTCTTTGTGATCGGGTCCATCGTACCCGTAGGTTCATCAAGTATGACAAACCTCGGCTCCTGTATAAGGACACGTGCCAACGCTATCCTCTGCTTCTCTCCGACAGAAAGGTTGTCCGGATATGCATAAAGTATTCTGTCGATCTCCTTCGAGGTGAACCCTATGCCCGACAGCACCTGGATGACCTTCATCTTTGCCAGTTCAGCTGGTAATTTCATCCCGATGCAGATCGTAAGGTTCTGAAGGACGGTGTTGAATGGATATAGCGAGTATTCTTGATGCAAAATACCTATGTAAGGAGTGGCACGTCCCCTGCCCTGCTCCCCCATCTCAGACATGTTTATCCACTCGTCCCCTATACGGACCGCCACAAGTCCTCCGGTGGCCGGTGTTATTCCAGAGATCATGCGGGACAATGTCGTCTTTCCTGCGCCAGAAAGCCCGACCAGGCCGAATATCTCCTTCTCTTTGACATCGAACGAGACATCATCTACCGCTTTGACGACACCTCTCATTATCGAATAATAATATTTCTTGGCATTCTCGACCCTGATGATGACATTGCCAACGCTGACGTCCATCATCTCATCGGTCTTCTCGAAGCAGACCTCGAACTCCTTGGTGACGTCCTTTGGGGCCCCATGTTTCATCACTTCTCCGCTCTCGAGCCAGATCGCGCTGTCAGAAAGACGGTTGATGGCCTTTGGCCAGTGCGAGGAAACGACCATGGCCATGTTCTTCTTTTTAACAGCATCGTTCAAGGCCTTGTGCACCATCTCGGCGGTCTGAGGGTCCAGGGTTCCGGTAGGCTCATCAGCCAAGAACAATATCGGGTCCTTTGCCAATTGTCTCGCCAACACGACCCTCTGCTTTTCTCCTCCAGAAAGGTCGCGGGCTATGTGCATCGTCCTATGCTCCATGTTCACGAGCTTCAAAAGCTCGATGGCCCTTTCTATCTTGTCCGCGTCATTGATCCTCGGGCCCATGGCCTCGAATATGTTCTCTATGACGCTGTTCTCACCATACAGCGCGAATGTCCTTTGGAGCATGATGGCGATCCTCTCTTTCATTGCCATTCGAAGAGGGTCCCTCTCTGGCAAGTTCCAGAAGTCGATCTCCTTTATTGTCGTGTTCGAACCGCATCTGCTGCAAGGGGCGCCTCTCTTAGGGATGTCCAACCTTCCGCATTTTTGACAATGATTTACCCTATAGATTATGCGTCCTTGGTCAGGTCTGTAATCATTGCTCCCCCTGAGGATGTGTATCAGGACCGACTTTCCAGCTCCGCTCCTTCCAATTAGGCCAAGCGTCTCCCCCGGTCTCAGGGTGGCACTGATATCTCTGAGGACCAAGTTTCCATTAAAACTCTTGCTGATGTTATCAATTATGACGAAAATCTCATTGTCCTCAGGCATGGGTTGCTGAAAAGAGTCTAGCACTAATATACTTTTCTATACCCTGTTAAGATAAGCTACCCAGATGATTAAAATATTGTTAATACGAGTTCACAATGTTTATATGGATGGATTATATATCCATCCATAATGTCCATGGCTTTCAATTCATATTTTGCAGGTGGCCCGACCCCCAAATATTCCATGTATCATATATGGAAAGCTTATCAGGTCATAGATAAACGTGGGCCCATCGGGAGAAAGGCATTGGCGGAGGCATTGCAGATAGGGGAGGGGTCCATAAGGACCATCCTTGACAAGATGTCGCGCGAAGGTAGCATAGAGAATACCAGAATGGGAACGGTGATAACTGAAAGAGGTAGGAAGAGGTTCGAGAACTCGGGGATCTTTGTCGCCCAGGTGGACCTTCAGGACCTAACATTGGGGAAGCATAATTGCGCTGTGCTCATAAAAGGGATGGGCTACAAGATCAAGATGGGGTGCGAGCAGAGGGACGAGGCGGTACGTTCAGGGGCTGTGGGTGCAACCACACTTATCGTGAAAGAAGGAAAGATGGTGTTCCCAGGCGATGAGGACTTTCCAGACCAATCACAGGTGGCCCCCTTGAAAAATGTGTTCCGGATGGAAGATGGCGATGTGATCATAATTGGGACGGCCTTCAGCTATGATGCTGCGGAGAAGGGTGCTGTGACCGCTGCGTTGGCCCTGAACAATCAATCTAGGAGATGTTGGACAGAAGGGACCACTCTATTAAGCCAGGACACAGAGGCGGATGACCTCAAATGTCTTTGTCTGGCAATCCATGAGCTTTTGAACCGTACCCCAGTGACGATGAGGAGCAGGAACAGGCATGGGGTCAGGTGTGAGGACGGAGAGGTGGTCGACACAAACTTCACAGGACCGATGCTTGAGGAGGCTCTGAGGCGAGGACAGATCATCAGGAAGACGGCCAACACTGGCCCTTTCCGAGGCATGCCTGTCGTCGTGGTTCCGATAATGAGAAAGAAAGAAGCGATCGCGGCAATAGGTACATTGGATATCAGTAAGGCCACGGTCTATGAGATGATGTCCAAGAGAAAGGAGAGGGTATGAGCATCGCTATCCCGACCTGATTTTCATTTTTTGTTTCGGTTGATCTTCAATGAAAACTCTAAGATCTTGGTCGCAGAACCATTTCTTTTTGGTGACCTATTAGTGATCGCGAATCAGGAAAGGGCGGTCGAGCTCGACTTCCTCCAAGATTTTTTATTGTTATCCTTAAAGGATAGATATTACTGATATTTCAGATAAATCAGAATTAATTAATATCTATACTTCATATCTATGTCTATGTCACAAAAAGGGTCATGTGTCCCTATGGATTACAAGGTAGAGGGCATCACGACCATCGATGAACGAGGCCAGATGGTTCTGCCAAAACAGGTTAGACAAGCAGCGAGAATTATGCCCGGAGACCGCTTGGCTGTGGCGATCGGTCATCGCGAAGGAAAGGTCTGTTGTATCCAATTGATCAAGATCGAGATGATCAATCAGAAGATCGAAGAGCTCCTTTAAGGTGATAGGATGGTCATGTTGAAAGCTGGCACAGAATTGACAACTGCTGATAAGATGGAGCATCTTCTCATCAGGCTTGGGTATAAAAGAGGGGAGCACAAGGTGGAGCCAGGTCTTTATTCACTTGGAGATCCCACAGATATGTCCCCAGTGTTTGTTACAGCGAATTATAAATTGAGCTTCGATGCATTGAGAACTGGACTTAAAGGTATGGACGCGTATATCTTGGTCCTTGACACAAAGGGAATCAATGTCTGGTGCGCCGCTGGAAAAGGCACATTTGGTACGGAAGAACTTGTCGCACGTATCAGCTCGTCTCGCCTTGAGGAGATCGTTAGACATAGAGAGCTGATCCTTCCCCAGCTCGGAGCTCCTGGCATAGCTGCCCACGAGGTAAAAAGAAGAACGGGGTTCAATGTGATATATGGACCTGTCCGTGCCTCGGATATAAAAACGTTCATGGAAGGTGGAAAGAAGGCAGACGAAAAAATGAGGACCGTTACTTTCCCCATGAAAGAGCGATTGGTGCTCATTCCCGTTGAGCTGAAGAATTTTTTCATCTATGCTCTGGCATTTTGCATTCTTGGTTATCTTACGGCCGGACCCTTCGGATTGATGGTCGTTCTATCCATCTACCTAGGGGGTCTTGTCCTGTTTCCTATTTTATTCCCTTATCTTCCAACGAAGGACTATTCGACAAAAGGTATGTTCGTAGGAGGGTTGATCTCCATCCCGCTCATTGCGGTGGCGCTATGCAAATGGAAAGGAATTGACACCATAGATTTGGTTGCGTATGAAATATCGATCGTATTATACTCGCTCGCATTCACTGGGTACCTAGGGCTCAATTGGACCGGCGCGACCCCTTATCCATCAAGAAGCAGTGTCCGACGAGAGATATTCAGATATATACCTGTCATGGCCTTGTTCGCCATCGTCGCTACGGTCCTTACTTTGCTCGCCGCACTATTTAGGTCAGGGGGGTGGTGAGATGGGCTCAGGATGTGATTGCAGCAAGACAGTTCGTGCCCAGGTTAATACATTGCGATATGACATGAACAGATGCGTGAACTGTGGCAGATGCTCCCAGGTCTGCCCTCACAGGGTCTTCGCGCCTGGGGACTTCAAGGCTTCGCTGGTAAATTATGAGCGATGTATGGAGTGCGGAGCTTGTATGACCAATTGTCCCGTTGGAGCGATCAAAGTGGACAGCGGGGTCGGATGTGCATATGCGATGATCACGTCTGCATTATTGGGAAGGAAGGAAGTGACCTGTGGAGAGGATTGTTGCAGGTAAATCTGGCAGACCATAGAAAAGATAATTATGGGGGGGCCCAGATTCGGCCTGTATGAGCGAAGATGTGGTCCTTAACGTCGACCCAGGTGCTTGCAGGTTCAAAGGGACGGTGACCTGTCATTTCAATGGGGACAAGGTGTCTGTAAGGTTGGAATGCGGTTGTCCATATGTTAGGAAACTGGGCGAGTCGTTGAGGGAACTTTCGGTGGAGGACATCATCCACATGCCGTTCGGGGAGAACAAGGTGTATATTCATGGTGGCAGGACCCTTAAACATTCTGTATGCCCCTATCCCATGTCCATATTGAAATGCGCTGAGAGCTGTGCGGGATTCGCATTGAAGAAGGATATGCACATGGAATATGGCAAGGGACCCTAAGATCGGATCGGGCTTTTTATCGCCCATCCGAGAGGAACTCGTCTATCTTCTCTGACCATATCACAGCATGGGGCCCTGCCAAGTACATTGCAACGAGCATGGCCTCCCTTATCTCGTCCTTTGTCGCCCCCAGCTCTATCGCTCTCCTGGCATGGACGTCTAGACACTCTTCGCATTTTAGAACGCAGATGACGGCTATCGCGATCAGCTCTTTCTCCTTGTTGGAAAGATTTCCGTCCTTGAATATTGTGTTCTTATAACGATAAAGGGCGTTGATGACCTCAGGCTGTTCTTTCATTATCTGTGTCAAGCTCATGATGGACACGAGCGGTACACTTGGATATATTACTTTCAAATCGTAGAACAAGGTCTGGAATGAGAGATTAGAAATATCTTGGTCCCCTGTACATATTTGGAGATGGGGAATGATCGAACTCAGTGACCTATATGGAAAGGAAGTCTTGAGCTCCAATGCGAAATTGATCGGGGTCGTCGAAGATGTGGCGTTGGACCTTGCAAATTGGAAAGTGCCAGCAATCGGAATAAAGATAAACAAGGGAAATGAACTTTATCTCAACAAGAAGAAGAAACTGGTGGGCCAACAGGTTGCCATGGTCAAGGTCGAAGCGGTCCGGTCCATCTCGGACATGGTGACGTTGAACGTTGAGATGGAGAATATGGGCAACACCGTCCTTGAGGATTACAAAGCACAGAACACCCTAGAAGACCAGGTTGGGAAAAGAGTGCTCGACAAGAGCGGAAGGGAGATCGGCACAGTAAAAGATTTTCAGATTGACATGGAATCGAGCTGGTCCATACCGATGTTCGAGGTTGTGGTAGATAAGGTGCTTGTAGACGAGCTTAAGGTCAAAAAGAAGATCGGGGTGAAGCCCACGATCAAATTGAGGACCTCCGATGTCAAGAACGTTGCGGACGTGTTCTTATTGGGCATCGATGTGGGTGGCATAAAGGACTATCTGAGCAAAAAACCTGCCTCACGTGTAGATTGAACATCATGCCAAATAAGATGGATAATAATTATTAAGTTCCAACCCGTTCACCGCCCCGATGTCGTCTTTAGAAACTGCAATTGACATCATCAAGGGGATGAAGGGGACGCTCAAGGTCTTCCCGCTCGACATGGAGACGAGAGAAGGTGTCGCCAAAGTAGAGCGTTGTATCAAATCCCAGATGGGGATGGAGGTTAAGAATGAGGGCGTCGAACAATGTATGCAGAGAAAACACGTCCTTTGCATCTTGAAGAATAAGGATTTCAGACCTCCTCCGGAACCAACGGTATTGATGATGGCCGATGATGGCATAGTCGTTGGTATCGAGGTCATACCTGGTGAAAGGGAGAAGTATAAAAATAGGGACAATGTCCTCTGGCTCTGCGAAGATTTTGTGATCTTCATGGATGTAAAGCCCCAAACTAGGGAATATTTCTTCATGCCCCCGGTATCATTCCCAGAGCTCGAGTCGATACCTGGCGTATCACGAGTCGTTTCATGTTCACCATCGCCTTTGGGGGATCTGGTGGTAAAGAACAGATATGGCATAGAGGATGACCCAAAGAACGCTACGATCTTTGTCGGGTTCGACAGTGAAGATTAAACTGCCTGGAAATGGTCTGAAGTGAAACAATTCTTTCCGACCTTTCTGATCAGATGATTAAAAAGATCGCGAATTTCGTCCCCGATAGAGATTAAAAAAGGTTTTCATCCGACTCCATAGACGTCATAAAATTTCGCTGTTGTCTCATATAGATATTTCCCAATGCCTGCTGTTGTGATATGTCATCCATGTATCTTCATGAAAAATAAGCGAAATAATGAATAATCAAAAATTGTCGGACCTGATATCATCGTAGCCGAAAAAACGCTGATGGTATCTATTCGGATATCTGGTGTTCTCAGGGCTCGTCAGATATGATTATGCCTGGCATTTATCCTATGATAAGGAGGCCCCGATAATCCTCATAAGGCTTGAGAATTCAATCATGCCCTGACATCTCAAGAAAAATGAGCGATATCTTGTCGGACAGAATGTAAGGTGCAATAAAAAGAAATGGAAAGGTAAAGGGTTTGATGCTCAGCCTCCACCACTTGGGGTGGCGTAGGCATGCCGTTCCGCCTTCATGAGCTCTTCCTTCATGCGCTCTATCTGTTCGATGGAGAGCCCTTCCGCGCGGTCCTTGACCGAGGATGCCTTGTACTCGCCCTCCGAGGCCGGTTCCAGGTATTCGACCCTGTAGACTAGCTTGTTGTCGAGCTCGATCCACTCGACCCCTGACTCGGAATACTTGTCGACGACCTTTCCGACGGTCCCGGTGTTCTTGTACCTGGCGAAGTCCCCAATCTCCATTGGACCACCTTACTTCGCGGGTATGATGACGGTCCTCTCGCCTGCTGGCATGAACTCGCGGAGACCGCCGCGGCCGAACTCCTTCGTGATGTTCGCGAAGTCGAACGGGAGGTTCTTGTCGGCGAAGGCGATCTTGATGAGCGGGTTGCATGCGTACGCATCCCCACGCGCAAAGTGCGGGGCTCCTGCGATACCAGCATATCCGGACAGGTGACCGACGTTCATCGCGTAGTTCGGGTAGTTCGGTCCACGGAGCTCGTGGGGCAGACCCTCATCAGACCTGTACGACAGCGAGTTCGCTGAACCGCACTGGTCCTGCAGGTCGTATCCGTAGAACCCGAGGCGGCCTAGGCGCTCACGGTGCTGCAGCATTGACAGGTACCAGGCGTTCACACCAGCGTTGGCGTTGGCGGTCGCCATGGCGACTCCGATACCGGTGGCGGCAGCTGCGACGGTCGCACGCTGGGAACCTCCGAAGTGGGCCTCCATCGCGGCCGGGTAGCGCTCGTACATCTCGAGGGCGTAGGAGTTGATCTCCGTTCCGAGCTTCTCGATCAGGTCCATGGTCGGCTTGCTCTTGCAGAAGCCACCGTACTTGGACTTCACGAGGTCTGCGGCATAGTAGACATAGTCCTCGAGGATGTTGTCAGTGTAAGCCGCGGTAGCATACTGCGTGAAGCCGACACCTCCAGACATGTACGATCCAAGGTAGATCTGGTCGAAGATGACCGCACCGAGCGCGACTACCTCAAGGGCTGCGCGGCATGGGTCGTCCGGGTATTTCCTGAACGACTGTGACATATCTGCAAGGAATCCGAACGGTATGCCACCGGGCTCGTTCGGGCCACGTGCACGGCGGGCCGGCATCATGGTACCCATCTCAAGCACGGACGCGTGCTTCGCGGCGTAGGCGAAGTCGGCGATCGCTGCCTCACCGGCGGCAAGCTTGTAGGCGCTGATGAACGACATCGAGATCTGCATCGCAGACCACCTGGACATCGTACCTCCATCGCAGACGCGGCCGACTATGGTCGGGCACCTGATGACCTGCCACAGGGACTTTCCAACGGCCTCCTTAAGCTGCTTGGCCTGGTCCGCTGGGAACTCCTTGTTGATGTTGATCACATAGGGCTTGTCGATCTCGTCTATAAGCTCGTCGTCTCCGGAGAAGACCTTAACATAGCAGTCCGCGGTAAGCGCTGGGCTGCACTCGGCCATGTGCTCCTGAACGACCGCGCCACCAGGCATAGCATGGTTGACGGTCTCCAGGTAGTGGTTGATGGTCTCTGGGGTGACTTCCTTACCTAGCCTCTTCTCAATGACATTGTGTGCCGTGTCGAGGCCGGATATGACCGTCCTGCGGATATCGTCCCAGCACTGCTGCATAGCAGCGTTGTTGACAAAGTGCAGGTCATCTGCCTCGACATAGATGTCAGTGTGGTTCAGCTGGTATGGCATCAGGACACGCTGTCCGAGAGGGACACCGATATCCTGGTTCATCATCGGGATGCCCCTTTCCTTGGCGATCTTGTTAGCCTGCTCAACCCACTCCCTCTTCCTCTTCGACTGCTTCCAGCCTCCGAAGGTGTAGTAAGTGGTGTTGACCTCGGTCGGGGCCTCCTTGAACTTCTTCTTCATTGCTGCCATGAACAACTTGTCTTTCTCTTTGGCCATTGTGATCACTCCTTAACGGCGAACGGCTGGAAACCGCACAGGGTCCTTAGCCTGTGTATCCGAAGGTTCTGGCTCATGACCTCGGGGTCGTCCCTCATGTCCACGTCATCAGCGCGGAACATCGTGGTGTGCGCCTTCAGCCACTTCTCGTCCATGGGCTTGCCGACGGAGATCGGCTTGTCCAAGGGGATGGCGACCTGGTCCTTCACATACTCAACCTCGCCCTTCTTGGCGTTCCAGCGATACCTCTGCCATGCATCGAACATCAGGCCGTTCTCATCAAGGCGGCAAGCGTGCCCGTGCACGGTCGCGCCACGGATCCCGGTCCTGGCTGGGTCAAAGGTCTCGTTGTCGATGTATTCCTTAGCGACCTTCTCTAGGTCCCTCTCACGCATCTCGATGATCTGCCTTCCGGACAGAGTACCGGTATCGATACCCCTTATCCTCGACATGTACATCTGGGCCCTGACATATGGGATGGCCGGCGCGAAGTATACGGAGTCAGTGAACTGCACGTACCTGATCCTGTCTCCCTTCTTGGCTCCCTCTATCGGGGTGACCAGCTGCCTTATCGGGCAGTCGGGCTCGGTGCCCTCCTCCAGTGGCGGGTGGATCGACTTGTAGTCCTCACCGGGCTTCCTGTGGCCCAATATGCGGACGACGTCATCCATCGCGACATCGCGGAGCTTCTCGAGCTTGTAGTTCGGGTCAATGAACTTGCGCCTGTTCTTCGCAGGCGTAGTGGTTCCTGGGTAGAATTGCCTCTTGTATGCCATGATTTTCACCTCATCTTCTTATAGTCGGTGACAGTCGGCTTGAACTTGTTATATCTCCCCACCTCAAGGCTGAACCCAAAGGGCAGGAGCTCTTTGCAGACCTCCTCGATCTTGGCCATGGCCTCATCGATGTGCTCGACGTCGTCGATCTCAACGAATATGCGTCCGACCATCAACCTTAGGTCAACCTCGGATCCCTTCACCTTGATCTTCTTCCTCTCAGTGTGCTCGTTCGGCAGACCTTTGCCTTCTCCGGCCGTCAATTTGTCCGGAAGCGATTCACCGCTTACTGTGATGTGACGAACATGGGGAACATCGTACACTCTGTTCAGCAGTTTCTCGGTGGTCTCCGCCTTCAGAAGTCGGGCGGGGAATATCAGGATCTCAGGCAATGGGACCTGTTCTTGTAGGGTAGTTCTAGCCATTCTGTTTCACCTTAGAAGTTCTTCTTGATCTTCTTGGCCTCCTTACCGACCATCTTCAGGGGTGTCTTGAACTCAGGTATGTCTCCGAAGACATCCTTCATCAGGCTCGAGGTCGCCTCTGCCGAGAACATCTGGGTACCAGCATCGAGTGCGCATCCTGCGGCGATTACCGGGATGACTACGCCCTTCGCGTGCTTGGTAACGACGTGGTTCCCATGGAACAGACCTGGGCCCCCACCACCATAGATCGAGTGGCTGAAGAATGACATACCGACCGAGGTACCCATCGAGCGTCCGTAGTCAGCTCCTGGCAGGGAGGTCTCATGCTCCAGCAGGTCGTTGTAGTACAGAATTGTGGACGGGATACCCTGTGCTGCCCTTGCGGCACCGATGTTGACCATGATCGCGGCCAGCATACCAGCGGACGCGTAGGCGTTCCAGAGCGGGTAGTCGTTGGTGGTCATCTCGACGAATCCAGATGCCATCTTCTTTCCCTTCTTGATGACCTTGTCCTCAAGTGCGCGCTCCACGAGGCTCTCGACGACGGTACCGACCGTTCCGGTCTTGCCGTTCGCCTTGACGAGGTCGTAGACCATGTTGTTCGCGTTCAAGCCCTGGTAGGCAAGAGCGAGAAGCTGCTGGCGCTCAAAGGGTCCGATCGCATCACCCATCTCAAAGGCGGCCGCCTGCTCGAATATGGCCGCGATGGCTGCTGCGTTCATGGCGTTCCTGCCCGTCAACATGACGTAGTGGTTGGCCATGACGTTCCTGAGGGCGTAACCTGCACCCTCGTTCAGCTGCGGAACATCCAGGATCGTCTTCATGACCGATCCGAGGAAGTTCAGCGTCTGCGGGTAGCGTCCCCAGATAGCTGCCTTGACCATGCTCGCCTGGAACATGTCCACATCGAACTGGTCAATGATCGCCTGGGTGAGCGCTGCCGCGGCTGCGGTGAATCCAGTTGTATATTCAGCACCGGCTTCGAGCCTTGCGGTCGGGGTGATGATTATCATCTTCTTGCCGTCGGCAAGCAGATTGACCTCAGTGTCATCATCCTTGTTGACCTTCAGGATGTCCTTTACCCTCTTTGCTATCTTTTCTCCGTTGGCCACTATCGGAAGGTCCATCTCCCTGCCCCTGAGGGTGCCGCCTCCGACCTTTGCCTTCTTGAGCGCTCCCTCAAGTGCGGCAAGATCGACCGCATTGACCCTCTTAGCAAGAGATACGGTCCTCTTAATGGCCGGGTTGTACAACGGGCTGATAGCCTCGAGAGGGACATCCTTCTCGATCAGTTTGCCCCTGTCGTCGTACAAGTCTATTTTGTCCTTGTATTTTGCCATTTTATACCTCCTTTCTCTAACTCAATTCTCATTGAAGCTCAATCGAAAATCAATTGCTCCTCAATGAAAATTGGCTCCCCTTGCGGGCTAGGAATTCTCTTTTTGCTAATATAAACTTGCGCTTGGATGGATAAACCATCCACCATTAACAATAGGTAAAACATGTTCTAAGGCCAGACAAAAAATGCTCTATCTTAACAGCTTAAAAAAAACAATCGTTTAAGGCCGTTAAACGCATCCTATTTTAACGCCCTTAAGTTAATATTTCACCTTTCTTGATTTTAGGCATCCTGCAATTCTTTCAAAGTATATAATACCTTTAACGAGTCACTTCGTTTCAGGTCGAAGGATGTCTCTCTCAACATATCCCTCAAAGCTTTGACAGTATCAGGAGGCAGTTCCTTTTCAGCTATCTTGAAAAGCGCAGCATAAGTCCTTCGAGGATAGAATATCTTCTTCATATGATCGATGAGCATCTGTTCCTGGGTGATCTCTATCACACGCTGTTTGACTGCATTTGAAAGGAAAAATCTGATATTGACAAGCGGCTCCGACAATGGATAGTATGTCTCTGGATCAAAGACCAACGCGACCTCATCGTCCCCTTCGATCACACCATCCCTGTACATTTCGAATATCTTCCCCACCCCGATCATACCAAGATCTGCCAGTTCCGCTGCCCTCAATGCGCCCATGCTGCCACCACCGACCACAGTGATCCCTTTTTTCAACAGGGAGATGATCTCCCTATGGCCCACGGAGGACTCGCTAGAGAAGACCCCGTCTATTATCCCGACGTACCTCACATCATCGCTTAATCTCGGGATATCCCCTCTTCTGATGGGAGGTAGATAAATGGCATCGAGGATGGACTTCGCCTCCTCGTGTGAAATGCTCATGCCGACGAATACCGCGGTCTTCATCTACCACACGCTCTCATGAGTCTAGCACCTACCCTGTCAGGGTCTATTGCGAATATCTCGGCCCCAGGAACAATGACCCGCACTACCGGGATGCCCAGTTCCTTTCTGGTCAGATCACAGACCAAGACCTTGTCCAGACCAACCCTTGAGAGTCTTCCCGTCAGGACATTTATATCTTCAAGTATGTCATTGGTCGATAGGTTTTCCAGGTCTACCAGGTCCCTCCTCTGTCCACTGTCCTCGAACCATAGTCTATTGATCCTCTTCACGCGTTCATAACCAAGAGCCCGGTTCCTGTCCGCATGGACCGTGTCCTCCCTGGCCCCATGTATCTGGGTCAGGCGGCTTTGTGCCACCTCGATAAGTGCCTTTATGGCGGCGACCTCTGGATCTGGATTAGCTCCGATGCCAAGCGTCAGAAGACCTGGGTCCTTTGTCTCGATGTCGTCAGCCGCGACCGCTACAACAGGCATGCCGATATCGCTGGTGAGGTCCTTGAAATGAAGCTCTATGCCTTTGTCGGTGAACATGCTTGCCACCTTCTCAGCTCTCGTCCCAGATATGTCAAGGTCAGAGTTCACCCTCCTCCTCCCTTCGCATATGGACCAGGCATCCCTCTCGATGACCTCACAAAGGCCATGCAAGATCGCCTCCTCAATATTATTACCTGATGCCAAACCGTTGGTATTGGAACGGAAGAGCTGGAGGTCCGCCCTCGGATAGTACGGGTGAAAAACCGCACAGGCAGGTACTTGGATTTCTTTTCCTGAGCATATATCGAACGCCGGGACCCACGCTATCGGGTATTGTGAAAGCTGATATCTGACCGCCGGAGGGATGATGAGCTCCATTGGGTCCAATGCTCCCACCATGTCTTTGACCCTTTTCCAGACAATGATCTCATCCCACATCTCTGCACTATAGCGCTCGATGCCTTCCATTATAGCCGAGACCTTCGCCTGCACGGGGGTAAGCCCTTTACCGTTGTAAACGGAAATGGCCCCTCCTTTCGCCTCCGGTCTTATACTTGAGAACACATAGATGCCCACCCTGTCCAGCCCAGTGATGTCAGCTATCCTCGTGATACCAGCGATCTTTCTCAAAGGTTCGATCCTCTTGAGAGCGTCTTCTGCCGCGACAGTCCTGTCCCCATGTTGATCTGGGTACTTCGGCCTGCTGACAAGCTGCATCATCGGGTGTAACGTGGTCGATTGATAAATCATTAGTCCCCTCAGACCGCATTGCTAGCGAGCATATCCAGTTCTGCATCGGGATTTAGGACCAACCTTTCAATAAGAATGTCCACTTCGACGTTCTGTATGCCAGATATCTTAAGGATCTTGCTCTGTATGAGCTCATAGAGGAGGTCGACGCTCTTGGTGTACACCTCGCATATCAGGCTGTGGTCACCGAAGACCTTGTAAATGGTCTGTATCTCCTCAAATTTCCTTAGCTCTTCGATGGCATGGTCGATGAGATTGCCTGATACTCCAATACCTATCAGGGCCCTCATCAGCCCCAGCTTTGACAGGTTTGTCGTCAAGGTATAACTTGAGATGTATCCTTCTTTTTCAAGTCTTGATATTCTCCTGGATACCGTGGCCTTGGATGTCCCTGTCTTTTCTGCTATTACTCCCAAGCTCTGTCTGGAATTTTCACGGAGCATCCTGAGGATCTTGAGGTCTAACTCGTCCATGGGCTTTTCCCCAAGTTCATTTTACATGAAACGTTGTTACACATTATTGTATGTTCATGCTAATAATGTTTTACGATCAAGAAATAGACAAAAGATAAAATGATGAATAGGGTTTGTTTGGATTTAGGACTTCGCCCTTGACTTCGGGATGGCGGACTGGGCCATCTTTTCTATCGCGGCCACCGTACCTTCAAACTTGTTCCATGGTATGCCTACCAACATCTCATCGGGACTTATATCGCTGGTCTTACGGCATCCAAAGCATCCGAGGGATATGTTCACGTTGCCTGTGTCGATCGGTATCACGGTCGAATCCACGCAGGATGCTTGTACCGCGGCCATCTCAACGGTGACCCGTCCACCTTTGTCATAGGTCTGGGCGGCCGGTATTATCCAGAACATCTGCTCGGGCTGCCCTACGACGACCACCACGTCCGGCTTGACCAATGCCTTGCTCAATGGGCTCACCACGGTAGCGATAGTGGAGCCGGTGGGCAATGATGGGCGTACCGACATCGTTCTTGCGGCCGCTTGGTCCGTATCGTACATTCCCATGTTATGATGGAACTCTCCAGACCTGACCTTCTCGGGCAATGGGGTCTCTCCTAGCGCAGATGCGCCGACTGGACATGCGTTCTTCTCAGCTGGAATGCAAAGAACGGCCCCTTTGCGCGCTTTCATTATCGACTGACAGTGCCTCATGGCGCTGTCGACGACCTGATATCCCTCAGGTATGCTCTGGCCCTTTTTTATCAAGGTCACTGCCACCGGTTCTGTCTTTAATCCCAAAGCATCCACCAACTTTTTTGACAGTTCTGCATAATTGGACACGGTTAACACCATGAAAAGGACCGGCTCAGCGATTATTAATATCTGTCGGATTTTTCAGATAGTGCCAGCACTTATAGCATTTCTGTTCGTTGCCGATCATCTGGTATTATTTTTTATTGACCGCGAGGATGACCCATCTGTCATAGAAAGGGTCCCGGTCGTTCTCGAACACTTTTACCTTTCTCCCTTTCGGGCACCATCTTTTCACCATGTCCGCCTCTTCTTTCGTCTCGACGGTGATCAGTGTCGATGATGACAGCGTGAACGCATCATCGATGATCTGCTTCCAGAGGAACGAGTTGAACTCTGCTATCTTACCGGCCATGAGGACCAGCCCGTATTCGACCGGGTCGATGTACATCCTTGCTCTGGTGCCATCGATCCTCATGGTCTCATGATGGTACAGACGGCCTTCGTGGAGCCCTCTTGACAACAATGAAGGGTCCAGATCATAGGACACCGCTCTCATGCCCAGCCTATGCAATGCCGCGGAGCCGAGGCCAGAACCACAGCCTACATCAAGACAGACCTTGTCCTTTAGCTCCCCGTCAAAGGACCGTCCGATCAACCAGGCAACGTCAAGCATCCTCTTTTCATTAAAATCCTCAAGGGCCGGCTTGTTCTCAGACTCGAGCAATATCGAGAAATATTCTCGGGTGGCCGCAATGAAATCAGACCGCTTTGTGCTATAGACCTCCAGATCGTACCTTTCAAGGGCTTCTATCAACGCATCGGTCGGTTCTCTATGTAGCAGGGAGATGGCATACCATCTATCCGCCTTGACGGCCATGGCTATCGGCCTCTCTTCCTCATCAATTATGACCCTGGCTTCCTTTCCATCTATCGTCAGGAACTGGTCGGTATAGACATTGTCGATGAGCCATTCATATGCCGGTTCAAGGAAGAAGACCTCGTCGAGCCCAAAAAGCGTCGCCACCATCATCTTATCGGCCCCTGGACCGACGCCGCGGTAGAATAAGTTATCCATGGTCCTTCGGTCAAAGGAAGTCCATCATCCTTCTTTCATACTCGGCCATCAGGGCTTCCCGATATTCCTTCTCCTCTCCATCGGGGACCATGAACCTTGCCTTCACCCTTGTCATGAGCTCGTCGGCGATGGCCGATCTCTTATCCAACCTCATCTTCATGACCTCCTCCAGGATGCGGTCCAATCCTGGAATGACGGCGACCTTATCCTTAAGCACCAACCTGTCGCTCAATACCTCGACACCCAAGGAGGAGCTGCATCCTATGCACTCTATGTTTTCTTTTTTCATCATAGACCCTCCTGCCAGCATCCAGGCCGTTATTATACTGAGGGGGACGTGATATAAGGTTTATGGTCTTTGGTCCGCTGTTTTCATTAAAGGCCGAGGGGCATCAGCATCAGTTAAAAATAGAGATACCTCGTTCCCCCAGGATTGAGAGAATGAGATTGGCCGTGGTAGGAACTGGATATGTCGGCCTTGTGACCGGGGCATGCTTCTCCCATCTAGGGAACGATGTCACGTGCATAGATGTGATAGAGGACAAGGTCAAAATGATAAATTCAGGGAAGGTCCCGATCTTCGAGCCAGGCCTAGAAGGTCTTGTGACGGAGGGTCTTGCCTCAGGCAGCTTGAGGGCGACCAGCGATTTTTCGGTCTTGAGAGATGTTGATGCCATCTTCATATGTGTAGGGACCCCTTCGTTCGATGATGGCTCTTTGGACCTCAGGTATGTGAAGGAGGCCGCATCGCTCATAGGGGATGAGATATCAAAGAGCGATGGGTACAAGGTGGTGGTCATGAAGAGCACCGTTATGCCAAGGACAACAGAGGATGTCGTCATTCCAATTTTAGAAAGCTCATCAAATAAAAAGGCAGGTGAGGACTTCGGCGTCGCGATGAACCCTGAGTTCCTGAAGGAGGGGGCGGCCGTGCAGGATTTCCTCAGGCCAGATAGAATAGTGATCGGGGCTATGGATGAACGCTCCTTGAGGGTCGTTGTCGACCTATATCGTGGTTTTGACTGCCCTATACTGAAGGTCCCTTTGTCCACGGCCGAGATGATAAAGGTAGCGTCGAACGCTTTCCTTGCGACAAAGATCTCCTTTGTGAATGAGATGGGCAATATCTGCAAGGAGATGGGAATAGACTTCAGACAGGTCGCTGAAGGGATGGGCATGGACCCTCGGATCGGAAAGCTATTCCTCAGAGCTGGATGCGGTTATGGGGGCTCCTGCTTCCCAAAAGACCTTGAGGGGATCATCGCAGAGGCAAAAAGATACGATGTGAGCACGCATATTTTGGAGGCCGTAAGGAAGGTCAACAAGGACCAGCCGATCAGGCTCGTGAAGATACTGGAGAAAAAGATGGACGTAAAAGGTAAGAACGTCGCGGTGCTGGGGCTGGCATTCAAACCAGATACTGATGATATCCGCGAGGCGTCATCACTGACGATCGTAAAGGAGCTCCTCTCCAAGGGGGCCAGGGTGAGGGTCTACGACCCAAAGGCCATGGAGAACTTCAAAAGGCGTTTCCCAGAGATCACCTATTGTGCCACCGCCAAGGAGTGTGTCACCGGGGCGGATGCTGTAATGATAGTGACCGAGTGGAAGGAGTTCGCGGACCCTGCTCTGTATGGGGAGGTCCCTGTTATTGATGGTAGGGGCGTCGTCAGAACGAAGAACTATGAAGGCATTTGCTGGTGAACAGATGAAAGCAGTAATTCCAGCGGCGGGTTGGGGCATCAGGTTCCTTCCGTTGACCAAAGAGCAGCCTAAAGAGATGATCCCGGTCGTGGACAAACCGACGATACAATATGTGGTCGAGGAGGCATTGGCCGCAGGCATCACTGATATCGTCATTATAACAGGCCGACATAAGCGCGGCATCGAGGACCATTTCGACAGGTCATATGAGCTTGAGGCCGTCCTTGAACGTGGCAACAAGAAAGAGTATCTGAAAAAGGTCCGTGACATATCCAACATGGCCGACATACATTTCATAAGACAGAAGGAGCAACGAGGCCTTGGGGATGCTGTGCTCAAGGCCAAGCAGCACATAGGCGATGAACCTTTTGCAGTGATGCTCGGCGATACGATATACAGGTCCAAGGTGCCGGTGGTCAAGCAGCTCATGGATGTGCATAAGAGGACCGGACGGTCGGTCATCGCGATAGAACCTGTCCCAAGAGAGAAGGTGAAGGATTACGGGATAATCGCAGGGAGAAAGGTCGATGAGGACCTATATCTGATCGATGACCTTGTTGAAAAACCGCTCCCAGAACTTGCACCATCAGATCTGGCGATAGCGGGAACTTACATCTTGACCCACGAGATCTTCGAAGCGATCGAAAGGACGCCGCCTGGTCTGAACGGGGAGGTTCAGCTCACTGATGCCCTTCGGTTGCTGAGGAAAAAGCAGGAGATCTATGGATGGAGGTTCGAAGGAAAACGTTACGACATAGGGGATATGATAGGTTGGCTCAAGACGCAGGTGGAGCTCGGCCTTCTTCATCCTGAGTACTCAGCGGCCCTGAAGGAGCACATAGAGTCGCTGCTCAATAAGGAAAAGGAGATTGATAAGTGAGCAGGCGAATGGACATGAGGTTACAGGACATCCTTAGGGACAATAGGGTGATAATTACAGGCGGAGCGGGGTTCATAGGTTCGAACCTGGCAGAGGTCCTTGCAGAGAAGAACAAGGTGTTTGTGTACGATGACCTCTCGAGCGGAAAGGTCTCGAACCTGGACGAGCTGGACGTCGAACTGATCGTTGGGAGCTTATTGGACCTCGACCTTCTGAGAAGGTCGTTCAAAGGGATGGATTATGTCTTCCATCTTGGAGCGATAGCCTCGGTGCCAAAGAGCATCCAGGACCCGATAAGTTCGAACCTCACGAACCAGAATGGGACGTTGAACGTGCTCACGGCCGCAAGGGACTGTGATATCAAGATGGTCGTCAACGCCTCCTCCTCATCGGTATATGGAGATTCTTCTTTCTTGCCAAAGAAATAGGATATGATGCCAGACCCCATATCGCCATATGCTGTCTCAAAGCTTGCGGGTGAGTATTATTGCAAGGTCTTCACTAAGGTCTATGGGCTCCCAACGATCTCCCTCAGGTTCTTCAATGTCTTCGGGCCAAAACAAGACCCGAGCTCCGAGTATGCTGCCGTGATACCGAAGTTCATCGATATGTCGAGGAAGGGCAAGCCTCTCACGATATACGGGGATGGAAATCAGACCAGGGACTTCACATATGTCCTGGACGTCGTACAGGCGTGCCTCAAGGCAGCGGTTGCCAAGGGCTGCGGCGGTATGGTCTTCAATGTTGCCAGGGGAGAGGCCATCTCTCTCAACGATCTTGCAAGGATAATTTTATCAAAATTCGGGAAGACGGTCGAAGGGAATGTTGTTCACCTTCCGCCAAGGAAGGGAGATATCGTGCATTCGGTTGCGGACATCTCACTGGCGAAGGCCATGATCGGTTTCATCCCAGAGTTCACCGTAGAACATGGTATAGACCAGATGATCAGGCACGGATAGGTGGATGGCCTATTTGTCTAGTTAATGTAAAGAGATGGCGAGACTGGGATCGGTGACCACATAAAGCAGGGATATGTGCCATGGGACCTTGATCTTCGTGTTGAAAGACCTTAGGGAAATCTTTTTTTTCCGACAAGCGGATCAATGGATGAGCGGTCCAAAGGATGGACCAAGATCAACTATCCCATTCCCATTGATAGTCCCGCCGATATGACCACCACATTCTAAAACCATATAGACCGATGGTCCTCGGTCCGTTGGAGACGCAGACCTTGTCGACGCGGGTCCCAGAATGATGTTTTAAAATCGATGTGGTCTCTTTAAATTTTTTTAAAACGACAACAGATTATTATAGCCAGTAATCCGATCGGACGCTGATGTCCGATAAATCGATGTGTTATCCTTATCCAGGTGAATATATTCTAGGCGAGATTGGGTCCAAGGTTGCGGTCCTGATCATCGGCAGAGGGGCTGTAGATGTGCCTTCCAGGTTGTTCAAGATAAAGGGGATCATGAAAACGGAGAACGTCGGATTGGAAAAGGTCATTCTGAACGTCATTTCAGACCCATCCATCCGCTTCTTGGTCGTTTGCGGCAAGGAGGAGTTTGGACATTTTCCAGCAGATGCTATCATCAACCTGATGAAAAACGGGATAGGTGACGACAAGAGGATCATAGGTGCAAGAAGCGCGATCCCTTTCCTTTGCTCTGTGCCGAGGTACGCCATAGAAAGGTTCAGGTCCCAGGTGACCTTGGTCGATCTTGTCCATCCAAAGGATGTCGATGAGATCGTCGCGATGGACCCCATATATCAGTTCGACGATGAAAGGAGGAGGGAGCTCATCGAAGAGCTGGAAAGATTGAGTGAGGTTAAAATTGAGGACTTCCCATATGGTCCTATGAACATCGAGGTCCGGGGCCTGATGCAGGCAAGCGACTCCATTGGTAAGACGATGCACAGGACCGCCGATGTCATCATCGAGGGGTTCCTCAGGATGCCCTCGGAGGCCTTGAACACGAGGTCCGGGTTCGCAATTGTGGACGAGCATTTTGGCATTGGGATCGACCCTGTGGGTGGCAGTGTTTTCCAATCTCCGAACCTTGAGCTCGCAGGAAGGATGCGCATGTATTTTACGGGGTGCTGACATGTTCAAATTCCAAAGCGAACAGATATCATTCGATGTCGGGGGAGTCCGTTTCGGGGGACAGCCTGGCAAAAGAAGGACGGTCATGGTCGGGTCGTTATTTTATCCTCGGCACAGCATCGTTCAGGACCGGATCGAAGGAGTCATAGACCAACCTAGGACAAAAGAGGTCCTGGAAAAGATGATGACCGCCTCAACCGAGACTGGATGTCCAGCAGCGGTCATGCTATTCGCTGAGACGTCCAACGCGATGAGGTCATATATCCGACAGTTCTCAGAGATCTCGGACCTTCCTTTCTTTGTTGATTCCCCCAGCAGAGACGTACGGCTTGATGGGATACGGTTCGCAAAGGAGATCGGGCTTCAGGACAGGGCGATATACAACACCCTGAGCGCAGGTACAGATGAGAAGGAGCTGGCGGCGATGTCCGATGTCGGGGTTGAGACCGCGGTCCTGCTCGCCTTCAACCCGATGGACCTGACGGTAAAAGGGAAGATATATCTGCTGGAAGATGGGGGCGGGGTCCTCAAGGAAGGCCTGATAGATATGGCAAAGAAAGCAGGGGTGAAGAACCTCCTTCTTGATATGGCCGTCCTGGCAGCTGAGCAGAACGCGGGAAGTGCGCTCAGGGCCTTGTTCATATCCAAGGCAAAATGGGGGCTGCCCTGCGGATGCGCGCTTCATAATGCAGTGGAGTCCTATGCCCCTCTTTTGAAGGCCTCTAAGAACGACCCTAGGCTCTATAGGTACGTGGACACGGCATCATGTGCGCTCCCTATGATGGCAGGGGCAGATTTTGTGATGTATGGACCGATCGAATCGGCCCGAAGGGTGATGTACTCCGCTTCTTTCACTGACGAGCTTCTGTGTCATGCGACGGCAGACATCGTTTACGAAAGAGAAGGGGATAAAAGGCATAGATGAAGGTCTGAATACCCAAAACCGAACTTCACGGTATCTCGACCTTGGAACCTGCCCACATCAGGTCCATGTTGACGAATCGGTCAGAGAACATCTTGGTGGCAGTGAACCCTGAGCAATGCATTGGGGCGATCCGTTCGACATTGAGGTTCTTGAGGTTCTCCATGGTCTTTAGAATGCGGTCGTTGTTGGCAGGTGTTGCCGAAAGATGGAAGCCGCCCATGACCATGTAGACCGGCCTTCCGGTGGATTTCTTGGCCTGATGGACCATATTGATGACACCAGGATGACCACAGCCGGTCAGGAGGACCGTTCCTTTCTTCGTTGTCACATATAGCGCCTGCTCTTCGACCATATTGTCAGGCACAAGTTGGCCTTCCTCCTCTCTATAGAAACGTGTCTCACTCTCAAAAGGGTACAGTCTTGGGACCTCCCCCGAGGTCCTTATCCCAGGGACAAGTTCGATGGGTGTCGAGGATAGTTGCAGATTTGCTCGGGAAAGTGCGGTCAGGGTTCCCTCTGATGCGGAAACATCCCTCTTGGAACCGTCATGAAGCAGGGCGATCTTTTTTCCTGAGAATGTCTTTGGATGTGTATATATCGGCACCCCTGCCTCGATCATGATATTAAGGCCACCAAGATGATCATAATGGCCATGAGATATGAAGACCAGGTCGATATCCTGAGGTCTGAACCCTAAAAGGTCAAGGTTCTCCTTGAAGACCATCTCTGAAGCGCCCGTGTCGAAAAGCACGTGCTTCCCCGTGTCCGTCTCGATCAGGATGCTCAGCCCATGCTCCGAGATGAAGTGCCTGTTGCTGCTATCTACCCTCTTGACCGATTTTGTGCTATCGAACGACGTTCCTGCATGATTCTCTACGACAGTAAAGAACTTCACAGAACTATCATCCCCGGTTGACGATCTTGAGCTCGCTGAAGTTGTAGCACTTTTTCGGGCAGACCGACTCACAGTTCTTGCAGGCCGTGCCAAGACAGTGTTCCGTCTCTACCTGGATCTTGAACTTTCCATCGCCCATCTCGTATACTTTAAGCGCCCTCTCTGGACACTGCTTTTCGCATTTACGGCAACCTATGCACTCGGGGAAAGAGCCCACCAGGTAGACACCGACATTGTCCAATACCTTGAGCCCTCTGTGACCTATTATCGGTATGTCAGAAGATACGATCCGGATTGTCTCCTTCGGCCTCTTTATCGGTGGTAACGGACGGTAGCCCTTGCCTGCTAGCATCTCGTTGAACATCTCGAATGGCATGCCTTCATCCCAATAGGCGATCTCGTTGACATAGATCTCCTCGAACGTCTTTGAGGTGGCGAACATGATATGCTTGGAGCTTATGGCATCCGCCACGTCCTGCATCTTGTCAAGGCCATCGTCATCGACCAGGATGTCATACGCCATCATCAAGGAGGTGTTTCCAGCCTGGACCGTCTTATCGAGCACCCTTGGGACCAACCCAACCGTTTGGGCCTTGATCGGGTCCACATAGGTTCCTGATGCGCCTGCCAGATACATCGTCTTGACCTCCTTGTCATCTATCCCCACCTCCTCTATGAGGGTTCGATGACCGGCCCTTATCGCTCCCATAGCCTTTCCCGCCTCATGCAGGTCAGACTCGTGGAATGTTATACCGTTCATCAGGTGCATCTTGTGGTCAGGGGTGTCGATGTATGGGAGCTTGATCACCCCTGTCTCCAGGCCCATTGCGACGCAGGCGACACATCCTGTCCCCGTGATGCCTCGCGCGGTGTTGTTCGTAAGTATCCTTCCACTGCCGTCCCTGGGGTCGATCAACGCCGTCTGAATGGGTTTCAATTTCTCATCGAGCACATAATTATACCATTTGCCGCCTGGCCCCAGAGAGAGGTCCGAAATGGCCTCGGGGGCCGCCAACATCCCATATTCGATGGACTGTCCTTCCATGGCCGGTCCCGCTGCAGCTGACCCGGTATAAAGCTCGCCTTTGTACATAAGGCCCATCTCGGCATTCGTGCCGTAGTCTGTGACCATGCATGTGCCCTTCTCCTCGAGCATATTGGTCTTCATGATCATGGCCAGGGCATCGGCCCCTATCTCATGTCTAATCGATGGAGGTATGCGTATCTCCGCGGTCTTCTTGACCGATGTGAGGCCAAGCTCCTCCGCCTTGATGGTATGGGCCTTTCTCTCGGGCACCTTTACATTGAGCTTCTTCAACATCGACTGTCCAGCGAATGCCAGGTCCCTTATCTCGATATTTTCGAACATCGACAACTGGGCCGGATTCCCGCAGATCGCCATACGAACGATCTCATTTGGTTCGGCCCCATGCATCGCGATGAGCTTGTCGACCGTCTCAATGATTATCTTATGCCCCACTTCAGACCCGTTCTCCAACCAGAAATGAAGGTGGTCCATGATGTTCGCCCCTGGAAGGGGGTGCCTCATGGTTATCGAGGTCGATAGGATCTTTCCCTTTTTGTCAAGGTCGACAAGGTGGGAGCGATATCCGCTTGTTCCCAGGTCAAGTGCGATGCCGTAAGACATTGGTAATCCTCTGTCCCCTTACTGTCCTATCCGTATTTAAAAATTAGAGATAATTACATACACTGGACGTTTTTATGTTCCAGGATGGACGACGCTTACCATCGAACATCATTCCAGAATACATCTGACTCAATTCTAACTGTTTGGTTTTTATAGAAGCCCATAAAATATGACCTCTATGACCCCCCGTCAAAGATTTGACGCCGCCATGCGCCTCGAACCCGTAGACAGACCTCCTGTTTTCTATCAGCATCTCGGTGCGGCAAAATGGGTGCTCGAACATACGGGGCTCAAGATGAGAGATGGGTTCCACGACCCCGACGTTTTCTCAAAAATCTGCCTGGCGGCGCATGAGCTATATGGTTTCGACAACCTGATGGCGGGATGGGGGGACCTTCTGATAGAGGCCCAGGCCCACGGTGCAAGATGGAAATTCCCTGAGCGTGATTTCTACCCTCGGATAGAAAAATATCTTGATGTCTCCATGGTCGATGGCCTAACCCCTGTCGATCCAATGAGCGACAGATATTGGAGCATCCCGTTGAAGGCGGCGTCGGAGATGATGTCCAAGGTCGGTCGCGAAACGCCGGTCATTGGATGTGTGGACTCTCCGATGCTTGTTGCGTGTGAGACCATCGGAATGGAGACCCTGCTCATCTCTGCACTTACGGACCCTGGGATGGTCCATAGGCTTGTATCGATCGTCACTGAGTCGTGCAAAGCGTATGGAGAGGCCGCTGAGAGGATCGGTATGGATACGATCTTCTGTGATAATTCATCAGCAGGGATCGAGCTGATGTCGAAAGAACAGTGTTCGGATCTTGACCACAGATACCTAAAGGACCTCATGTCCTCGTGGCGGAGAAGGGGTATCGCCACCGTGCTTCATAACGATTCGGCTGGTCCATATTTAGACCTCCAGTGCGCCCTGCTACCAAAAGGCCTCACATTCCAGGTAAAGTCTGTTGACCTTATCAGGACCTTTGATCTTTTGAGGGGGAGGATCTGCGCGTTCGTAGGCATAGATCATCAGGAACTGTTGTTCAGAGGGGCTCCGGTGGAGATCGAGGCCGAAGTGTCGAGGGTAATAGATTCTTGGGGAAACCATCCAGGGCTCGTCATCGCATCTGGCTGTGAATTGCCGTATAAGACGCCCATCGAGAACATATCTGCTCTAAAGAACGCCGCCATCAGATTTGGCATGAATAAAGGGTCGCCTCAGAATTGATAGTGGCATAGTGAAAGGTCAACTAATATCGATCAAATTAATGTATGACCAAGTAGAAGGTTGGACGCTCTGGTCCAAGAGCGTTCAAGGAATATTCTCCTAATATCATCTCCTTTCCAAAAATCACCCGGGCCAATGGTCAATGACGATTCTGTTGAAAAGTTGATGCTGAAAAGTATGGATAGTTGAAAGGGGGCTTGCGCCCCCTTGTAGTGTTTATAGTTCTTCAGCCTTTGACACCCTTCACCATGGCCTGGATGTTGGCCAATGGCACGCGGGCTGCGAGACCGCATCCAGGTGCGACAAGGTTGAACCCTGCTGCCTTGACGCGCTTGGCCATCTCCAGGTTGTCCTCAGGGGTTCCCTGGAGCAGCGGACGGACCACACCTACGTTTCCAACAAGGGCTGTCCGTCCTCCGACGAGCTCGACGGCCTTCTCAGGGCTGACCTTCTCCTCGATGGAGAGGCAGTTCGCTCCCGTAGCGATCATGTGGTCGAGCAGGATGGTCGTGTCACCGCAGATGTGCAGGCATGTCTTTGCCTTACCTGCTTCAGAGAATGCCTCTTTGATGTAAGGCTTGGCGAACTCATCGAACATCTCACCGGACAACATGTCGGTCGAGGCCGATGGGTCGCTCATTACAATGACGTCGGCCCCCGCCTCTGCCAAGGCCTTGACATACTGCTTTTCGAGCTGCGCGGATGCCTTGATGAACTTCCTGACCGGGTCTGGGTCAGTTATCATCCAGAGCAACAGGTTCTCAGTGCCTACAAGGTGTCCCGCGATCGTCAACGGACCGGTGGTCCCGACCACTATCGGGTATTCGTTGCCTACTTTCTGCTTGCAGAGCTTGATTGCCTCGACGACGGTCTTTGCACGGCCCGTAACAACGTTCTTCGGAATCTCGATGGGGCTGTCCGCCTCGAATCCGTGCTTCTTAACCATCGGCGTGCGGTCTTGCTTACCCAGGTCGACCGCGCATCCCATGATCTCGGCTTCGACGGTGAGACAGTATGGAAGCCTTACGGACTCGAGCCCGGTGACCTTGGGGATGGCACAGGAGAGCTCGGCCATCTTGTTCGCATCGGTATGGGCATCTGGCCAGTAGACCTTCGCGACGTCCATGACATCGACGGTGACGCTCTGGGTGAAACAGACCACAGGGGGCCTGTCCAATTTCTTCTTCTCAATGGCGGCAATGACGCGCTCTTTCGGAGTCATGTGGCTTGACATCTATTCTTCCTCCATTCTCTCTTAACACTATTAAAATTGTTTGCGGTGTCGGATAATTAGATTTCGTTTACTTAAAGGATTCTGCTTTCCAACATTGGCCTTTCCAGTCACCTGAAAATATGTCTCAGGATTTATGAAATTTGACGGGTTGGAATCAGATACAGAGATCGTGATGCATCCTATTGGTCCGTGGATCAGATAGCAAGAGCGGCGACGAACAACATCAACAGGAAGATCGCCGTCAATATTTCAGCTCTCCTCATACGGGGGCTGCTGTGATCATCCCTCATATTCCATGTCAAGATGATCAATATGCCTGCCCCGCTCATTCCCAGCCCGAATATCCCTACGGTGCTTTCCAAAATTTTTCCAAGACCAGCAACGTCAATATCTGCTGCTGCGACAGAGATGACGATCCCCTCTAACGAGATCAAGGATGCCGTTATCAACATAAGAGTAATGGTAAAACTTCGCACGAGCGGGGTGGCAAACAATTTCATCTTTCTGGTCAAAAAAATCCCGAGGCAGATCATTGAGAGGATGACTATCTGGGCTCCGAACAACAGGACGATCGCGTGGGGGAGGGTCAAAAGTCCTGTGACCTTTGTTTCACCCGCCAATGCGAACACCTCTATGCCTATGCCCGCCAAAAGGATCGCCGAAAGAATGCCAACGGATTCAATAATGAACCGCCTTCCAGGGGTCCTGTTCCTGGTCCACCAACCTGCCAAGGACAAGGCGGAGAGCATGAATATGACCGCAAAGAAGGCGCCCATGTACATCTTCCCCGCCGCGAACTCATTCCCCAGCTCGAAGTAATCCGCGAGAGCGCTTAGATATGTAGAGCCCAGCATGAAGACCGCGACTATCGCTAAAAAGAGCACTTCAAAGACGGTTCTGGTCCTCCCCTTAAAATATTTCGTACCGTCCAGGAGGAACGCAAAGATCAATATGAATGAAAGGATGAAAACCAATACGCCGGCCAAGGTCATTTTTCCCTCGCCGACATTCATTATCAATGCTGTCCTTAATGGAGATGCAACACCTATAAGAATGGCCCCCACTGAGGATAGTCCTATCGAGGATGCGATCCCTACGACCCATGAGATTGGATTCGTTACTTCTTTCCTACGATTCACCCACAGGCTCGATGAAAGGGCTCCGATACAGAAAAGCTGAGCTGACAATAATGCTGATGCGACCATTCCATAGGTCTCTCCCTCCTCGAAGGTTACCTTTGTTGCATTAACCGTTAAAAAAAGACCTTCGAACATCACACAGAGGCTGGATACCAAGAAGAGGAGATGTAGGACCTTTGATACCTTTGGCCTCGAGGAGATATTTTTGAGATCGATCGCGAACCAACCTGAAAAAATGATTATCCCTAAAATGATAAGTTGGGCCCCGGCCATCAGGACCGTGCTCTCTCTTAACCCCCCGAAACCTTCGACCATTGCGGGTGATGCGTTTATCGCAAGGGCTCCGCCCTCAATAATTATCGCAAGACCGAGCAAAGGCCCGAGCAACCGTCTGATATCAACCTTCAATCGTCGCTTCCCCCGTATCGCCAGTGTGACCACTCGATAAACATTCCCTAAATCGCATCTTTATTGATTAATCTTTCATTACCGATTATCGGATCGGGATGGTTCGGCCATTGAGACCATTGAAGGATGTCATATCAGTACTGAATGCTGAAAGGAACTGGAAAAGAACAATAAGACCCAGATATAAAAAAAGAATAAAGGGTTAGTTTTGCTAGCTATTTTAAGGTCCTCTCGAACCTGAGATCGCGGCCGCCCAGATCCCTATTCCAAATATCACAGAGTAACCTCCGGCAGCCCACAGGATCTCTAAAAGCCCCTCAGGTGGGATGACCAACGCCCATACCCCAACGATGAATGAGAAGAAGCCCGTTATAAGCAACAACAGGAAGGATATCTTCCCGACCATTTGCTTAAGCCCAGTAGGCATCATAAAAGCCTCGACCACCCTCATCAGGCCCGCGATCAGGGCGAAGATGCCGAAGTACATCAGCATTTGTTCCGAATCCAGATCAAGGAACAATACCAACAGTCCTAGGATGAAATATATCACACCCTCTATGAGAGGCAATAGCTTCATCTTTGCCAGCATCGATCCTTTGAAGAATCCTACAATGAAAACAATGCCTGAAAACAATAGGAACCCTGCGAACCATAGAGTAAGGTTCGTCAAGTTCATGTCCGATCTCACATACGCTATGAATCCGAATATCACAAGGAAGACTCCGAACCAAAGGTAATGCCACCAATCTTTGACGATATCCCCCGTGTATCCCACATTTTCGTGCTCTGACATCTCTTCTACCCCTCCTTAAGGGATGCTAAAAGATTGAATTTTGTTGAATAAATAGATATCGGAAAAATAAATGATTCCTGATTAAAAGAATGGGCCAATAGTGTTATTTATAAATAAAAAATAAAAATGAAAGAGGTGAAAGGTGTTTTACTTCAGAAGGCTCGCTGCGACCTTGACCGCCTCGTTG
Organism: Methanomassiliicoccales archaeon; assembly: GCA_013415865.1. Taxonomy (NCBI): domain Archaea; kingdom Methanobacteriati; phylum Thermoplasmatota; class Thermoplasmata; order Methanomassiliicoccales; species Methanomassiliicoccales archaeon. Next base: position 221,906 of record CP058896.1, read on the forward strand.
GCGTCGTAGCCGTAGCCGTCCGCACCGATCTGCGCGGCGAAGTCCTTGGAGACCGCTCCACCGCCGACCATTGTCTTGATGGCGCCCTTCTTCCCCATCTCCTTCAACATGCGCTCGATCTCCTTCATGCCAGCAAGGGTCGGGGTCATCAATGTTGAGGTGGCGATGATGTTCGCGTTCTCTGCGACCGCCTTGTCAACGATTGTCTTAATCGGGATGTCACGGCCAAGGTCGAAGATCGTCAAACCGGCGCCGGTCAACATTGCCTTGACAATGTTCTTACCGATGTCGTGAACGTCTCCCTCAACGACAGAGATAACGACCTTGCCCTGGGCGCCTGCGGAAGTCTTGTCAAGCTTCGGCAATGCCACATCCAAGGACTGATAGAGGGTCTGAGCGGACAGGAGAACCTGGGGCAGGAAATACTGCTTCTGCTCGTACTTCTGGCCGACGATCTCCATGGCCTTGCTCAATCCATCGAAGATGATGGTCTTCGCGGAAACGCCCTCTGCCATGAGCGCCTCGGTCAATCCCTTGGCTTCCTTAACCTTTCCCTTTACAACGACTTCAATCAACTGGTCGAGTGTTGCCATTTACTGCTTCCTCCTAGTTCGATCATCAAAGAATTTTGCTCGCAAATTACAATGGACGATTATAAACCCTTGTGTGGATGGATATATCATCCATATATTCATACCGCACTATCGTTAATATCAAGGCCTCATACTAGATTTTCAATTATATTTGTTCTTTTTCCACAGCCGGGGCAAGCGCCGTTCCTAATCAGGACCTTTATGTTCGAGTAAGATGGGCAGAACCTGCTGACCTTCTCGCCCATGAACACCAGGGGTTCAGATCCTGCCGCCTTTCTCTCTATCCACGTCTTCCCACAATCCGGGCAGATGGTGTCCCTTCCAAAATCATCCCCGGGCCCGCCCATGTAAACGAATTTTAGACCGCATGCCAGCAGCTCACGGCGGGCGACCCCCAGGTCCTCGGTTGAACTTACTGGAACATTCAACATTCTCCTTCCCGGCTGGAAGCGGAACAGGTGCACGGGGGTCTCCTTGTCCAATTTTCTCATCACCCATATTCCGAACCTTTCTATCTGTTCTTGGGTGTCTGTCATCCCAGGGATCATAAGATAGGACAGTTCTATGTGCTTTGACCTTTCAAATGCCATTTCGCATGTCTCGAGGACGGGCTTCAGCGAACCTGAACAAAGGTCCCTGTAGACCTCGTTCGAGAAACCTTTGATATCCACTTTAACGGCATCAACGGCGTTGATGAGATCTTGCCTTGCTTGACCTTGGATATATCCATTTGTGTTAAGGATGATGGACAGACCTTTCTTCTTAGCATACAAAGAAACACATATTATGTATTCAGACCATATAGTTGGCTCATTGAAAGTGAAGGCAATTCCTATGGCCCCTTTATCTACGGCCTCAGATACCAGCTCTTCGGGCGATATGAACCTGTATGGTACATCTGAATCAGGTCTGGATATGAATTGGTTCTGACAGAATTTACAATCTAGGTTGCACCCGTAGCTTCCTACGCTAAGCAACCGGGCCCCTGGTATATAGTGGAAGATCGGTTTCCTTTCGATCGAGTCGATGGTGCTGACCGTGACCCTTCCATAGTTCTCTGAGAAAAGCGTGCCCCCCGAGTTCGAGCGGACCTTGCAGAAGCCTTTTTCACCTTCCCCTATCAAGCACATCCGTGGACATAGCTCACATTGGACCTTTCCTTCGTTTTCGAACCACCAACGGCCTCGATGGAGGTCGACGGCCTTCTCAATAATCGTCCTCTTCATCTTGGGAAGCCCCGCACACAGGACATTTCACTTGATCTTTCTTCAGCACACTTCCACACACGATGCATTCCGACGTCCCCACCCGCCTCCTACCGCATATGTAAAGGTATTGCTGATTAAAAAAATACGCATAGAAGCAAGATCGCTCTGTGGGATGAGAATTAACAGAATTCAGCATTGGCAATAGAAGGAGGCACCGCTAAAGGTAACGGATATATAAGGCTGTAGCTCAGATAATGTATGGAGCAGATATGGACGCCGGGGGGGCCGTTCTTGTAGCATTGGTCGTGATCCCATCCATCGCAGCCATATTGGTCGCAATTGGCGACAGGGAATGGCACGTCAAAGTGGTCGTTCTGATATCCTCATCCGTTAGCATCATCCTCGCTCTGACCGCCTTGTTGTTAATGGTATCTGATGGAACAACCTTCTTGATGGTCGAGAGGTCCGAACTGGGAGAGCCTGATCTGGCCATCGTTGTAATGGATATATTGACAACCTTTGTCCTAATATATGTGGGATATTCCAGGAGGAACATCTCGATCCTCCTCCTGGCATCGATGATCTTGATCACTTCAATTTTCATTGAACTTCTGGTCAAACAAAGAGGCGACGACCCTGTGCTGATGGCCGATCATCTCGCCGTGATAATGCTGTTGATAACGAACACTGTCGGTGCTGTCATCTGCATCTATGCATTGGGCTACATGTCTGGCGACCGACGGCAGAACAGGTTCTTCGCCTTTATGCTGCTCTTCATCTCGGCCATGAACGGCGCGGTCGTGAGCAACGACCTGGTTTGGTTGTTCATGTTCTGGGAGGTCACGACGCTTTGTTCGTACATGCTGATATCGCATGATGCCACTGCAAAGGCCTACGTTTCTGCAGAGAGGGCGCTGGTCTATACTTTGATCGGCGGGTTGGCCTTATCATCCTCATTCATTCTTATCGCCGAGGATTTCCCGACCTTGGAGATCTCGGTCATGGAACCTTCGATGATGACCGACATCGTCGTAGTTTCCATACCCATGATCGTTATCGCTGCATTGGCAAAGTCCGCTCAGCTACCATTCCAATCTTGGCTGGTAGGGGCTATGGTCGCTCCGACCCCCGTCTCTGCATTGCTCCATTCGGCCACCATGGTCAATCTCGGGGCCTATCTGGTCTTAAGGTTTTGGCATTTTTGGCACTTCTATGATTATTTGGGCTGGGGCCTTGTGGCGATAGGTTCCATTACATTCCTCTCTACATCCATATTCGCCCTGAGACAGAGCAATTCAAAAAGGGTCTTGGCCTATAGCACGATAGGCAATCTGGGCCTTGTCTTCGTTTGCGCAGGCATTGCGACCGAGATCTCAGTGGCCGCGGGCGTGCTCTTGCTCTTTTTCCACTCGATCGCGAAGGCCTTGCTGTTCCTTGCAGTTGGGATGGTCAAGCACACGACAGGGAGCGAAGATATCGAGGACATGCAAGAGCTGAGGCAGAGAATGCCTCTGGCGGCATTCTCGATCTATGCCGGTGTATTTTTAATGGTCTTTCCTCCGTTCGGGCTTTTCGTGGCCAAATGGATGTTGTCCGAGGCCGCGGTCGCCATGCCGGCGGTCGCTCTGGTCCTGGCGGTGGGACTGGGGGCAACAACGGCATATTATGGGAAATGGTTGGGGAGGATGTACATGTCCCCGAGCGGGTCCACCAGGACCCCTTTGAAAGGTAAGAGCGTGGGGCGTTATTACTCCTATCCGATATTGACACTGATCGCAATGGGGGTCTCGCTGAGCTCGATTATATCATTGGTCATAGGTGGATTGGTGGACCCCTATGTTACCTCTGGGGCCGAGGTCGATATCTGGGGGGTTCTGAGGACCGATACTGGCGCGGTGCCTCTGTTCGCCTTGTTCATCGTGATGGGCGTGTGCTTTGTTCTCTTCTCGCTGTACCTGGCCCCTGGCAAGGATGAGATGGATGTGGAATATACTTGCGGGGAGCCGTTCCAGGCCGTGGTGGGCGGCGCATATCTATACGATGAGAGGGCGGAAAGATGGGGCATCGTGATCTCCGAATCCACTGCCTTGGCGCTCATTGTGCTGTTGTTGATATCGCCGTATCTGGACATCGAGGTGGTCCTATGACCGACATCATGACGGCCCTGGCGCTTACGGTCCTCGGCCCTTTATCGGTAGGTCTCCTCTTGGGGGTGGACAGAAAGCTGACGGCGAGGATGCAGAACCGTGTAGGGCCGCCGATCCTCCAGCCGTTTTATGACCTCATAAAGCTCTTTGGCAAGGAAAGAAGGGCCGATAACCAGGCCCAGATTTCCTATGCGGCGGCATGCTTGTTGCTCCAGATGGTGGCCTTCATCATCTTCGCCACCGGCGGTGACCTTCTGGTGGCCTTTTTCGTGAGCGGTGCCGGAAATCTTGCATTGGCCTTGGGGGCCTTCAGCTCCAGGTCTGCTTTCGGTCAGATCGGGGGGCAGAGAGAGCTGCTGCAGGTGCTGGCCTATGAACCGGTGCTGTTCCTCGTGATATTCATGTTAGGGTGGTGGAACGGTTCATTCCTTTCTGACAGCTACTCAGACAACCTCTTAGGTGTCATGATTCTTGTTCTGGTCGCAATGATGCCGGTCGTCCTCATTGTCATGCAGAAGTCACCTTTCGATATCGCCACAGCACACCAGGAGATCGTGTCCGGCGTTTATGTGGAATACAGCGGTACCTATCTGGGCATTCTTGAGCTCGCACATTGGTTCGAGCTGGCGTTCATCTTCGCTGTGATGACCTTGTTCTACAACGATGATGATGTGGTCCTCTCTATCGCAATAAAGGTCGCCATTGTTCTTGCCTTTGTGTTCTTTGCAATTTTGATAGACAACTCCTCAGCAAGGCTCACCAGGTGGGATATGATCAAGCTTACATTGCTCATCGGGATCGGTCTTGTCTCTGTCAACATGGCCGCTATTTGGTTGCACACCGAGGGGGTCTTCTGATGAGAAGGGATGCTGCGACAAGATCTCCTTGGATACTCCATTTTGATACTGGGTCGTGCAACGGTTGCGACCTCGAGGTCTGGGCCCTTTTGACGCCCCGTTACGATGTCGAGAGGTTTGGAATGGTCAATAAGGCGAACCCGAAGCATGCGGACATATTGTTGATCACTGGCCCGGTGACCAGGAAGGCCGAGGAAAGGTTGGTCAACCTTTATAATCAGACGCCGGAGCCCAAGCTCGTCATCGCATGCGGCGACTGCGCTTCAAATGGTGTGCCATTCTTCGACTGTTACAACGTCTGCGGTGGAGTGGACAAGGTGATACCGGTCGACATGTACGTCCCAGGATGCAGCTGCAGGCCTGAGGCGATCATGGACGCTGTGGTCAAAGGGATAGAGCTATGGAAAAGAAAGGCCCAGGAGGAGAGGTCATGAGCGCCGCAGAGATCGATGTCAGAAAAAAGCTTGAAAAGATGATGTTGAAGGCGCCCAGGCCTAGGCTGGTGGACATCATGGCCGCCGACAGAAGGGACGGCACCTATGACCTCATCTATGTCTTCCAACACGAGGGGTCCTTGGTCGACCTGAGATATGTGGTGACCGAGGACGAGGAGATCAGCTCGATATCGGACCTATATTCCGGGGCCCTGTGCATGGAAAGGGAGATAATCGACATGTTCGGCCTGAAGTTCAAAGGCGTTGAGGGAGGTTTCCTGCTGGACAAGAACAGCCCTAAGAATCCATTGAGGCTCCCCAGAAAAGAGGTGGAAAAGGATGCCTAGAAGCTCGGTCATACCGTTCGGGCCACAACATTCGGCCTTCTTGGAACCACTCCATCTTCGATTGGACATCGAGGAGGAGGTGGTGGTCGGGGCTGAGATCTCATACGGTTATAACCACAGAGGGATGGAACATGCTCTGGCCCAGGATTTCAGGCGTTCGCAGTTCTTATGCGAAAGAGTGTGTGGGATATGCTCATTCCACCACTCCTCGGCATATGTCCAGGCGATGGAGCGCCTTTATGGCATCGAACCACCGGAAAGGGCGAAGCTGATGCGGATGATCATGATGGAGGCCCAGAGGTTGACAAGCCACCTTTTGGCGCTCGGCCATATCGCAGAGACGGTCGGTTATGAGAACCTCTTCATGCAGTTCTTCCGCGAAAGGGAGGAGGTCATGATGCTCGTGAACAGGGTCTCCGGAGGCAGAGTGCATTATTCAATGAACGCGATCGGGGGGTTGAGGAAGGACGTTCCATACGAATCGCTGAAGGACATAGAATCAACATTGGACAGGCTCGAGCCCAGGCTGATCGAGCTGCAGAGGATCGTAAGAAAGGATACAACACTGCGTAAAAGATTGATAGGAGTGGGGGTCCTGTCAAAGGAGGCGGCATTCGACTGGTGCACGGTAGGACCTACCGCCCGCGGCAGCGGGCTCCCTCATGATATAAGGCTGACAGGGTTCGATGGATATGGTGTCGACGGGGTCCGCTTCAGCCCGATATCCTATGAGGAGGGCGATTGCTATGCCCGTACAATGGTGCGCATGGACGAGGTCATTCAGTCTGTCTACCTTATGAGACAGGGAATCAACCTGATGAGGGACGGCCCATATGCAACGACCGTCAAGGGAAACCCCCCTTCCGCAGATGCCTACGGGAGGGTAGAGGCTCCGCGAGGGGAGCTGATGTATTGGATAAGAGGAAAGAACGAGGTCCAGCTTGATAGGGTCAAGCTCAGGACCCCTGCCCTGGTCAACATCCCTGCCGTTACGGCCATGATCAAGGGGGCCAGGGTCGCTGATGTGGCACCGATAACCATTTCGGTGGACCCATGCATCTGCTGCACGGACAGGTGATCCTTTGTCGATGATCATCTCCAGCCTTAGGAACCTCTTGTCCCGTCCATATACTGTCAGATATCCGTATGAGGATGCTCGGATACCTCCGAACAACCGGGGCAGGGTCGTATGGGATATGGAGAGATGCATATGGTGCCGACTTTGCGAGAAGAACTGTCCGACCAAGGCCATTTCCACGGACAAGCAGGCCAAGACCCAGAGCATCAATCGCGTGAGATGCATACAATGCAGAACATGCGTCGATATCTGCCCGACAAACACCATCGCCATGGAGCCAGGATATCCAGAGCCTGGCCCCGTGAGGGAGATACACATCTATGCGGTCGGTATGAAAAGGCATGAATATACTATCACCTCGATGCCCCCGAGCGAGAGGGACGAGAAGAGACTGAGGAGGAAGTGAGATGCCCTCGGGTCTGGAGATCTAGGAGTTCACTGAGCTTGTAAAATATATCTCGTTCTTTTTCAGCGTCATCGGGGTCGCAACGGTCTCTTTTGGGGGAGCAAGGGCCATCTATCAGATATTTGAGAGATGGACCAAGAAACAGGCCATTGATGTCCATGGTGTCAAGGTCGGGTTCGTCCAGCTTATCATCCTCGGTCTGGACTTTTTCATCGCCGCGGATATACTCATGTCATTCATTGCACCGACCTTGGACGATCTCGTACTTCTTGGGACCGTCGTTGGTATCAGGACCGTATTGAGCTTCTTCCTTTCGCGGGAGACGAAGGAATAGCAAGGCCGATGACGCCCTCATGATCATATTGTACTCGTCATAGGACCTTCCTGATGGATCTTTCATGTTTTGTCAATCGCGCTTCCTTGATATCATGGCTTGTCCTTGTCAGGGGGCAGTCAGTTCTATATGATCGGCCACTATCGATATTCTATAGGGGAGTCATTCTACCTAGTTTTATAGAAGATCCCTAAGATGGTTAATTTCTAAATTGCTCCTGTTTTGAATTATTTTTCTTGCAAAACCTACTTCATGATCTACTTCATCAACGGTCGGAAATTTCCCTCAGACCAGAGAGCCCCCTGAGCTCTCCCAAGGGGAGCAACCCGATGTCAGAACAACCATAGACCTTGGCCCTGCCGATATCCAAATGGGCCAGCACAGGGGAGATCGTTCTTCCACCATATCCCGATGTGTAATCCGTGCCTGGCGCCAACGGAGAAAAGGCCGGCAGTACGACGATCCTTTCCTTCTCAAGATGAAGGAAGCAAGGTAGCCTGACATTGGCCCGCACCTCATCGAAGACCTTCACGGAGGGGTGTTCATGCCCGATGACAAGCGGCCTTGAATCAGTGGGGGTGTGACCATGCATCAGTGTTATACCGCCTATGATGAACCTTTCCTCCACATTTATGCCGAGCTTAAAGGCGATGTTCGGAAGGTAATTATCATGGTTACCTCGGGCAACATTGACCTCGCTCGATTCCTTGAGCAGCGAGAGGATGGATCGTACCTCTGCCAGCTCTTGGCCAACATTCCTTGAGAATTCATGTTTCAGGTCGCCAAGGATGACAACCCTTTTAGGCGAGTACCTATCGATGATCTCGATCAGCGCCTCCCTCATGTTGTCGGTCTGGAACCTTGGAAGATGAAGGCCGTCCGCCTCCAGGGCGCTCTCCAACCCTATATGCAGATCGGCGATAACTATGGTCGCCTCATGCTCGAGCCAAAGACACCGGTCATTTGTGATCCTCGCTCCGGGAAAGACCTGATGCGTCCTCATGGGCACCTACCGATATGATATAAAGCAGCATCTTCAATGATTGTATCGGTACTTTCTGTTCTGTAGAACGATCTAGATGACCTCATATCGAAGAATCGACCTCTGGCGTTAATGGAACAATCATACTGAGATCATAGGCCATTCGAATCAAAATTGATAGCGAGCCCTAAGGGTTAATATATCGTCCTTGGAGGTTCGCTCCGGTAAGGTGCAAACTCATGCAGGCACTCGAAACTTCGAAGCTCATTACAGAGGAATACTCAGCGAAGATAATCCTTGCGACAATGGGCCGACCAAGGAATGCTTTTGAGTTGAGCGAGAAGCTTGGGATACCCATAGCGGCATGCTACCGCAAGATCAAGGTCCTTGAGAAAGCAGGAATGATCTATTGTTGCGAGAGAAGATTGACGCAGGCAGGAAAGCGCATCTCGATGTATAAATCGCGGGTCAGGAACGCACAGATAATAGTCGAAAGGAACAGGCTCAGCGCCAAGATAGAAATGGTGGACGGCACTTCCACCGTGGCATCCTATGAGATGAACCTTTTCGCCGATGTGGCCGTTCCATGAAACGATATCCTTGATGAACATGATGATGGGCCAAGTGGCCTGTCGATTCATTTCTTCATGTCATATTATTATACCTTGACCTGCATAATGTTCCAATAGATGTTGTTCGACAAGGTCCTTATACCGGTCGACCTGAGCGATGCTTCTGTCGGTCAGGTCGATTGCATCGTAGGGATGAGGCATTATGGCCTCAAGGAGGCCGTTCTCTATTATGCGATAGACGTGGGAGACGCCCCGACCCAGGACGAGAGGTCGAAGCTTGAGGCGTTGGCAGAAAAATTTTCCTCTGCGGATATCCCGGTCAAGGTCGTGACCGAGGTGGGCAAACCGTCAACAATGATCCTGAAGGCGGCAAAGAAGGAAAAGGCGACCATGATAGCCATGGCATCTTCGGGGAAATCGAAGAAAAGGGAACTTGTCGTGGGCTCGGTCTCTCTGGAGGTCGTAAGGAGGTCAAAGGTCCCTGTACTGATAGGCAAGTTCGAAGGGGGCCTTTCCCACAAGGTCGAGAAATGCCCTTTTCTGCTGGAGAGCGTTCTAATATCTATGGACCTCGGTCCAAGCACCAAGATTCTGATGCAGACCTTCAAAGAGATCGATGCTGCTGGTTGCAAGAAGGCGGTCCTATTTCATGTGGTCCAGAGCGCCAAATACAGCGTCGAGGACGATGTGAAGTTCCAGCAGGTCAAGGAAGACCTGCTTAAATGGAAAGAGGGCCATAAAGGGACGAGCGAGCTCGATACCCACCTACATTATGGAACGCCCGCATACAATATCCTTGAGGCGGCCAGAGAGTTCGATTCGACCCTCATCATCATGGGAAATGTCGGTAAAGGGCTGCTGCACTCGATGACGCTAGGTTCGGTCTCTGACGAGGTATTGAGGAAGTCGCCTGTTCACGTCCTCATTGTCCCGGTCAGATGATCATTGGATGGTCCGGGCGTGTTGCCTCATGAACTGTGTGAGATAAAGTGCGGTCCCCGTGCCCTTGCCCGTGCTTCCAGATGCCTTCCAACCGCAGAACGGCTGAGAACCGACCATCGCTCCGGTCGTAGCACCCCTTGCTCTGTTCGCATAGCATACGCCGGCCTCTATGTTGTCAAAGAAGTATTCGATCTCCGACCGCTCGGTCGAATATATCCCCGCCGTGAGACCGAAGTCCACATCATTGGCCTTCCTAAGGGCCTCTTCCAGGGACCTTACTCTCTGCACGCATAATATCGGAAGGAAGAGCTCGTTCTTCAGCAGGAAATGGTCCTCATGCAGGCCGGTGACTATTGTGGGGGCCACATAATAGCCTTTTAGGCCAGGCACCTCTATCTTCTTTCCGCCGCAATGCACCTTTCCATCCTTTCGCGCCATCTCCACGTATCTCTCATAATCTTGGACGGCCTTGGCATGAATGACAGGGCCGGAATAGGTGTCCGCCTTCCTCGGGTCGCCGAACCTGAGGGATTCTGTCCTGCGTACGAGCCGGCCTACGAGATCATCGAAGATCTCCTCATGAACGTATGCTCTGGAGCAGGCGGAGCATTTCTGACCAGAATAACTGAACGCCGAGTGAGCTATGCCCCTGACGGCCTTTTCGAGGTCCGCGGACGGCATGACCACCGCGGGATTCTTCCCTCCCATCTCCGCGATGACCGGCACAGGGTATCTCCTCAATGACCTTTTGATCAGGTCAAAGCCCACTTCCTTTGATCCAGTGAAGACGAATCCGGATATTTCGGGGTGAGCTGTCAATCTGCCTCCTACCTCGGCCCCTCCTCCGGTGACGACGTTCATGACACCTGGGGGCAGCCCCGCTCTCTCCAATATGTCATAGTAGAGGTAAGGCATCAAAGGGGCCGGCGACGCTGGTTTGACGACGACGGTGTTCCCCGTGACCATAGCCCCTGTCATCATGCCACAGCTTATGGCCAATGGGAAATTGAATGGGCATATGACGGCCCAGACGCCATATGGCCTCAGGACGCTCTGGGACCGTTCGTCCTCATAGGCCCTGGGGGTCTCATTTGAAAAGCCGTTGTTCTCCTTCATGCATCCCACATAGTATCGCACGAAATCGATGGCCTCGTCCACCTCGGCTATGGCCTCGTGCCTGTTCTTACCATTGTCATAGGTTATCGCCGCAGCAAGTCTGAACCTTTCCTCATCCATGATGTCAGCGGCCTTTGTGAATATCCCCAACCTTGTCTCGAGATCGGCCCTCGACCAGTCGCTGAAGGCCCTTTTTGCGGCATCGACGGCCGCGTCGACATCCTCCGCGCTCCCCCTTGGGAATCTTCCAACAATGATGTTCTCATCGATGGGGGAGCGGTCATCGAAGTGCGATCTGCCCGTGATCCTTTGGCCATCGATGACAAGCGGGTATTGCTTTGGACCCAAGGCCAGGTCCTTGGTCATGATCTCGATCTCGCCCTCGTAGCGAAGGTCGTACAATCTCGCCTGCCCGTCCCTGACCATGTTGTGATAGGTGTTGACGTTCCGGAACACCATGAGGTCCACCAAGCTCTTACAGGAAGCTCGAGATAGATAATCCCTTGGGAAGGCATTATTTGGCCATCACTTCCTTGTATAATTTCTCCACCTTCGTAAGTATGGTATCAGGCGAGTATCTGGACAATACTATTCTTCCATGCGCCCTCATCTCGTTGGCCTTGACCTTATCATATAATACCGTCTCAAGCTTTTCCGCAAGGTCCCTGGCATCTCCAGAGCGGAATGAGAGGCATGCCTCCTCCAATATCCTGCTGGAGGGCCCCTTGTCCGAGACCACAAGGGGGACATTGAAGGCCAACGACTCGAGGAGCGTCCTCGCGAACGGCTCCGGCCATAATGCAGGGTGGACAAAAACATCGGCCAATGCATAATATCTCGCTATCTCCTCTTGAGGAAGGAAACCTGGAAAGACGACCCTGTCCCCGACCCCCAGCTTAACGGCAAGTTCCTTCAATTGTTCGGTATAATCGCCCTTCCCTACCAGATAAAGCACGATGTCCTTCCTGTCGATGATAGAGAGCGACTCGATCAGGACCTGCAGTCCCTTCTCGACCTCTAAACGACCAGTGTAGATGATGTTCTTCGTGCCCTTGTGCTCGGTCCTCGGCGTTGCATTGGCCAGCCCCATCATCGCGGGGTCGAACATGTTCGGTATCACCCTGATCTTATCTGGATCGAAGCCGGATGATACATAATATCGCTTTGTCTCCTCTGATAATGCTATGTACATATCAACATCCCTGGCATACCTTCGGAGCGCATGGAACTGGGCCCAGTGGAACGGCATGAAGGCCTTCATGGCGATCCCCCCTTTCCTTTTCATCGCGCATGCGAGCGTGTCCAAAGGAGTGCATGCGGTACATTCATCCTCCTCGAAGTTCGAAGGGTTTGTGCATACGGGGACCATATTGTTCAGCGTTGCCACGACCTTCGACCTGTTCTTTCTGGCATAAAAAACGGCCGCCGGGATCTGTTGGCAGTTGTAAACATGTATGATGTCATATCTCTTGTTCAATCCCTTCATCGCCTTGACCGCATACATGTTGAGCTGGAGAAGCACCTCCCTGCGCGGGTGGGGCAGATATCGGACGAATCCTCTTTCAGAGGTGATCTCGTCCCTGATGTCCCCGTTGAAAGCGAGCACGTCCACATTCATCCCTCTTGACCTCAGGCCCTCGACGAGAAGCCTGCAGCTGAGGGCACAGCCCCCTGTTATCCTCGGGGGGTAGTCTGGAGTTATCATCAATACAGTAGGTGCTCCTGCTTTCATTCTTATGACCTCATTAACAACTGGCTTATAGTTATAATTCACCTTTCGGCATGGTCAGGATGAGGGCCATCAAGCATATCCAAGGAAGATATCATTAAATGTGGTTTACTTAGATATGGGGGGAAATGGGGTTTTAATTTGCGTTCCATAGAGGTCTCGGGCCTTTTGAAACGATTTGGCAACATAACGGCCGTCAATAACGTTTCATTCTCGGTAGAGAAAGGAGAGTTCTTTGGGCTGTTAGGCCCGAACGGGGCAGGTAAGACGACCACCATAAGGATGATGACAGGCGTGCTGAGACCAGATGCTGGGAGCATCTATATCGAGGGGACCGATGTATTAAAACGACCTCTCGAATCAAAGATGAAGACCGGCGTCATCCCAGAGGTAGGGAATGTTTACCCTGACCTCTCGGCCAAGGAGAACATCGACCTTGTCGGCAGGTTCTATGGGCTCTCGGCCGAGAAAAGGAGATCGAGGGCCGAGGAGCTGCTGAAGGACCTGGGTCTTTTGGAGCGAGGGGACGACCTTGTCCGAAGATTCTCAAAGGGGATGAAGCAAAGGGTCTCGATAGCCTGCGCGATGATCCATGAGCCGCCGGTCCTATTCCTTGATGAGCCGACAGAAGGCTTAGATGTCCAGAGCAGAAGGATGATCGTTGACCTAGTAAAAAAGATGAACGCGAAGGGGAGCACGGTCGTCCTTACGACCCATAACATAGAGGAGGCCAACCGCCTGTGCCAGCGTGTCTGCATAATAAACAAGGGATCGGTGGTCTGCATAGAGGCCCCCGAGAAGCTTAGACGTACGTATGAAACGACCCAGACACTGGAGGTCTCTTTCGACAGAAAGATCGACCTTGGGTCGTTCTCGGCCCCGCATATATCGAAGGTGGAGATGGCGGGGGACAAGTGGCGGTTCTATACTGACGATCCCGACCTTGCCATAGAATCGGTGATGAGATTAAAGGAGGAAAAGGGCGCAAGGATACTTTCGATCACAACCTTAGGGCCGAGCCTTGAAGATGTTTTCGTCAAGCTTACCTCATCGGGGGTGTGCTGATGAACCTGGACGTCATGTTGCGAGGGGTCTCGGTCGTGATGCGCAAGGATGTCCGCATCTATTACAGGAAGGCCCCCGTCTTCATATTCGGTCTCATACTGCCCACATTCCTTTTCTTTGCCTTCTTCATAGGCCGCGACCTCGATATACCGACCTATTTCCCAGGGTTCCTTGCGATGTCCTTATTCTTCACGTCCTCGTCAGTGGGCCCTCTTATCGTACCATGGGAGAAGCAGACTGGGACGTTTGAGAGGCTGTTGTCCATGCCTGTGAACGTGACGACGGTCGTTCTCGGTGATGCGTTGGCTGGGGCCATCTTCGGGATGCTGATAGCAGGCATTGTTGGCATAGTAGGTATCTTCGCCTTAGGCATCGCGGTGAGCAATATCATGCTCCTCATTCTCCTTTTTGCCATTGGCAATTGCTGCTTCGCAGCTCTTGGTGTTCTCCTATCGACGTTCGGAGGGAGGGTGCCTGCGAACATCATGATGCTCGCGGCATTGGTGAGATTCCCTCTTATTTTCATCAGCGGCATCTTCGTGCCATTGAGCGAGCTGAGCGGGCCAGGGATCTACGTCGCATATTGTTCTCCATTGACCTACCTGGTAGATGGTCTGAACTACAGCCTGGACCATGGCAGCGAGCTGGGATGGGCGATATGCGTGGTGGTCCTTCTTGCATTCACAGCGCTCTTTGTGCTGGCGGCCATCAAGGTGCTCGAACGTAACCTGATGAAAGGGCTATGATGATCGATAAAGGAGGTTCTTTCGGCGTTTTCGGTACCGACCTGATAAGGGATTAATATCGTGACGGCCAAACCCCTTCGGATGATACGTAGCACGTTCATCATCCTGCCGCGCGTGGGCAATGTTACGGAGAGGGGACTCTGGAAGAAGGGTATAACCACCTGGGGAGACTTCTTGTGCAGATCGCACATCGAAGGGATAGGTGATGAAAGGAAATCAACGATGGATGACCGACTTGAGGATGCGGATAGGTTCCTGGAGATGGGGCGCTCAGATTATTTTTGCTCATTACTTCCGACCGTCGAGCAATGGCGGCTGTTCTCGACCTTTGTCGATGACGCGGCGTACCTGGATATAGAGACCGATGGTATCGGTCCAGGGGCAAGGACCACGGTCGTAACGGTGCATTCTAAGAAAGGCACCACGACATTGATAAGGGGTATCGACCTCACATCCGAGGGTCTCGCGAAGGCCCTTGCGGGGGCGAAGATGCTCATCACCTTCAATGGATCGTCATTCGACCTTCCTGTCCTGAGCAAGGAATTCCCTTTCACTGTCCCGAGGGTCCCTCATTTTGATCTCAGGCATGGTGCTCATAGGATCGGGCATGTAGGTGGCCTCAAGCTCCTGGAAGAAAGGTTTGGGATCAGAAGGCCTCAAGAGGTCGCTTATGTGACAGGAGAGGAGGCCGTCTATCTATGGAGGCTGTGGGAGAAACAGAAAAAAGAGAACGCATTGAGATTGCTCGTACGGTACAACAGGGAGGACACGGTCAACCTGGAAAAGATCGCTGGAATAGTTTATGATAAGCTTGTGGAAAAGACCTGGAGGGATTGAACATGCCTTCCTATGAGGAGCGCGTGGAGCGGTTTGAAAAAAGGGCCAGGGCGGTCGCGTCGCATCTGAGAGATGCCTCCAAGGTCCTCGTGGTCGGCCACATAGACGCCGATGGCATCTCTGCTACAGCTATCGCGAGGACCGCACTTGAAAGGGAGGGCATAGAGGTCATGACGAGGTCTGTGAAGAAGGTCGACGAGGCCGAGGTCTCGAGGATCGAAAATGAAGATTACGACACCGTGCTGCTCGTCGACCTGGGGTCCGGAATGGGGACGCGCTTCAAGGACGCCTCCGTCTGCATCGCCGACCATCATGCCCCGGATGTCCATGGAGGGAGGACATCCGATGTCGGTCATGATGTAAGAGGGAAAAGAAGGAAAAAGAGCGCAAATATACTGAAGGGTCAGAGGCAGATCGACCAACCACATCTGATCCTGAACCCCATGGACTTTGGTATCGATGGTTCAAGGGAGATCTCTGGTTCTGGGGTGACATATTGGATCACAAAGTGCCTAGACCCTGCGAACAAAGACCTTGCGGCATTGGCGGTCGTGGGGGCGGTGGGGGACTTTCAAGATTCGGACGAAGGGAGGTTGACCGGTCTGAATGCAAGGATAGTCGATGATGGTGTTGCCGCGGGAGTGCTCAGGGTCGAGGAGGACATCCGTCTGTTCGGAAGGGTCTCAAGGCCCCTTACAAAGTTCATCCAATACTCCGACCTGCCATTGCCCTGGACCTCGGACTGGGCGAGATGTAGGGAATTCTTCAAGGAGCTTGAGATACCTCTTGGCAGAAAGGAGAAACTTAGGACATGGTCCGACCTGACGGCTGAGGAGCGTGAAAGGGCCATCAACGCCTTGGAATTTGAGCTCGCGAAGCTGGGGAGGGGGGATTGCAGGTTGAAGGGGGAGATATACATCCTCACAAAGGAAGCACAGGGCACCGAGCTTTGTGATGCAAAAGAGTATGCAACCCTGTTGAACTCCTGCGGTAGGCATGGACAGGCTGACCTAGGGGTGGAACTGTGCACCGTGTCCAGGAACGGTGAAGCCTTCTCAGAGATTCTGAACAAGGTAAGGGGGCAGATAAAGACGCATAGGGAGAACCTGAGAGGGGGGATCGATGCGTTCGATGGAGCACTGCTTGTTCAGATGACCGCACTTCAGTATTTCAGGACAGAGGAGGAGTTCGGATTGCCTTCTTCGTTGGAGACCACTTTAGGTACCGTGCTAGGGATGGTCCTTTCTTCTGGTAAGGTGCCGAGCGACCGGCCGTTGTTCGCCTTCGCTAAGACCGAGGACGGCAAGCTTAAGGTTTCGGCCAGGGCGACCAAGGAACTTGTGGCCAAAGGTTTGGACCTATCCTCTGCGATAAAATTGTCCGCGGAGAAGGTAGGTGGGGTGGGCGGGGGGCATAACATCGCTGCTGGTGCAACGATCGAAAAGGGCAAGGAAGTTGAGTTCCTTGATAGGGCCGACATGATCATCCGAGAACAATTTGAACGTTCGGGGCTGAAATAGGCTCTGACAGAACAGAAAGACATTTGCCATCTCCGACCCTAATGATGCCCTTTTTAAATTAAAATGGGAAAGATAATAGTTTGAAATTTCCGAGAGATCGAGATTGCATCTGGAATACAGACTTTCTCTTCTCGTTCTCCATTGGAATGATCTGATGAATCATCCCCACTATTCCGACCTCTCCGATCTCTTTTTCCTCTAAGGTCTCCATCTCGAGATTGGCTCTGATCTCATTGAAAATAATGGCCCCTTGCTCAGAGCTCTTATTCTCACTGACGATGAACGAGCATGAGGCGTAATTGAATGTCGTACAGTTGGCGTTGACCTCTATACCGGCGGACACGGCATGCAGTGATCCATGCGGTCCTCTTGTAAATCATAAGCAATAAAGGAACTTGCCAGTTGCATATCAAATGACTGATGTTCACCTGCTAGTGAGAGGTTGTTTTGTCATTCCCGAGGTCCTCGATCTAACCCGATGAGGTAAGGTTGAACTTTGATCATTTCAGACCTCCCTAAGTGATGCTCTTGCCACCCTCGGTGATCTATTTTCAGATGTCGTCCAAATCCATCCAAATGAGGGCGGTAGCCACCTATACGGACACCAGAGCCGTCGCCGCGACAGTCTTTTTTGCTGTATTAATCTGTATTACCTGTTAGCACCTGGAAACAAGGACTAAGATAAGCATCTGATCGAGGTTAAATGATAATCTGTGAAAATGGATGACAATATATTTTGTGAAAAATGGGTTTCAGGAGCATGAGCTGCCCTACTCTTCTTCCTGCTGATCGCCGAGCAGTTTCATGAGTATTGCCTTCTGCACATGCAACCTGTTCTCCGCCTGGTCGAACACCACGCTGTGAGGTCCGTCCATCACATCCGCGCTTATCTCCATGCCACGATGCGCCGGGAGACAATGCATGGCGATCGCATCAGGCTGCGCCACTGACATCAACCTGGAGTTGATCTGATATGGCATAAAGACCTTTATACGCTCCTCGGACTGGTCCTCTTTCCCCATCGACACCCAGACGTCCGTATAGACGGCGTCCGCGCCTTTCGCGGCCTCAAGGGGGTCGGTGATAATCTCTATCGAACCGTTGTGCTTGTCCGCCAGGGTCTTGGCGATACCAGTGAGCTCCTTGTCAGGTTCGAACCCTGGAGGCACTGCGGCTATGAAGTCCATACCGCACATCGCGGCGCCGAGCATCAATGAGTTGCAAACGTTGTTCCCGTCCCCGACATATGCTATCTTGATCCCCCTCAGCCTTCCCTTATATTCTTTGATGGTAAGAAGATCTGCCATTATCTGGCAGGGATGTTCAACATCGTCAAGGGCGTTGATCACCGGTACAGAGGCGTTGTGTGCGAGCTCCAACATCATCGCATGCTGGTAAGCTCTGTACATTATACCGTCCACATAACGGGACAGGACCTTGGCGGTGTCCGCGACCGTCTCGCCACGGCCCAGTTGGAGGTCCTTCATGCTGAGATTAAGCGCATGCCCTCCGAGCTCCAACATCCCGACCTCGAAAGATACCCTGGTACGTGTGGACGATTTTTCGAATATCATCGCAAGCTTCTTTCCTTTCAAAGGAGCCTGGTCCTTGTATTTTCCAGCCTTCATCTCCTCAGCAAGTACTAGCAGTTCACCAAGGATGTCCTCCACGTCCAACATCGAAATGAAATCGCGTTTCATCAGCGTGTTCTCCTTCATCTATCGGCCATGTCTCCCGATATCGGGGCTGTGCAAGGCCGGCATCATATTAAAATAAATGATAGACTCCGGACAAAATTAATTTTGTTATGTCCATTTTTTTCAGTCCCATCCCTGAGACATTTCACCTGCGTATGGTCTCCAGATTCTCAAGGAACCATTCATAGGTAGACCTTATCCCCTCTTCCAACCCAATCGATGCTGTCCATCCTAACCCCTTTAATCGGCTTATGTCTAGCAATTTCCGCGGAGTTCCGTCAGGCTTGGAGAGGTCGTTGACTATTCTCCCCTTAAACCCAACGACCTTTGCTATCAGATCTGCGAGCTCGATGATCTTTATATCTTCCCCGGTCCCAATGTTGAGATGCATCTCCCCTGAGTAATTGTTCATCAAGAAGACGCAGGCATCTGCCAGGTCGTCCACATGTAGGAACTCTCTTCTTGGTTCACCTGTACCCCAGATCACGACTTCATCTACCCCAGCGACCTTTGCCTCATGAAACTTACGTAACAGGGCAGGTAGGACATGGGATGAGCTAAGGTCAAAATTGTCGTTAGGTCCATAGAGGTTGGTCGGCATTACCGAGATAAAGTCGCATCCATATTGCCTACGATAGAACTTACATAGCTCTATTCCCGTTATTTTGGCGACCGAGTATGCCTCGTTCGTTGGCTCGAGACCGCCTGTTAAAAGATATTCCTCCTTTATCGGCTGAGGGGCAAATTTTGGGTAAATACAAGAACTTCCGAGGAACAACAATTTATTAACATTGGTCTTCCTGGCCGCCTCTATGATATTCGCCTCAATCATGAGATTGTCATAGATGAACTCCGCAGGAAATGTATTGTTGGCAAGAATGCCGCCCACTTTGGCCGCGGAAATGAAGACGAACTCAGGCCTCTCCTGCTCAAAGAACCTTTCGACCTCATATTGCCTTCTCAGGTCCAAGTCCTTAGATGTCCTTAGCAATAAATTTTCATAGCCATCTGCTTGTAGCTTGCGCACAATCGCAGAACCGACCATCCCCCTGTGGCCGGCTACATAGATTTTACTGTCCTTAGACATCATATGGATTCAACCCTTTCCGTTGGCCCTTATCTCCTTGGCAACTTTTTCCATATCTGAGCGTACCATCTTCTTAACCAAATCGTGGAAGCTTGTCTGCTTAGGGTTCCATCCCAATAACTTGATCGCTTTAGTTGGATCACCCAGTAGGTCATCTACCTCGGTCGGACGGAAATAACGACGGTCAATCTCAACCAGGACCTTGCCATTCTTCTTGTCGATTCCTTTTTCATTGATCCCGGAACCCTCCCACTTTAGTTCAATGCCTACCTCTTTGA
The DNA here is from genome assembly GCA_013415865.1 of Methanomassiliicoccales archaeon. Classification (NCBI taxonomy): domain Archaea; kingdom Methanobacteriati; phylum Thermoplasmatota; class Thermoplasmata; order Methanomassiliicoccales; species Methanomassiliicoccales archaeon. The sequence goes on from CP058896.1 coordinate 241,881, forward strand.
ATGCAAGTTCGCAGAACTCCCTGACGGTGTGTTGCTCGCCGGTCGCAATGACAAAATCTTCGGGCTTCGGATGTTGTAACATCATCCACATGCATTGGACGTAGTCTGGAGCATAACCCCAGTCCCTCTTTGCATTTAGATTGCCCAAATATAGCTTCCTTTGGACACCTGCCGCTATCCTCGCTGCTGCAAGAGTTATCTTCCTTGTGACGAAGGTCTCTCCCCTTCTTTCAGATTCGTGATTGAACAATATGCCATTAACCGCGAAAATACCATATGCTTCACGATAATTCACAACTATCCAGTATGCATACAGTTTTGCAACGCCATATGGGCTACGGGGATAGAAAGGAGTTGTCTCGCTCTGAGGGACCTCTTGCACCAGGCCATATAGTTCAGATGTGGACGCTTGATAGAACTTTGTCTTTTTTTCGAGGCCAAGTAACCTGATTATCTCAAGGAGCCTCAATGTCCCGATCGCGTCGGCGTTCGCGGTGTACTCCGGTGCTTCGAACGAGACTTTAACATGCGATTGGGCGGCCAAATTGTAAATCTCATCTGGTCGTACATTCTGAACTAACGACATGAGACTATTGGTATCGGTCATATCGCCATAGTGGAGGAACACGCGTTTCTCTTTGTGCATGTCGTCAATGTAATCTTTTAGGTAGAGATGCTCGATCCTTCCAGTGTTGAACGAGGAGCTCCGTCTGATGATGCCGTGGACCTCATATCCTTTTTTTAATAGAAATTCAGCGAGGAATGAACCGTCCTGACCGGTTATACCCGTGATCATTGCTACCTTTTTCATTTTAAAGCCTCACTCAAGAGAAACTTGATGTTGTCACCATATCTTGTTGAGATAAATAAATTACCTGCTCAAAAAATGATGCTGGATGTTCATCATCTCAATTTGTCCATCAAGATGCCTAAGGAATTGAGTACGAGAGATGTGAATATTAAAAATAGGCCTGTCCCAAATAGCGAGATACCAGCGATCCCCTGAGTGACGAGTGTCCAATCGAATATCAGCTTTGTATTAAGGAATGTGGCGAATGACAAGATGGTGCCTGCCAAAAAAAAGGCAATCCCTGGGACCCCGAAAAGGAGCAACGGGCGCTTATAACCAACGAACCCGATCAGCTTCGCAAGGACGGACATGCCATGTTTCAAAGGGTTTTTCTTATGTCCGTTCGGCACGTCATAACGTACGGTTGTTGGCACCTCCGTGATCTTCAGCCCTTTGTTCGAGAAATGGATTATCATGTCCGATTCAACACTGTAGGAATCAGAACGGAAGTCAACGTGCTCTAGCGCATTCCTCGACAGTGCCCTGTATCCCGACTGGCTGTCTGTTACCTTTGTCATTGAGCCCAGGTTCGTCGTCGAGTTGAGGACCAAAAGCCCCATTTTCCTGTACTTAGGTATGTCTGTTCTTTCCAGGTATCTTGAACCGATGACCAGGTCCGCCTCGCCATCCAACACCGGTCTGCAGATATTGGGAATAAGGGAGGGGTCCATCTGACCGTCGCCATCTATAGTGACTACGCAATCAGGGTCGAATTTCTTGCACTCCTCAAACCCTCTTCTGAGAGCCGCGGCCTTTCCAGTGTTCTTTGGTAATTGTATTACCATGGCCCCAGCCTTTGCTGCAATCTCTGATGTCCTGTCTTTGGAGCCGTCGTCCACAACTATTACCTTCCAGACATATGGCACAGACATTAGGACGACGGATGCTATCGTCAGCTCCTCGTTAAATGCCGGTACCAATGCTATGACCTTTTTGAGACGTGCATCCCTTTCCATTTTGAATTAATGCAGACGTTCCTCATATTTGAAGGATTTTTTCGAATTTTTATTTGTATAAATAAAAAATGCCTGTTCAATCGAATAAGAACCATCCTTTCGGAAGGAACGAAAACAGGAAAAAATTGATCAGACCATGGATCAGGGCGATGAAAATAAGATTCCTCGTCCTCAGATAAGAGACCCCTAGGACAAGACCGACGATGAAAACATATGCAAGATATAACAGCGACCCATAGCCCGAGTGCATCACCGAGAACATCAGAGCTGAGAATACCACGGCCCCGACCGCGCCCATCCTTTCCTGCGCTCTCGTCTGAAGAATTGTGCGGAACACTAGCTCTTCACCGAACCCCACAAAGAAGACCATGACCACGAGCAAAGCGGTTATGCTTGCCAAAGACATGTCGGGAACAAGGGCATCTGGTCTGAGCACCGCATACTCAAAGAACGCCATGAACAGAGCGATCAAGGTCGCGAGCGGAATGAAGATCAGCTTGAAGGTCGGGACCTCGCTAGCTGAGACCCCGTTCATAAATTTCCAGATGTCGCCGATCGAAGGCCTCTTCCCCTCGTCGATATTGTCTGCCCTCCAAAGAAGGTAGGCTGCTATGATGACAGGAAGATATATGAACGGGAAGAAGTAAATGGAGAGATCAAAGAATGTAGGCATTCCCACGTTCAGGACCCTTAAAAGAGATATCAGGACAAACGCTACCAGGAGGTCAGAACCTTTGGGGCGGAATATTGCCAAGATGACGCATAGGAATATGTTGAGAAGGTGGACCTCAAGACATTCCTCTGTTCCTCCGTTGAAGAAGAAGGCCTCTGCCGTCACAATAAGCGCGGCGGGAAGGGCGATGTTCAACTTGTCCCGCATCACCGCTGAATCCTGGACTTTTTATTAAATCATTTCTTGGTGAATATTAAAAAAGGAGGAAAGGATGATCGTAAAAAAGCTCTTATTTCATCTGGACATGAAATAGATCTGGTTCTGCGCAAATGTTATGTTGGTGGGGTTCATCTTGGTGCCCGTGTCTCCCGACTTCTTTTTTAATATCATATTTTCACATTCCTTCTATATTGTATCGCTCAAATTGCATTTTATCGATAATATTAGTAATATTTAAACATTATGATGTAGTTAATACGATTAAACAGGATTTGAGTGAACTGATGTCAAAGATCGGTGTTGAACAGATAAAGGTGCTCTCGGACCCCAACCGGCTTGCGATACTCTCGCTCCTTTCAATGAGAGAAATGACCACTTCACAAGTGTCAGAATTGCTTGAGCAGAGCATACAGAACACGCAGTACCATATCAAACGGCTCTTGGAGGCGGGGCTCATTTCGCAGACCAGGACGGAGATGGTCGGAAACCTGATGGAAAAATATTATCGCTCAGCGTTCGAACCTGGCATGATCTCCCAGGCCACCGATGAGGAGGATGTGGACATCCATGAGAGGCTCAACCTCGTGTTCGCCGCATTGGGTTCCATAAAGGGCGTCCTGAACCATGGGATCGAGAACCTGGACAAGAGAAGGGATAGCTATTTCACAAAGGTGGGTGAGAGGCCGAAGTATCCATTCGGCGCGAACTATGTGATAATCCCGAACAATAAGGAGTCATATGCCAGGGCCGAGAAGCTCATAATGGAGCTGGATGAGAAGCTCAAGAGATTGTCGGACGATTTCCCAAATGAGGAAAAGACAAAGTTCGCCGTCATGTACGCTGTCTTCCCATACGAATGACCTTGGCAAGGGAATCTTTATTTAGCACGAAGCGTTGCAGAATTCCCGTCATGGCCGCGATGGGGTAGCTTGGTCATCCTGTGGGACTGTGGATCCCTAGACTCGCGTTCAAATCGCGATCGCGGCCCCCTATACTTCTTATCAAAATATGTTCAGGTGCTCAATTATAACAATGATCTTCACCAGACATTATTTAATATCGCCATTGTTACTACATTGAGAGGATGATGATTGAACGAAAAAAAGATGACTTGCGCCCGAACCTCGATCATGGCTGGAATGATAGACCATTGTTCTCTCGATATCGTCCCATTTCAATATAGGCATGGACCTTTTGAAAGGTTTATCTAACACCCCTATCATGCTTCAACTGGTGCTGACGTGACTTGGAAGGGGCCTATTGAGAAGATAGATGATTATCGCTGGGAGATCCCTCAGAGCTATAAGAAGGGGATGCGGACCAGTGCTGTCATATTCGCAGACCCGCGTATGATAGAGGTCATCAAAGGGGACAACTCCCCGGAACAGGCGGCCAATGTGGCCTGTCTCCCCGGAATAATCGGGAGGTCCCTGGCCATGCCTGATATTCATTGGGGGTATGGATTCCCCATCGGTGGGGTGGCCGCGCTGGACGCCGAGGAGGGGGTGATCTCTCCCGGGGGCATAGGGTTCGACATCAACTGCGGAGTGCGGCTGATGAGGACGGACCTGAATGTCGACGATGTACGACCAAGGATCAAAGAACTGGTGGATGAATGCTTTAAGAACGTCCCAGCAGGCGTAGGTTCCAAAGGGATCACCGAGATAGCGGGGGCACAGATCGATGAGATACTCCGTGAGGGTGCAGAATGGGCCGTGAGGAACGGTTATGGATGGCAGGAAGACCTTGCCTCTACGGAAGAAGAAGGGAGGATGAAAGGAGCTGACCCATCCAAGGTCTCCATGAAGGCCAAGCAACGAGGCATACCGCAGGTAGGGTCCTTGGGGTCGGGTAATCATTTCTTGGAGATCGACAGGGTCGACAAGGTGTTCGACACCGAGGCGGCGAATGCCTTCGGGCTTTACGAGGGGCAGGTGACCGTGACCATACATTGCGGTTCCCGCGGATGCGGACATCAGATCGCGACCGATTACCTTCAGGTCATGGAACAGGCGGTAAAGAGGAACAGGATGGAACTGCCAGATAGACAGTTGGCATGCGCATATGTCAGGTCAAAGGAGGGGGAGGACTATTTCGCTGCAATGCAATGCGGTGCGAACTATGCCTGGGCCAACCGCCAGATGATCATGCATTGGGTGAGGCAGAGCTTCGAGAAGGTGTTCGGGACGGAGGCCGAGAAAATGGGAATGAGGCTCGTATATGATGTGGCGCACAACATCGCAAAGCTCGAGGAACACGTGACCGACGGTAAGAGAAGAAAGGTCTATGTCCATAGGAAGGGGGCCACGAGGGCATTTCCTAAAGAACACGAGGAGGTTCCTCGGAAATATCGGTCAATAGGACAACCGGTGATAATACCGGGCGACATGGGATCGGGAACGTATGTGCTTGTGGGCAACGAGCAGGTCATGAAGGAGACCTTTGGGTCCACGTGCCATGGTGCCGGTAGGCTGATGTCAAGGGAGGCCGCCATCAGGAAATACACCGTGAATGGGATAAGACATGACCTGGAGGCGAAGGGTGTATACATCAAGGCCTCGACCAAGGATGGGATACTCGAGGAGGCACCTGGGGCCTACAAGGACATAGACGATGTGGTAAGGATAGTTACCGGCGCAGGGCTGACAAGGCTGGTCGCTAAGCTCACCCCGATCGGTGTGATGAAAGGTTAGGGATTGAGCAGCACCATCCCAACAATAAAGGCACCATAAAGGGCAAGCAATATGTATCCTGCCTCTCTCGTGACACCGCACCTCTTCCTTAGAATGGCGGTCAGGAACAGACAAAGCCCTATGATGAAAAGGATGCCAGGGAGGACGGTATCTTTTGGGAGGTCAAGGTCTGATAGCAAAGATGCCGACCCCGTGACGACCATGGTGTGTTCGTTGTATTCTGTCCTGACCTCCTTTGAGACGCAACATTTCCGGATGCTGGTAAGGACCCAATAAATGTAAGCCATGAAGGTCAGGAGCAATATCGATCCTTCCCACAACACGATCTTCCCATCGATGGCAAAGATGAGGAAGAGGCAGCTTGCCATCACGGCCACATAGGATTCCCTCCTTACCTCGTCGAACATAGAGATGATCGGTGCGATGACCGCGCATATGCCTATAACCAGGGTCACGTTCGCGACGTTCGCACCTATGACGTTACCAACTGACACCCCTGGAACGCCCTGTGCGGCGGATATCATGCTCAAAAAGAACTCCGGAGCTGAGGTCCCAAAGGCCACGACGGTGACGCCTATGATGATGGGCGGCATACCGAACAGTAGAGCGAGACTGCTTGCGCCCTCCACCAGGTATCTACCTCCATAATATATGATGGCCAGTCCGCCGGCCAAAAGGATGATGTCTAAGAGCATCACCGTCATAATGTGAAGAACTGGTTTAAAAAGGATCCCAAGGCGCTCAGGAGAATATGCATCTCTCCGTGGACCTCCTCACCCTCTCCTTATGCTTCTCAGGGCATGAGACAAGGACCGCCCAATCGTTGACCCCTCGGGCCTGTATCGCCTTTGCAAGCGGGGAATATTTCGATAAAGACCTTACCCTATCGCCGTTCCAGATAGGTACCTCGGTCTTGCCCAGCCTCGGTTCTGTGAGCAGGATCTCTTTAGATGGCATATCGACAATGATGTCCGCCTCATCCAGGTTCGCCTTTTCCGCGATCTCCCTCTCTTTGGCCCGCCTTCTATCATAATCGGTCAATTGAGAAAGGATGTTGAGCTGTTCCTCGTCCAGGTCGCCGATCGACAAGGAGAACGCTTTCTTGTAAAGACGACGGTACTTCAGCATCGTCATGATCCTTGAGGCATGCCCGCCCTCGGCAAAGAGCTTCTCGGACAATGATGAATCTGTGTCCCGATGCACGGACCTTATAGCCTCCTCAGACGCATGCTCGACCGCCTTGCACAGCATCATCTCTGCTATGCGGACGGTCTTGTGGAAATAAACGGATGTGTACATCAGGGACCTTGCCACCATCAGCCCCTCCACGGCGACGATCCCGTTCTTCCTTATCGTGACATCCCCGTTGTGGATCTCCATCGTATCGAGTAGACGGTCCAGGTCGATGGTGCCATGTGCCACTCCAGTATAATGCGAGTCTCGGAGGAGGTAGTCCATCTGGTCGGCGTCCACAGGCCCGTGTATGATCTGTCTCAGGAACCTGTCGCTGTTGAAATGCGCCTGCCCGTCATCCACCGCCAAAGTGCACTGCCCGTTGGGGTTAGGGTCCTCAGGGGAGACGATGATGTCAGCGACCAGGTCAGGGTCGACGCCGTTCTCCTCCAACAGCTCTGCGATGGTCCGCTGAGGTCCCAACACCTCTTCCTCTTCATCATCCCAGACACGTAAATCCCCGGATATCATGGCCTTGCCTACATCGGTGTGCGACATGCCTGTCCTGTGCTCCAGGACCGCTTCCAGTGTATGAGAGTAAGGAGAATGTCCTATATCATGTAGAAGTGCGGCGGCCTGGACCGTCCTCTTATCCTCTTCGCTGATTCCCAAGGCATCCGCCATCCTTCCTGCGACGTGGAAGGTGCCGAGGGAATGTTCCATCCTAGTATGATGCGCCCCGGGGAAGACCAGATAGGCCATGCCCAACTGATGGACACCATGGAGCCTTTGTACCTCGGGACGGTGCATGACGTCCACGAAGAAACCTTCCACCTTGACGCTCCCGTGGACGCTGTCGTGGATGACCTTGTAATCGCCCCTGCTCATATCCGCCCCTCCGGGCCATCGAGTCTAAGATCTCCTGGCCTGATAGCATTGACCATGGCTAAATTAGGCTGGAAAGGCATGGACCCAGGATAAGGAAAACGAAAGGCGGAGGGCCGGTCCTCAGGCCTCTAATGGAACCCGCCGCGTATCTTGTTCCTGTCGATCCTCATTCCGTTAGGCGTGACGACTATGAGGTTGTTGCCTATGGCAGCCACGTCCCCGTTGCAATCCCTTGCGACGTTCTTGAGCTCGCTTGTCACACGCTTCAGCTCATTGGTGTCGTTCGCCATGTTGCTATAATCTATGAGCAGAACATTTCCATCATACACAGGTTGGGTAATCGCTCCCACATCCTCATAGCGATATATCTCCGCTACCTTCACGCTCGCCCCGCTCAGGCTTGACTCCTCTGGGAAGAACATCGCGCCCAGGTCTATATACTGCTCTGTTTCGACAGGCGAAACGTCGTCCTTCCCCCTCTTCAAAGGCTTCTTGAGTATTGGCATTTCCATCCCTCTTAAGGTTGTTTCCGGTATCAACCAGAGCGTTATTAAAGTTTATGTCTGGCGCATGAAATTTTCAACAAAATAAAAATGATTTATTTAATTTGCAATTTTATATTAAATAATATATCAATCATAGGAGGAACATTTGAATAATTTTATATTATAAAAATCGGCCAAGGAATGAACAACAATTTGATAAGATAATATATTATAAAAATAAGACCGCTCATTACATTCACTATTTCAGCTCGTCTTTTTGTCCCGTTCTGCGCCTATTACATTTCCAACATCGATCGTTCCTTCCGACGTTCAATGCCTCGCATTCACATTTCCATAGACCTCTCAGATCGTACGTATTGCACATCTCACATCGGCATTCGACCTGCTCCCAACCACGGTCCTCATACATGACCATGTTAACTCGAGCATGTTGTTAAAATACCTATTGAAATCAGGACGATATTCTCAGATTCAGATTAAGGCTCTGGACCTCGTTCTTGACCGCTAGAATTATCCTCTGCTCCGCATCTGTGCCTGTGAAATCAGCGTATGGTTTCATCTCTATGCCAGATGGCAAGGCCGGTGCCCCGTCCTTGTACAGCAGGAACCATAGCTTGTACTTCCCTGTCTTATTGACAGAGAACGTGTAGAACAATTCCCATTGGGCGGTCCAGTTGCCCTCCAGGTCGACATCCTGATGATCAAGCTCGATGTTGAAGCTGTCGAACCAATACATCTCATGGACCTGCGTCTCATTGTTCACGAAAGTTGCGTTGACAAGCCAGAGCTCCACCGTATAGTTCACGGTCCTGTGCTCATGATTGGCGATCCCTATTATTATCGAGGCCTCCTCCCCGGCCGTCAGATCGTGAGGATATCCCTCGGCCTTTCCCCCCGGGCCCAAGATGTAGAACTCGGTGAAGCTCTCTCCCTGCCTCGGGACGGCGATGACATAGACCAAGGCCACGACCGATGCGATGATCGATATGACCAGGATTATCGTCAGGGCCTTGTCCACCCCTTTCTCTTTTCTATAAGAAGCTATGGCATCATTGTATAGCTTGACCGGGTCGAATGGAAGATATGGAGCTATGGCGAGATTCCTCCTGTATTGACCGACCAGAGCGACAACGATATTGAAAACCGAGAGACAGGCCAGTATGGGCACGAGCCTGATCCCGAAGGGCGTGTAGTTGAGACCGAACCCTATCAGCGGGGCGATGGCGATGCTGAGACCGAATGAAAGTGCCACCCGCTCCAAAGGCTCTAGGTCCTCCTTTTCCGGAAAGAGCGCCAGCACTGTCACGTAACCAGGGAAGAACAACAGGAAGGGAAGGCCAAGGACGATCCTCAATGGCACGTCCGGCATCAGGAATATCGAAAGGATGAGGAGCGGCGTCACAACAAGTACCATCAGGACATCCCAGTCCCTCCGCATGTCGACCTTGAGGTTTTTGAGGTCGATATCGATGCCGTCGCTCATTTCCTCTGCCCTTCCTCTTCGTCGTACTTCCAGAGCTTGTCGCCTACATATGTCAGCGACCTCACGGCCTTTCCTGGCCTTTTTTGCCTGAGCTCTTCACCAGACAATAGGCTCTGACCGATGGCCAACGGCTTTAAATTCTTAACATCCCTGACCCAAACGAGGTCGCCAGACCTTATCTCAGGATCGGCATCGACGATCCCGGGCCCCATGACGTCCGCCCCCTTGGTCACGAACGGAACCGCGCCCATGTCGACGGTCACGAATTTCTTGGTCGCCCTGTATCTCAACAGACCTCGGACCGTGAGGAACGGCGTCCCTTCTACAATCAGGCCCAGTATCTGTCCGTTGACGAAGATTAGGTCGAACTCTGAGGATTCGGCTGAATCCACCACGTCATCAGTCCCGAAGAGCTCGGTGCCAAGATCCTTTGACAGCCTCTCGGACATCTGTTTTATGTCCTTCTCCCTCATCCTCTTACGATTGCGGACCCTCAGCTCGCTCATGTGATGACACCGGTCAGTTAAAAAAATTCAGCAATGTCATTTCTTTCCTCGTCCAAAAAGCTTCCCGATGAATCCCTTCTTGACGGATACTTCACCTTGCTCATCCGCCTCGGGAGAGCAGGCCTTCTCCTCTATCTCCATTCCATTAGCGACCTTTTCAAGGTCATCGAGGTCGTGGAAACTGAGATGTGCACAGCAATGGGGACATATATCAACGTTCGAGCGTATGGTCCTCCCACAGCTAGGGCACTCGATGTCGATAATCTCGGTCATATCGGGTCAGGGAGGTGGAAGACAGGGGCTGTATTAACCATTTTTGGAACAATTTTTAAAACTGGCTATCCAAAATGCTTTTACACGATAGATCGGCGCAATACGCCGCCGATATGGAACTGGCCTTGATCTGGCGTTTATTGAACATCATTCCTCTTTATGATACCTGACCTGTAAGGTTCATAACCATGCACTGTGGTACAGGGTGACATGCGCTGGAGCCTAGTCGCAGTGCGTATATGCATGATAATGATCACTTTGACCGCGGTCCTGATAATTCTATTATCCACCGTCCCACTTGCGACGGGCGGGCTGGAGTTCGATTTCCCTGACGAGGAGGATGACGTCTGGGAGATGGACGGGAGCCGGGTCATCGGTACGGTGCCCATCGGAATAAGGAACGGAGGGTTTTTTGACATTGAGGATTTCAGCTTCAGATTGAACCTCAGCGACACTGACGGTTACGGGCTAGTTGATGTCCAGACCGACCCGGTCGACCTTGTCGCTGGGAAATGGACGGAGGTTGTCGTCGAGATGAGCTTCGACCTGAACGACCTGCCACCGGAAAAACAGTTCGAGATCATGTTCAACGGCACTCAGGCCAGCTTGGCAATAGGGGTGTCGTCATACTTCGGACTGAGGACGATCAGGACGTCCATAGACATACATAGTGATGAGCAGACGATCGAGATCCCTCCGATGATCAATGAGGTGAGCGTCGACCCGTCGAGGCTGCGTGTGGAGCAAACGGGGGAAGGATATTGGTTGACATTGCCATATTCATTCTCAGCCTCTGAGATGGTATCTGGTAAAGAACTCTACCTCGATGTTTCTATCAGCAATGCGACCAAATACTTCGGGGAGGACTCCGAGCTTATCATTCTTGACCAATACATAGAGGGGCAATTGACCTTCGCCCTGAGCGAGGAGGATTTCAAGAACCTGAGCGCCTACCCTGATACCCTCTACGTCGATGTGGCGATCACGTTCCTCGGAATAACGATGGAAAGGGAGCTGACTTACGAGTGGACACCTTTCATCAGCAATTTCCAGGTACAGAGCGTTTGGGCATATTATACGGGGTATGATGGTCAGATCGACCTATCATATTACTTTGATGCCTCCGATACAATATGGTACCATAACGTCGTCGTTCACATCACCATAACGGACGAAATAGGGACGATCGCATCAGGGGATGACTATTTCACGATATTCAGCAACAATCAACGTTCTGCCTGGCTGTTCGTGCCGAACGATGTGATGTCGAGGGTCTACGGCAATGAGGCCGATTGGGAGATGACCTTTGAGATCGTCGGGGAGGGCTTCACCATAACCAAGACCGTCACGTACCATTGGAACGGGGGTGCGTGAGATGGCCCAAGTTTCTAAGGAGTTCAATCTCAAGTTGGGCTCTGCCGGAAAAGGCCTGATCTCCTCGGTCTTGGCCTTCGTGAAGTTCTTTGTAGTGCCGTTCATGGTGCTGAACCTCATCTTGACGATAGGTGATGGTTCCGGGGGCGAATGGTGGCCTAAGGTCAAGGTTCTCATCGAAGAGATGATGCCGTTGGTGATCGTGTTCGGCATAGCGATCACCGCTGTAGCTTTCGGACGGGGTTTCTACCCGAAAGGGTCTTACCCCAGAGCAGTCTTTTCGGCCGTCTGCGCGGTCCTGGTGATGATATACGCATACATGCTTATGCTGGGAGGAGATGTCCAGTCCTTTTTTGACTCAGAGGATATTGCCCTCGATGTGATGTTCGTTTTCCTCCTCTTTGCGCTGTTGTTGGTCATTCGGACGCTCCAGCATCTGGGTGAGCTTCCCGACCACCGTCACGAGTTCCTGACGCTCATGGCAGGAAAGCTCGGGACACCGATGCCTGAGCCTTTGCCGGTCGAGGATGTCGACAAGCACAGGTTCTATCATGACCTCCGTTTGAGGTATGGAAGGCTGGAACCCGGATTCAAGGACATGAGGAAGGCCGCAGGGAAATATCTCGCATGGCCGGTATTCCTGTTGATCATTATCGGCATAGTGATCACCAAGATAGGCGATTCTGTGCCTGTGGAGTTCAAGAATGAGCTGGACGGGCTTGTCGGCACCATAGCCCTTATAGGGGCGGCCATAGCTGTGCTGATGTTCTTCAAGGGTTTCTATCCGAAAGGCTCGGTCTCAAGGATGGCCTTCTGGATTCCGGCCGCTGGCTGCATCTGCCTGTGGATATGGTATCTTTCATTCGGGGGCGATGTGGCCATAGAGCTCATGGACCTGGCAACGATAGAGCTGGATTATACGCCGATCATCATGCTGTTCATCATAGCGGCCGCCCTGTGGGCAGTGTACGCCATAGTGGAGATGGTCTCGTACAGAAAGGACTGGAAGGCCAATAACTTTCAGCCTGTCGATGACAAGAAGATATCCGCGATGAAGAAGCTGAAGAAAAAAGAGGCAAAGGAGAAGGCCAAGGCGGAGAAGCTGCAGAAGAAGCTGGATGAGAAAAGGTCGCAGGGAAAGGATTGAGCGGCCCCTATCCCTTCGTCATTGACCTTTTCTTTGACCTCCGCCAGCTGGCCTCCATGTATATGACCGAGCATGTGCAGATCCCTGCGCTGGTGAAGAGCATGTCGTAGCCGACGTCTAGCGGGGTCGCGTGATTGGCGATCACCAACAGCACTCCGATGACGGTGAATGCGGCGATGATCCACGCATAGACATGGTCGCTGGTTGCCATGCCATATTTCATGAACACGGACGCGAGGCCGAATAACGCGAAGGCTAGGATGACGACCGGAAGGCATTCGGCCGCATCTGCGTACGGGGCGCCGTAGGCGATCCTCATCACAACATCTGGGAACAGCAAAAAACCCGTCCATACCATCCCCAACGTAAGTCCGACGAGCCAGACGGACTTCCTCATCAACATGTGCGTCTCATCGATACGCTTCTCGGAGAACCTTGGGAAGGTAACGATGGTTATCGCACCCGGCAACCAGAGGACTATCTTGCCGAGCATCGAGGCGGAGGAGTATATGCCCGCATCATGATCGGCCATGAGCCCTCTTACAAGGAAAGTGTCGATGTTGGTAATGAGGGTGAAACATATTGTGCTGACCGCCACCGGTATGGTGTAGATGTAGACGCCCCTCATCTCAATCGCGGTCTTATCCTTCTTCACATAGTCCCAGATCGCGTAATACACGATCCCAAATGCCAGCGAGGTACCGACGACCATCGCCCCAAAGGCCCCGCCCACGCCCATCCCCACTGTAACGAATAGAACTCCTAGTGCAAGTTTTCCTATCGGCCCGAAGATGTTGTAAAGTCCCAGCAGGTGGAAGCGTTTGAGGCCCTGGGTTCCACCGACCGCGGGCGGACCAAGCATTGTAAGAAAGGCCCCTAGTCCTAGCAATATGATGGTATTCTCATCGGTTATCGAAAGGAACGTCTTCAGCCAAGGGGAAGATATGATGATGGCAAGGAATAAGACCGCGCCGACGGCCATGCTTATAATGAAGGACCTTCTGAGGAACCATGCGATCTCCTTGTCCTTGCCCTCGCCCCTCATCTTTGCGACGTATCGGACGACCGTCGTTCCTAGCAATGTCCCGGGGACACCGAGTATGTAGAAGATTGATAGAAGCGATGATAATAGTGAGTACTCCGCAGGGTCCAAGGAGTGTCCCATGAAGCTCTGATAAAGATAGTTGCAGGCCCCACCTGTCATCGTGGCTAAGAAGATGATGAGCGCGGGGCGGCCTAGGCCATCGAAATTAAGATTCTTACGAAGCAATGTAGGCTCGTATATGTTCCAGCATTAAAAGGGTTTCAGGGCCACGTTCCTTGATGCCATTGATCTACATTCGGACGTGATTGAAGAACTGATAAATAGGGGCATCGAAATAGCAACGGGAAAAGGGTGCGTCCAATATGGGAATAAGCATTGCGATTTGCGAACTGGATTCTGATAAGGCATCTTGCAAAATGGCCAAGACCTCGGTGCTCAAGGTCAATATAAAGAGTGTTGAAGGATACGAGTCCTGTGCTGAGTTCGATATGATAGTGCCAGTGGAAGAGGCCAAGAAGATCATAGGCGAAGATTGGGAGGGATTCCTGAAAAGGAACCGGATCGATCCGGACGTAGAGACCATATACATTGAGAAGGTAAAGAATGAGATGGACAGGGCTAAACTGCTCCCCGCAGCTAAGAAGCAATACACGGGATGGGTCGTTATGGAGAAGGCGGACCCTGAGCAGCAGAAGAAGCTGATGGATCTTGCGGACCCGGATGAGAGGCTGACCAAATGGGACATGCTATCGTTCGATGAGATGGGGGAGACCTGTAAGAAATGCGAGCTCTCATGGGACGAAGGAAGGGGATGCATCGGGACCTTCGGGCCTGAGAACTCTGGGCTTCCTGATATAGCGAGAAAATACGGTATGACCATCATCGCATCGATACCGGAGGCCGTTAAGAACAAGACAAAGTTCAAGGTTGAAGATGCACAGAGGCTTTTGGAAGAGGTCAGAGTTATTAGGGAGAAATTGCCATCCGAAGGGAAGATGGCAGTGCGTAGGTATTCAGGTGTTTTACAGCGCTTGGAAAAAGTGGCCTATATGAGTCTGAAATATAAGGTAAGGTTTTATTTCATTTGATTTTTCTTATTTTTTTCAATATAACAGTACATAACGCTTCTTCCTTTAATAATATTATATTCCGGGTTAATATTTAAAACCGTTTTCGGCAATTCTATTGAATCTTCTTTCTTGTGGTAAGTACAAATTGCCATTTTGGGTTTAAATATATTTATTGTTTTTTTGCTCCAAGCAATACATCATTTTCCATTCCTTCCACATCAATTTTAATAAAATCAATTCTATCAATCGAATTGGTATCAATATAATTGTCCAAAGAAATAATATTTTTATTTATATCCTCATTCGCTCCTAACATTTTGGGTATGATGGTTATAGATTTTTCATAATTCAATAATAAACTAATTTTATTTATTCCAGCTTGATTGGGTTCGAAGCAGTAAATATGAGACGCCCCCATTGCCGATGCAGTCGATGCAAAGTCACCCGGAGCTGCTCCAACATCAAACACGACGTCGCCAGTTTCAATTTTAACTTTTTCATTGAAATAAAAGCTTCCATGTAATGGTAAAATTAAACCAGCTCGACTTTTATTCCAATCAATAACATTTTTAGGATCTGTTGAAAATCTATCTCCAAGATATCTAAGGATTGGCAACCAATCTTTTAGGATTGAGTAATACTTTTTTTCTTCTTCAAGTGAATATTTTAACCCTAGAATATGTGGATAAAAAATATCAAGGAAACTATCTAATCTAAATGATTGCTTTGGAACAATAATACCATTAAAATCATAATATTTATTATCCTCGGAAATGTATGATTCAGCCATCTGCTGGATACAATTTCGATATCCTTTTGGAGTTACCCTTCCTTGAGAAGTTTCATATCCTTCTCTAACCCTGATTTCATGGTTTATACCATAAATAAACTTTGAACGTCGTTGAGCTTTTGACAAATCTTGATCAAAAATGTTGTATAAAAAGGACTCAAAATTTGAGATTGTAAGCTTTGATGAAATATAATCATTAATTATCCACGGTTTATTCATTTTTTCTTTCCATCTTTCGTCATTTTGATCTAATTTAATTATCTCTTCTATAGCTGGTTCAAAATCTGATTTATCTCTTACCCAGATGAAAGACTCCGGATTGAACTCTTTATCGATATGTGGATTCCCCCAATATATAGGAATTGTTTCAGCAGCCATAGCGTGAACGATTTTCTCAGTGGTGTATCCTGGTGTAGATGAATTTTCCATCGCGATTGTAAATTTATAATGTTTCATAACCTCGATTTTCGACTTTGCCCAATCAACTGACTTTCTTTCCTCTAACTCAGGTATGATCTTATTTCTTTGGCACGAACCTAAGGCATCTACAAATTTATATTCGGATAATTTTTTAAAAAAATCCACGCGTAATGAATCTGCCATGTTATCTGAATAAATAAAATTGCAAAAATATTTTTTATTGTATAAAATATCAGTTGATGAGCGTTTCTCTTTTAATAATTCAAAAATGCAGTTCCCATAGGTTCGATAATTTGGCCATCTTAAATATCTATCTCCAAATTCCATCCAATCAAATCCGATGCCATAATCACATATGTTGAAATCTGGTCGAATGTTTTCCCCCGTGTAAAAAATCCTGATACAATCATAATCTAAATGTCGACAGCCGAATGCTGAGTAGAAAATATAATCAGGCTTGTCAGAAATTTCAACATCGTATCTCTTTTTTAACGCCCCAGTGAACATATTATCATTAATATTAAAATGGGAATGAAAATCAACAAACTTTATTTTTATTTTTTTTTTATTTTTTAATTGTTCCATCGAATTTAACCTCATTATTTTTTTATATTTTAGCATTTTTCTTTGAACTATTGCAATAAGCAGATATTACTTCTTCAGGACAACCATATTTTATAACAGAACCTCTATCTAACCAGATGACTTGATCGCAAATTTGTTTAATCGTTTCCAAATTATGTGAGGTGACAATCACTGTTCTATTTCCTGTATTTATGAATTCCTGCATTTTCATCCATGATTTTTTTTGAAATTCAAAATCACCCACCGATAGAACTTCGTCCAATAATAATACTTCGGGCTTTGAGTGAATTGCGATAGAAAACGCCAATCTTGATTTCATTCCTGTTGAGTAGGTCTTAAAAGGATAATATATATGCTCTTCTAGCTCAGAAAATTCTATTATTGAGTCTACGATTTTATCAATTTCTTTTTTAGTTAGACCATTTAATAATGCTCCCAAATAAATATTATCTAATCCACTCGCATTGGCATCAAATCCAACTCCTAGAGTTAGTAAGGAAACGCGATTAGAATTGATAATAATTGTACCGTCAGTCGGCTCATAAACCCCTGCTAAAAGTCGTAATAATGATGTTTTTCCGGCGCCATTTCTACCAATTATACCGATTTTATGTCCTTTTGTAATAGTTAACGTTACCGATCTTAACGCATGAATAGGTCCTGGGTTGATTATTTTTGAAGACGCCCATGAACCAGATATTAAAGAAAATCTTTTTATTAAATTGAATGTGAGTGATACATTATCCAATTTGAAGACTGTGTCATCCATTGTAATCACGGCTCTATTTCATTAGAACATATCTTTTATCGTTATTATTTATCAAGTTATTGCCAATAAATAATAGAATTAATCCAATAATTCCAAATATTATTAAATAGAAATAATCAGGTGAAACTCCGAACATTAGGCAATCTCGATATGATTGTATAAATATTGTTGCTGGATTTAACAATAACGATGTTTGAATCTCTGATGAGAGAGTGTTATAATTGTAAAAAATTGGTGTTGTAAAAAATAGTAGCCAATTTATATATGTTATACCCAATTTAAAATCTGCTATCCTAGCCCCAAAATGGGCAAGAATAAGACCCATGCCATACATAAAGATTAAAAATATTATAGTTATGGGAATAAATTCAATGAAATGCCATGTTATTGGAAATTTAAATATAAAGATGAATATAAATATTAAAATGCAACTTAATAAAAATGTAATTGTTGATGTTATTAAATCAATTAGTGGAAAAAGTTGTTTTTTTATCGGAACTTGCTCAATAATACCCATCCGAACATTGATTGAATTCGTACTTTGAACTAAAGATGATGAGAAGAATCTCCAAATCACTAACCCAATCACCAAATAAACAAGATTTTCTGATGTTACCCGATTAAAAATTATATAATAAACAAATGATAAAACCAATACAAACATTATTGGATCGATAAACGTCCATAATATTCCCAAATACATATTTTTATACCTTGTTTGGAGATTGTTGATTGAAGAAAATTTAATATAGTCTCGGTATTGCCAAATTGACTTGATTAATGTCAGCTTGAAAACCCCTTTAATTATTTTTAAATCACCATAATAACGTTGGGAATAGCATTATAATTTAAATATTAATACTTTAGTGATAAGGTAAAAAAATAAACATTATATATAAAATATATTATTTTATATATAATGAATAAATATATATAAGATATAATATCCAATATATATTATTTTAAATATGTTTCGAACGAAGAAAGAAAATTATGTTCGATTCTTAACCTTATTTATTTTTTAGCGAGAAATGAATGGAAAGAGAAAAGAGTGGTATCATCAGAGGAACAAACACTTAACTCTATACGAATTTAAAGGCGTTAATTTATTATTTCTAATAGCAAGACAATAAACTAATAAATTTTCAATCAAGAATGAGAAATTTATGTAGTGATCTTACCTCTTTACAAATTTAGAAATTAATATTCTGCATATTATTTATGTGGCATATCCATCACCATGTTTGTCTCGTACTTATCCTTAATAATAAAAATCCTCTATTATAAATTGATTTGATTATCGCTAACTTCAACACCTTTCTTCACACGGTAAATAGATTAGATTAGAAGAACCAGCTGCATGATAGGCTCAACTATATATCATAATGTAATATTCATAAATCAAGAGTTGTGAATATCAATGATGAAGAATATTAGAGAAATTATTGATAAGCTGTTCATCAATTCACTTGAACCTGAATTCGAAAAACCTGGAAATGAGTATCTATCTTGGGTTTTGGATCGAATTCATGGGGAAAAGATATTGGATGTTGGTTCCTACAACAATGTTTTTTCGGCGATATTATATAATATTAATAAAAATGTAGATTCTGTACCCATAGATGCATCTGGAACCGATAATTTTTTAAATTTCATTCCATCCTATGAGAACGTTCAAGATTTTTTTAATAAATTAAATAATAATTATAATTTTAATAAATCTTATGACACAGTTTTAGTAACCGATCCCCAACGATGGGGGATGAGTTTGATAGATATTTTTAAAATTGATTCCCTGATAAATGATGGAGGAAAAATTATAATTACCATTAGATTTGGAAAGTTTGGCGACGATAATTTTTATGGGGACTATGGGATTGATTTAATTAATTTATTAAAAAACGGATATGAATTAGAAAGTCTCGATACTATAGGTAAATTTATCGATGACTTTCCATATTTTTGGCTTTGTGCATCATTTGTTAAAAAATCCTGTCCAATGAATATTGATAATGAATTAACGTTCCAAAGAAGATTAAACTATTTAATCGAAAATAGAGAATCTCAATACGTAAATTTATTAAAAATGAAAAAAGAAAAATCGAGAAATAATATACAATCATTAAATCATGAACTAATTGAGATTACTAAGGAGTTAAAAAATATTCAAGATAATTTATATTCTATTTACAATCAAATAATTCCTGCGCCCAAATCAATTCAAAATGATTCCGATTATAAGGATAAAATTGAATCGGAAAATGAGGTTGTCCCATTTGATGATTATAAAGCTGAATATCCGTCCCCAATTTTAAATGAATCAAAAATTTTGTTTCAAATCGAGATTCTTAAATCGAAGCTCAATGAAGCTGTAAAATTATTAAAAAGTGAATTAGATGAAGAAGAGAAATTATTGAAACGCTGTAACGAACTACAAAGAAGGCTAGAGAGATCGGAACAAAGATACTCAATATTGGCCAATTCAACCCTCGGAAAAATTACACTCACATATTGGAAATTCCTAAAAAATATGAAATGAAGGATGATGTTATGGAATTTTCAGATGAGATTAAAAATAAAATCGAGGAGATGGAGAATGATTTAATAAATATGCCTTTGATAAAATCAAATAAAAAAAGATGTTTTTTAGTTTCCAGACACTTTCTACCTTCAACGGCTTCACGCTCATTGACTATGTTTAAATTATTGAAAAATTCGTCTTTTGAATATATTGTATCATCCCAATATGTTCAGAACAATAAATGGCTCTACGGCGTCAAATCAAATATGACCTCAAGAAACATTCATCAAATAATTACTACTGAGGAAAATGAATGGGAAGAGCTCGTTGTCAGGGAATTTTTTAACCTTGATCCAATATATAAATTCGATTTTATAATGACCTGTATAATGCCCCCATATGATCATAAGATTGGGCTGGAAATTAAAAAAAGACGAAATACTATACCTTGGGTAGCCTTGTGGAGTGACCCAGTGGCATTTTCCCCATATGCTAATAAAGCAGGGGATTTTGAAAATGTTGCAGAAATTAAAAAAAAGGAATATGAAAAAGAAATCTTCCGTAAGGCCGACCTATTGGTCTTTACGAACTATCATCAGATGATCTATATGCTTGGAGATGATTTCAAAAAATATCGCGAAAAATCGGTAATAGTTCATCATGGTTTTGATCCAGATTATTATCCCAAAGAAAATTATCCCTCCGAAGAAGATAGAATTGTACTGGCATATATAGGTCATATGGATGAATATCGAAACTTGTATGAGCTTGCCAATGGGTTAAAATTGTCTAAGTATGGTTCAATGTTTAAGGTGATATTAATCGGTCATGTACCAGAAGAACAGTTAGACTATGTTAAAAAGTTGGGTCTGGAAGATATATTCGAATATCTAGGAGAGAAAAGTTGGGAAGAATGTTTAATTGAGATGAAAAAATGTGATATCTTGGTCTCAATGGATCCAAATTATGTCAACATGGATTATAGTCAGCAGATGAGTTCTAAGATCGCAGATTATCTTGGCGCAAAAAAACCAATATTGTTCATGTCTTACGATAAAGGAATATCTGCAGATATAGCAAATTATACAAATAATAAGTTGATAAGGAACAGAGGAGAAGATGTGGCCAAATTTCTAGACTCAGTTGCTACTCTTGGAATTTGGATGCCGGACTATGAAAAATATGAAATATTCAATTCCCGCAACATCTCTGCTTACTTTGATAAACAAATTTTTTTAAAATTATTGAAAATTTGAAATATTAATTCTTATTCCTTAAGAATTTGATCTCATGATATTTCCGTAATTTTGTCAAATTCTTCTTTTCCACTGACCATAATTTTAGTGCTTTTATCCTTTCATCTTCTGAATGTATCAATTCTATCCTCTCATCAATATCTTTTATTACCCAGTCAAAATATTTATACATGCTATGTAAACCATATTCATTAAATCTTTGACTGATCATTTTAGAAATTTCAATTTTATCATTGATCAGTTTAAAATTATAAGTTTTCGTAGTAGAATCGTCTCTCATAGTCCTCAAATAAACAATTTCTGAACAAACACCGATATTTTTTGAATAATACCATGCCTGAAGAGCAAACGGCATGTCTTCCCAAAATACGCCCTCCGGAAACATTATATTATTTTCTTTTAATAATTGGCTCGAATATAGAGTGCAGACAATGTTCATGAACATCGCTGACTGGTCGTTCCTTATATTGATAAATCTTCGACTGAGATATTTAACTAACTTCTTCTCATGACTTTCCTGAGGAATTATTTTAGAGTTCAGATTCCACGCAATCCGTCCTACTACCATATCGCAGCAATACTTTTTTGCTACCCAGAACAACATTTCGCATGCATTTGGGACATATTCATCGTCCGAATCCAAGAACATTATATACCTGCCAGTAGAGGCTTTAATACCTTCGTTTCTGGCGGCTCCCTGTCCTTGATTTTCCTGATCAATAATCTTTATTTTTTCAGGGTACCTACTTTGATACGATTTCATTATTTCTAATGAGTTATCCTTGGAACCGTCATTGATGAGAATTATCTCAATATCTTTTATTGTCTGGGCCAGCAACGAATCGATACATTTAGGAAGATATTCGCTTGTGTTGTAAATAGGGACTATGACCGATATTAGATGACTATAACCCATCCGTTCTTTCGAAAAATCGTAACCGCTCCAGAACGGATTGTGTATTATCACCTCATGCGATCCTGGAACGGGATCCATATAGTCCAATAGATTCACTTTCTCTCTAACCTTCTGGATGCGGCTCCATTCAATATATTCTTCTGATAGCGCGCTTTTTTGCCAGATTATAAAATCATCAATTGTAAAATTTAACGGATCTGAACCAATATTTATCCTTACTTTAAATGATTTCGCTCTTATATGTCGAACCGAGGTCATATTGAACTTCGATTGACCCTTTTTTACTTTGAACGCCTTGTTATCATTTAGAATCCTTTTTTCATCATCATATTGTAGAACTGCTAGAACAAACTCACCTTGACCCTCGGATTCAACGGAAACGGAGATATCTATCACATCTGTATCATCTTTATAGGCTGATTTTTGATGAAATCTGTCCGATGACGGGACATCATAACCTCTATCGAACACCTGGACCCATTGATGGGAAGATGCCTTCTTTGGAATCGAAATCGTTATCCTTCCAGTATCTTTCTTGATATCAAACTCTTTTGTTATCTGATAAAAATCCGATGGTTCGATCGATGTCCGTAATAATGTTCTCATTCGATACCAGGTAACATAAATGACATAATAACAACTTCGGTCTTTATCATGACATATTTTAATATATAATTAATAATAATTTAATACTGACGATTTGCTAGATTTTATATAAGTCCCATACATTGCGGAAAGGTCAGAGATGACTAGATACATGCAGAACAAACCATCGATCTGCGTCATCGGTCTCGGTTACATCGGCTTGCCCACGGCTCTCCTTTTCGCCAATAATGGATTCAATGTTTCTGGATGTGATATTAATCAAAACATAGTGAATCTCATCAACTCAAAAAAACCTCCCTTCAACGAGGAGGAGCTGCTCGAACGACTGGAAAATGCAATAGACTCTGGTAAGTTAAGAGCTTATACATATCCAATGGCAAGCGATGTTTACATAATAACTGTCCAAACGCCTTATAAAGAAGAGATCTGTAATGCGGAGCTAGGATTCTTGAACAACGCTGTTGAGAGCATTAAGCCGATCCTAAAAGATGGCGACCTTGTCATTGTTGAATCGACAATTCCACCTGGAACAACATTAGGTCCTGTATGCGATGCTTTGGCCTCCATAAGAAATGAGAAAAAAATATTCATTGCGCACGTCCCCGAACATGCGCTCGTTGGGAAATTGTTCTTTGAATTGATCAATAACTCAAGGTTAATTGGCGGGGTCGACCCTGAGTCGACGGATAGGGCGGCCGACCTGTACTCCAAGGTTGTGAAAGGGAAATTGATCAAGACGGATGCAACTACCGCGGAGCTCGTCAAGATTATGGAGAACACATATCGTGATGTCAATATTGCATTGGCCAATGAGCTCGCCAAGTATGCAGAGAGCATCGGAGTCAACATTTGGGAGGCGATCGACGCAGCTAATAAGCACCCAAGGGTGAACATACATCGACCGGGACCGGGAGTGGGGGGAGAATGCATTGCTGTAGACCCGTTGTTCCTTCTCAACAACGACAAGGTCGATATGCCATTGGTAAGAGCAGCGAGGTCGGTGAACGACTCTATGCCTCAGTTCGTAGTAAATAAGATTGAGAAAATACTATCAAAATCTGGTCAAAAGCAACCAATGATAGCATTGCTCGGCCTTTCGTTCAAGGCAAATGTATCAGACTCGAGGAACAGTCCTTCAAAGGACATTTGCCACATCCTTGATCAGAAGGGTATTAGATATAAGGCCTACGATCCTCACGCGGCAAAAGGAACGGTCAATAATCAGGTCGACAACCTGATGGATGCGTTAAAAGGGGCTGACTTGGCCGTTGTCCTTGTGGATCATGATGATTTCTTGAGGATGTGCCCTAAGACCATAAAGGGTTTCATGCGCACACCGGTCATATTCGATACTAAGAATTGCTTGGACCACTCTGAGTATCGTCATGCAGGTTTCAAGACTTGTTTGCTAGGATACAAGTGCAATTGATGCGCCCTGTAAAAGCAAAAAGAATATGACATAGCGTCATATCAGTTTGGGATGCAATGAGAACTGCCAGAAAAAGAGGTTTCTTTAAGCTTTACAAAAAATATTGGCGATTCTACAATAAGATATCCCCTCACCTCGATCTCGCTAAGATAAAGAGCTCATACCTTGGGATGCTTGTTCCATCTTATCATAAATTTAACAAAATACTCAGCCATGGGTTCGACCTGGCACCTGACCAGAATATGAGGCCAGCCCCCTCAGAGGAGTCGCTGAGATTGAGAGAGAAGATCAGAGCTGGGAAGGTGCTTGATTTCAAGATTCCAGATTATCTCGTAGATCTGAAAGGACTAAGGGTCGCCTGCATTCTTGATGATTTTACATTTACAACGTTCTCTAAGGTCTGCGATGCTTATCAAATAACCTCCAGTTCCTGGCGTGATGAGCTGGAGTCCTTTGATCCCCACATGCTTTTTGTTGAAGCGGCATGGCATGGAAAAGGGGACAGCTGGAGAAGAAAGATATCAATCATATCTGACGAGCTTGTCCAATTATTGACGTGGTGCTCAGAGCGGAACATTCCGACCGTGTTCTGGAATAAAGATGACCCCCCGCATTATGCGACGTTCATCAATACGGCCGCGCTGTTCGACATTGTCTTTACGACAGACATCGACCTAATTGGGGATTATAAAAAAGGTCTTGGCCATGACCGGGTCTATCTGTTGCCATTCTGGGCAGAGCCGAGCATTCACAATCCGATCGAAAAGTATGAAAGAATCAAGGGATTTTGTTTTGCTGGCACTTATTACATGAAATATCTTGAGAGAAGAAGGGACTTTAAAACCTTCTTCGATGCTCTCTCCCCGCTGGGCCCTTTTGACATTTATGATAGGAACGAATATGCTGGTAATCCTAACTATACTTACCCGGATGAGTTCAAGGATTTTATCAAAGGCACCCTGCCGTATGATCAGATCGATGTGGCCTATAAGGGCTATTTTTTTGGAATAAACATGAACTCTATCAAGGATTCCCAGCTCATGTGCGCCAGAAGGACCTATGAGCTAATGGCGTCCAATACTATCGTTCTAAGCAATTATTCCAGGGCGGTAAAGAACATCTTTGGGGACCTGATAATCGCCACAGATGACGGAGAGATATTAAGATCAAAGGTCATTGATCTTCTTTCAGATGATAATCTGAGGGACTCTTATAGGCTCCGTGGCCTCAGGAGAGTGTTGTTGGACCACACAACTGAAAATAGGTTGTCATATGTGGTCGAGAAAACCTTCGGCAAGAGGGTCGAACCGGTCATGCCGTCGGTCACGATGGTCTCGTTCGTAAAAAACAAAGAAATGGCGGAGTCTGTGACGAGATTATTCTTGGCCCAAGGATATGCTAAGAAACAGTTGGTGATTGTCGCAGAGCAGGGAATCGACGTGCCTAAAGTGGCAGTCAAGGTGCTGACAGACCCTTCACCAGATAGATTAAGAGAGGCGATCGAAGGGTCCGATATGCTCGGGATATTTGATGCGGGAGTGATGTACGGAAAAAATTATCTCTTAGATCTCTGCCTGGCCGGGAAATATGCAGATGCTGAAGCGTATCAGAAGTCGGCCGATGGTGAGAAGGAATATTCCTTTTCAGGGACCGTTCATCTTGAAAGAGGGCTTGTAAAGTCCACCCATGCTGAATCTTTCATACATCTGTCGTTATCTTGTAAAGGACCTTTCCAGTTAAATTTGAAAACCCTCACGATCGACAGATTCCTTTCGGAACCTTGTAAATATGAAGGAGAGCCATGGGATGAGGGCATACCGATCAGGTCGATTTTTTCGCTGGCCGAACAGACCAAGGCCGGTGAAAGAAGGTTGGTCGTCAAGCATGGTATCCTGGTCGTGGCACCCCACTATCCAAGTTACGACAACATCTACCGATATATATTCGTTCATCGAAGGATCAAGGCATACCTATCGTCCGGATTGAAGGTTGAGGTGTTCAGGTTCAACCGTTCCCTCCCAAAGGGTTTCAGTGAGTTCGATGGGGTCGATGTGATCACAGGTAGTTCAAAGGAGTTTGATGACATAATATCTCAAGGGGACTGCAGGACCGTCTTCGTACATTTCCTGAATGAGGAGATCTGGAACTCACTGAAGGACAGAAAGATAGAGCGGATAGTAGTCTGGGTTCACGGAGCTGAGATACAGCCATGGTATCGTAGAGAGTTTAATTATGACAACTTCGCTCAAAGACGAAAGGCGAGAATAGAATCGGACAGGAGGTTAAGGTTCTGGCGCCATCTTCTGTCCGATCCTCCAGAGAATGTGCACTTTGTATTTGTCTCGAGGTATTTCTTCGATGAGGTTTGCAAAGATCTGGGGGTCAGGTTGGATGATGAAAAGTACAGCATTATTCACAATTATATCGATAAAAAGAGGTTCCTGTTTGTTGAGAAGGGGCCTGAGATGAGGAACAGGGTCCTATCGGTCAGGCCTTTCTCTAATAGGAAGTATGCGAACGACCTGTCCGTCAAAGCCATTCTTGAACTGTCCAAGAGACCGTGCTTTAAGGATATGGAGTTCAGGATGATCGGCGAAGGGCCTCTGTTCGATGAGACGGTGGCCCCTTTAAGAAGATTTGAGAATGTCATTCTGGAGAATCGCTCGTTGAGCGAGGCTGAATATTCAAGGATATTCGATGATTACGGTGTCTTCCTCTGCCCGACAAGATGGGATTCGCATGGTGTCTCAAGGGATGAGGCCATGTCAAAGGGACTTGTCGCGATCACGAACAATGTCGCTGCAATTCCTGAGTTCGTTGACGAATCTTCCGCAATGATAGTTCCCCCTGAGGATTATGTGGCCATGGCAGATGCCATGCAAAGATTGTATGATGATCCCGACCTCTTCATCAAACTTTCAAGAAGGGGACCTGGAGTGGTTGAGGCGAAGTGCGGTTATGAACAGACCATTGCTAGGGAGTTGGAGTTAGCTGTTAAAAATAGGGCGACCTAGCGTCATCATTATAAGTGGATAAATCATGGCATGGCCAAGTGATGATTGAAGACCATGAGGCTCCGATCGTTTTATTATAGGATCTATTCTAAATTTGATGCGGCAGCAATAGCCAACTCATCTCTTGGTCACTTCCTACTTTGGGCTGCGAGCTTGAGCGGCAGCGTCCTGTTCAAACTAGGACAGTTCGAGAGCAAGCCTTGGTTCATACGGTCCAGCATGTGGTCGGTGCGTAAAGTAAAGCCAAAGGCTTTGGAGAGACGGGACGAAAATTTCATCCTACCGAGAGAAATCTCTAAGCTTTCTGAACTAAGGGTGGCATCGGTCCTGGATGATTTTTCCTATCTTTCCTTCGCCCCAGAATGTCAACTTCTGTCCTTATCTGCAGAGAGGTGGAGGGAGGAGATCGAAGCGTTCCACCCTCACATGCTGTTCGTGGAATCGGCCTGGATGGGAAAAGAGGACTCCTGGAAATGGAAAGTCTCGGTGGTCAGCCCTGAGCTTATAGAGCTCGTCGCGTGGTGCAAGGAACGGAAGATCCCGACAGTGTTCTGGAATAAGGAGGACCCGAAGCATTTCGAGACGTTCATAAGGGCGGCAAAGTTCTTTGATATCGTTTTCACGACAGATCTGGACATGATCCCTGAGTACCGAATGAGGTTAGGTCATTCAAGGGTCTATCTGCTCCCGTTCGCAACTCAGCCAAGATTGCACAATCCCATTGAGACATATGAAAGAAAAATGGGATTCTGCTTCGCTGGCTCATACTATTCCCAACAGATCGAAAGGAACAAGACCTTTGCCAAGTTCGTGAACATCGTGTCCAGATACGGCGAATTGGAGATCTTCGACCGTTATATGAACACTGAGGATGTCAGAATGTCCTTCCCTGAAAGATATCGGAGGTTCATCGTCGGCTCCTTGCCTCCAGAGAATATTGGAAGGGCATACAAGGGTTACATGTTCGGCATCAACATGAACTCGATAAAGAACAGCCAAACGATGTTCGCACGAAGGGTGTTCGAGCTGCTGTCCTCCAACACTGTGACCGTTGGTAACTATTCAAAAGGTGTTCATAACATTTTAGGTGATCTGACGGTCAGCACCGATGATATGGAGTATCTCAAGGCTAGATTGGATATTCTTACAAAGGACATGGAGATGAGGGACATGTTCCGCCTGGCCGGTCTAAGGGAGGTCCTCAGCCATCACACCTATTGCCATAGATTGACTACCGTGGTAAAGAAGACCTTCAATGTTGAGCTGGACGTTGCCATGCCCGAGATAGTGGTCATCTCCAGGCCAAAGACCTTGGAAGAGCTCGAGCGGGTTCTCGACGCGTTCAAACGTCAAACGTATGATAGAAAGAGGTTGGTATTGGTGGGTGAGAAAGGCCCAGGTAATGCCAGGGACGTCACACGGAACATGGATGTGAGCGTTGATGAGATTGTCTCAAATGCTCATGGGGGCGTTTATTTAGCCTTTTTCGATCCTAGAGATCTTTATGGGGACGAATACCTGAAAGATCTCGCTCTTAATGCGTGGTGGAGCAATGCAGACGGGGTTGGAAAATCTTCGTGTTTTTTACGAAACGGGGCGATCAATAGACCGCATCTGGAATATCGCGAGGTGGAAGATCTCGATTGGAGATGTTCGATAGTAAAGGCCAGGGAAATGAAGGTAGAAGAAATAATCAAAGGACTTGAGGAGGGCGGTCTTGTTCTCAAATTTAAAAAGAACATCTCGATCGATAGGTTCAACTATTGCAGAGATTGGGATGGACTTGCCCCTGAAAGATTCATGGACCGCCCTCCATTCGACCGAGGTGCAGAACTTGCAAAGATCGAGGAGATGGTTGATTCATTGAACGGAAGGCCTTTTGGTTTTGTGGCAAAATCAAAAAAATTAGCTATTTATGGATTCTTCCCTGAGCAGAGAAATCAAGCGAGGCATGGATATCTATTGAACCGCCCAATGTGCGAAAAACGTTTAGGGCGATGTCCTGACATCGTCAAATTGAACAGGAGCGGTCAGGATAGGTTCTATGATGTTTGGGGGGTGGACGTCTGTCATTTAAGCGAGTTCTCGCTCAGTGATGTACTGATGTCCCGACAACATGAAGAGATCGACCTTCATCTCTTTGATCCCGCTCTGTGGAAATGCATATCGGATGGGATGGGAGGTCGGCCTACGACCATTTTCGTTTATGGTCCTGAGCTTCCAGAGGCCGGGGCCATGGATCTAGCCGTCGCCGAGGGACGGTCTGAGATGTCTTCGATCGAGATATGGAGGAGGCTCTTGATGGACGATAGGTTCAATGTCAAGTTCGCCTCAAGGTATCTGGTTGGCCAGACCGAGAAATTGTTTGGTCGTTTCTGGGATGGTAAGCGACATGGGCTTTTTTCCGTTCCTATCGATCATGAACTGTATTTCCGTGGTACCTTAGGAAACGACCCTTTAAAAGTGATCTGTGTGAAGCCGTATCATGGGGCCAAGGTAAACACGACATTGTTGATCGATATCATAGAAAAGATTAGGACAGAACCAGGTATGGAAAACATTGTGGTTACGCTCCTTGGAGATTGGTCTCAGGAGATGGTGCATCTTGGTCCCCTCATTGATGGAAAAAAGATCGTTCAGAGGAAAGAAGGGGATGATGTCAGGGAAAAAGGGGAGGTGTTCAGGAAGAACGGGATCATAATGATGCCACTTATAAAGGATATGAACGGCTCAACGATAAGGGAGGCGATGGCCTGCGGCCTTGTGCCCATATTGAACGATGTTGGATGCATAAATGAGATAGTTGACAGAACCTGTGGTTGGGTCGTTGAACCTAAAGCCGAGGCGTTCGTCGCTGCTATTAAAAAATTGATCGAGAACGAAGAGCTGTTTCATGAACTGTCCAAAAACGCGTCCAACAGGATTAAAATGGACCAAATTTCAATAAAAGGATAATTTTGTGCCTATCTTGAATATTTAATACTGGAAGAGCAAACATAGTCTCATTTCCAAGATCTTGAGATAATTGCGGTCCACACATATCGTTCCTCTCTTTTTCAAGTGTCAAGGTCTCATTCGGCCCAATATCTATCACAAAATGCCATGAGCCCCCGGTTCCCTTCTCCGCCTCTATCTTGTTGCCATCGGAGACAAGATGATACCACGGCGGTGATTTGGTGTATAATGTGAATCCTTTAATGGGCAGGGAGGTCGGGTTCTTGACCGTCACACGTGTCGGGCTCTCATACACTTCCACCTGCTGTAAAAGGCAAGACCTGTCATAAACGTCCCTGACCGTTGCGTACCAGATGTTATGATCACCGGTCCAGTTCAGGAGCTCATGGAAGGAGGGCAGCATGTGCCAGGCGCTATCTGAGAACACCTTCCTTGGGTTAAGGTCCGACCACGGGAATTGAGCTATACCATCGTCCTCAGGCAGGACGCTGAACCTCCCTGTCGCATTGGTCACATAGAAGAAGTAAGGGAAATAATCATGGTTCACAAATACAGACCTCTCGCTGGCCCATGACCTCAACCAACTACCGACATCCTCCTGACGCCCGGGGTTCTGATAGAACATCAAAGCCTGCCCGAACGATACCCTGAACAGAGGCAGGTCTCCATACTCAGCCCTCGAATAGCTCATACCCTCCAGGTTAAGGTCATAAAAGGAAGATGCCGAGTGCCATTCATGTGAGCATACCGCCCCTATGTCTTTGATCAGGTCCTTGACGTAATAGATAGAACCGAGCGTTGTCCCATTCTCGCAGATGTCCTGTTGACGGAATCCATGGTCCGACCAGGTACTTATCGGACCGTACTCGGCCGATATGTTCTCTATCGCGGCAATGACCTTCTCCCTCGTCAGGTCCATGGCCCCTCCTGCGTGTATCCCCACATCCCATCCCGCTTCGTTGAGCTCTCGCAGCGCCTCCCTGAAGACCGCGTCATCCGTCCCAAATTGATTAAGATGGCTGAAGTACCATGCATCATAGGTTCCATGTACACCATGTTCGATCGCCTCTTCGGCCATTAGTTCGAACATCTTAGGATAGGCCCTATCGGCATGGATGTGTAAGGTGAAGCAGAAGTCCTTGCCATCTGGCACTATTGTCTTATGCAGCACGTCGATGTACCGATGGGGAGAGCCGTTGCCAACTTGGAAGGAGCTTATCGTCATATGTCCCTTCGTCATCTCATTCTCTCCGACCATCTCGACCTTTTCCAATGAGAATACAGTGACACCTGAGCTCGGTACCTCCATCTTACCGGGGATGCCGTTGATGCCTATCCCTATCTCCCCATCCCTTATCTCTAAAAGGACATTAAGGACACCTCTTTCGTCATAGAACATATCGTCGTAAACCGTGCCAGAGAAGCCTTGGACGACAAAGTCACATCCTATATCCACATGATGCCTGAACTGCACAACGTTGACGAGATAGCTGTTCTCGCCAGAGGAGATGTGGAACGATACCTTGACCGCCGCATCTTTGTGCCTCATGACCCCCGTTATGTCCAGTGAGACCGATGCCTTGTCCATGCTCACCGGCTTTCTGACGGATAAACCGCTGCCCTTACCAAGAACGTCGAACGTCATTCCCCCTCTGCTGAACGATGACGATGTTGTTGGAAGGAATGCCGTAGGTGCGCTCCCATCGGTGAAATCCTCCTCGAGCACCGGGTCAAGGATCTCGTATCCTGTGAGCGGTA
Source organism: Methanomassiliicoccales archaeon (assembly GCA_013415865.1). NCBI lineage: Archaea > Methanobacteriati > Thermoplasmatota > Thermoplasmata > Methanomassiliicoccales > Methanomassiliicoccales archaeon. The sequence goes on from CP058896.1 coordinate 273,756, forward strand.
TGCCTGATGTTCGATGGACTTTCACGGAGACAAGGGAATACGCCGCAACCGAGGTCAACATGATGACCAGTGCGATGGCCAGGACTTTAGACCTTCTCTCATCTTTCCTCTCTTCCACAGGGACACCGGCCTTGGGCTTTATGGATATTGATAAGATAATATTTGTCGGCCAAGGGAGAACCTTGAGGAAAATTAATGGGGGGCATGATACCGATACAGAGAGAGCAAAGTCTCTAGACCGCAAACAGATCTCTGTTCCTCGCCACATTTTCTTGGCAATTTAGATACTCCCATTCAGTGGGTATTATGAACCTAGAAGGATGTTCTTAAGGCTCAGGGGTGTCCGTTGTGGCAGAAAGGGCTTCGGTCAGAGAGAAGGTCCTGTTGGCGGTCATTGCGGTGCTGGTCGCGCTGAACCTGTTGACAGTAGGGCTATTGATCATGGAAGATGAGGATGTCGAGACCGATGATGAGAGGGTGCTGAAGGTCGGCGACTCGTTCCATTACATCGTGAGCGGGGATATCACCGGCCATATGTGGTTGAACGTCACTGAGGAAGAGGAGGGCAACTATACCATCTCGATGTGGTCGAGCTATGACAACTACCAGGACGAGGGGATGACCTTCAAGCTGCGGGAGGACTTCTTCGTTCTCTTCTGGTATGATGTCTTTGGCAAGGACATGTTCGAAGATGGTCTTGTCGGACGGTTCGAGGACGACACCCCGTTCGGCCCGAGGGTGATGGACCACTACCATCACGTGTCAGGCCAGAGGACGTTCGACCTGTATTTCGGTACGGAGAACGGTGTCCTCTACAGTTACTGGTTCTCGACGAGCTCCGGCTCATTCGGATATGTGCTGATGGACTCGACGGTCGATTGGGCATGATCAAAGCTCTGCCTTCACCAGCTTGATGTCCGTGCTTTGTCCGAGGCCCTTGAAAGTCAGGGCATCGGGCACTTCGCCGTCGTCGATGGAGAAGCCTATGAGCATCGAGACCCTCTGCCCGGGAGAGATCTCCCCGGTGAAGTTGCCCTTTATGCCAGGGAAGGGGCCATAGTCCACCCCGCTCTGCATCCTGAGCCGGAACATGTCGATGAAGAGCGTGACAGGCTCGTCGAGCTCGCTCGTGACCGTCACCTGGACGATGACATACACCTTCCCTGTTGGCGGCAACATGCCGGTATAGTTGTCCCAGCTTCCTTCTGACAATACGATCTTGGACTCGGGAGGTGCATGATAGATCCCTTGGAGCGTCACCGAGGCCAGTAAGGTGGCGAGCACCAGCAGGGCAAATACACCTAAGACCTTCAGGACAGAGAGGTCTCTCGTCCTAACGTCAGGGGCGCCTTTCGCTCCGTCAGAGCGCTCAGCATGACAGAGGCTGCATGGCCCATCGTCCGGAAGAAGCTCGCTTCCGCATTCGGGGCACCGCCTCAGGTGGTCCATATTCAAGACATTGCAGATAGGGGAATAAAAGACATGGCATCCATCGATGTACATCCGTACTCCGATGGACCGGCCGATGCGGCCCGCCCACAGCAAACGTTTAATCGGACAAGATGCTCACCACCGCCTCATGGTCTGGTCAGAAACGAAGGAGGGGGCCGTCGGGATGACGGTGTTGTCGAGCCTCATGCTCGGCTCCTCCTACGTGTTCATCAAGATGGGGGTCTCCGAATACGACCCTTATCTCCTTGGCGCTTTGGCGATGGCGATCGGCACGCTCGCATGCCTGGTCTTCATGGCCTATCGCAGGACCCTTACGATCAAGATGTTCCGTCATCGGGAGTTCTGGGTCGCCCCGGTCGTCAACACCGGTGTAGTGGGGTTCTCTTACCTTGGCCTCACGCTGACGACCGCCTCTGCTGGTGGGCTTATAATTGGATCGAACGTTTTGTTCGTCGCGCTTTTGTCCCATCTGTTCTTCGGCGAAAGGCTGTCCCTTAGAAAGGCGTCCGGCCTTACCCTGGGCTTCCTCGGCCTCGTGACGATAACCACCAGATGGGACCTCAAAAGGCTCGAGGGCGGAGAGCTGTTGGGGGACGCATTGATGCTGATGAGCGCGGTGTGCATCGCGCTCGTGGTGGTCCTTTCGAAAGGAGCGATGAAGAAGCTCACATACGACCAATGGACGCTCTCGCTCCACATGTTCCTTCCGTTCACCCTCTTCGCGCTGTCCATGCTGGTGCAGGACCCGCATGGGGTGAGCGATGAGATGCTGCCGATAGCTGTGTTCCTTGGCCTGGTGACCACGACCGTCCCGACGCTGCTATGGACATACGCTCTCCCTAAGATAGGGGCAGTGACCACCGCGACCGTCCTAATGCTCGAGTCGACGTTCGGCGTGCTGCTGAGCGTCCTGATACTGAATGAGGTCTTGGACGCGTTCGTGGTTGCCGGGGCGCTGCTGACCTTCGTAGCGATATTCTTCGTGGCCAACGGAGATAAGTAGGTGGGACCTCGACGGCTCATCTGACAAGATATGTCAGTTCGTTGAGCGTCCTATTAACAATATCATAGTCCATCCTTCCGTATCTTTCGATGGCCGATCGGTCGTTCTTGATCGATTCGATCACACTGAGGAGGAATGGATATCTCGAAATATAATCGCCCAAATGGTCCAGTCGAATTTCCCTCCCCCCATATTGTGGGTCGATCAGAGCGAGGATATCGCCCCTGTCCTTCTTCAATTTGTCCAATTCCCAGTCTCGGTCATGAGACGTGTTGTTCACGACGCGATATTCCCGGTCCCATGCTGCTTTCATCTTCATCATGAGCAGTTCGGTTCTAAAGGGAACTGAGATTATCACCCCTGTCTCCATTTCCCACGGGAGGGTGTTGCCGTCCAAGAACCGATAGTCGAGCGAACTGTCCATCCCCTCGAACGGGTCTGGCCTATCCCTTCTTCCAAAATCGATCATGATGCTCGTGCCATTTGGTAAAATTTTTTTGACCTCTTTGGAATCATCTGCAGTTTTATATCTTATGAACCCTCGATGTTCAATTAGATATTTCTTCAAACTATGTTCGGTCTTGTGGCTGGTTATCAGGTCGATATCAATAGAGCCATACCATGCATTGTAATGATGAACGGCCCAACCCCCTATCAGGACCGTCGTGGGGGAGGCAATGTCCTCTTTATCGGATAGGAAGGTCGCGACTGCCTTCAATTCCTCAAAGGACGCCCCGATGATAGGGAAAAGGTCCCTATAGTTTACCATAGATCTCCACCATTACTTTGGTCATGTCCCTGCCGTTGTAACCAAGGCCAGCAAGGTCTAGTAGAGTCTGTGATGGCGATACGACCTTCACTCCTTGAATGATGTTGGCATCAGTATACACATCTCTGTCCGGCCTTAGAATTTGGAGCTTGATCTCATGATCTCCATCCCTCAGTTCCTCAATGTCGGCCAAGAGCTCCTTGTCAAGAGCATTGACATACATCTGCAACACATCAAAACGGACCGAATGTGCCGTGTACAATGAACCGGCTATGTGACCTGTGAATGCAAGCGGGATAGACCTCCTATCTGAATATAAAGTGATCTCTCTCGCGATATCCAATAGCCCATCTCCTCGGACCTTGACCTCTTTGACGATGAGAGATGATAGAGGTCTTTCCCATGCGACCCCGTTCAGAAGCTTATCGACATCGACCAACGAAATCGATGTTCCTTTTTTTACCGCGATGCCCTGTTCTATCAACCCTGTCACCGTGGTGTGGGCCCACCCATATGAAACGTTCTGCCCTATGGCAAGGGCCCTTATTGAGCTGGACCTCGCCTTTAATAGACCTGAGATGATCTTCCAGGATTTCTCTGTCGTCAGGCTCATGAACCTTTTTGTCCTGACCTTATCTGAACGGGGTAAATTCATGTTCTTAGGGAGCTCTATGACCTCTATGCCAAGCTGGTCTGACAACTCATGTACCTTTTTTGATATTGATCCTGTGATCAATATGAACTTTGAATTCTGTACGCTGTTGTTCTTCGAGATAAGATCTTTGAACAGATTGATATAGGCCACGTCGCCCAGGGCAGCTCTCCTTGTTATCTGAATATAAGATCTTGATCCAGAGGTTCTTCCTATAGCAAGGATGTCTATTTTGAGGTCTTGATACATTTGATCAAACAGAATGTCCTGGGCATCGTTGTCACCGAGATACGATTGAATGATCTCTAGCAATTTATTTCGATCGTCTTGAGATGACATCATATCGCTATTTACTGATATGTTTATATAATTATCACTGATACATATCTTCAATCAGCAATAACATTCGATTCTATCAGTAATATTCGCAAGGAATGATGGTATCAGTAAAATTAAACCATTCGATTATAGGTCCATACGAGCGGCATTTATCGAGATGTGATGAGAAAAATATATGATTAGGGGGAGGAACTTTCTATAATGGTGATGGCATGGTTCAGTGTCCTGAGTGCGGTAGCTTTGACTCTGAAGGCCTTGGGTTCTGCATCGCCTGCGGAAAGGTCCTGCCCGTCTCAAAGAAGGGAGAGGGGGCTGGCAGGAACGTTCATGGTCCTATAGAGAAGGGCGCCCCGATGGACCTCGGTCAGGCGAGGAACGAGGTTATCACGAGCCTGTCATTGGTGGCGATGACCGCGGCATTGATCCTGATGTACCTGCTGGCAAATGACACGGACCCTTTGCTCATCATCATGGTCGAGTCGTTCCCGTTGCTATGGTTGATCATAATATTGATGCAATGGCGCTCCATCGGGGGCAAGAGCGGCAATCTGTGAACAGGCAAGGCACGCCTCCTTTTCCAAAGAAATTGATCATCGCCGCCCGAATGTGATGTTGATCAGGATCTGCCATAAGGGGTCGGTGCAGGGGCATTGAGCATCTATTGATAATGCCGACGTTCAGTTGGCTTGGAGGCCGCTCCTTTTTCAGACGTCCACGACGTGCGCCCCGTACCTCCCCTCAGGGATCTGTCCTATCTTCCAGCCAATGCCTGTGGTCTCACAGTAGAAGTAATCTACGCCGTTCTCAGTATAATAAGTGCCCCAGGCGTCCTCGCTCGCAACGCCCGCTGCGATGTGGTCCTCATAGATTATTATGGCGGCATCGACGCCCATCGCCTCAGCAATCGACGCGAAGAGGAAGCCAGTGTCCTCGCAGTCCCCGGCATAGTTCACCAGGGTCTCAACTGGGAACGTCCAATAGTCCTCAGCCTGGAACTGGTCTATGTCATATCTGTATGGGATGTACTGGACGAAGGCCAAGGCCAGTTCGAGCGTCTGATAGTCCGAGAGGCCTGCCCTGTCACCCATCTCGATGATGTTCGTGGCCACCTCCGCTATGACCGGGTCCCACGGCGTTATGAAGTCTGCCACGTGGTCGTAGTCTATGTTGCCCCAGTAGTCAGAGGTGAAGTGCCTGGTGATGCTGATATCGGCGTAGAACTCATACTGCTGGTCCGTTATGTTCAGCTTCATCACGTACTCCCTGCCTTCGTATGTCCATTCGTAGAGGCGTTCCCCCTCGCCGACCTCGACGGGTTTGGTGATCCCCTCTATCACGATGTAGCCTTGATAGGCGACATAGAAGAACGAGGCCACGATAAGTGATACGACCACAAGGGCGATGATCGGGGCCTTCTTATTGACCGGCCTGGGCTGTGCGGGGGTCGGCATCGTTGCATTCGGGCCCTGGGCCTGTGCAACTTCCATCCTGTTCTTTCCGCAAAAGGGGCAGAAATTGCCCGTCGACTCTACGTTTGCACCGCATTGGGCGCAGGTCCATCTGCTGTTATCGTCTGACATGGGTCATGGTCGGACCTCAGTGCCAGATATAAATTTTTTTTGAAAGTCCGATTGGTCGATGAGATAACGTGGTCCGGAATTCTGGTGCCCCGGACCGTTCCCAACGAAGGCGCTCTCATAGAAAGGATAAATGACCGCAAACCATTATAGTTCCAGTCATCGTTCGACCGCTGTTCAGCATGCACCGAAGGACCATTTCCCTGCTCATCTGCATGATGATGCTGATGACACTGACCCCCGTGACGTCGGCCATAGGTTCCAATTCGACAGAGGTCCCGGTCCTAATTACTTCAGGGCCAGATGGAATGACGGCAGATCCAGGGAAGGCAGTGCCGACAGGCTACCGCCTTGCCACAGAGGACGACATCTCGCTGATCAAGCTGCAGCTCTTCGGAGACGGTGAGTCAAACACCTCACTAACGATGGACCTTATGACAGGGGATAGGATGTTCCCCACTGGCCTCCTCATTCCGACCAATGATGAGCTGGATGGGATGGTCGGAAGGCTGCTCCTGCCAAATGAGGGCGGCCATGTGCTGACGGAGGCCTTCCCAACTTCCTTCGACCTTTCCATCGAGCCTTACTTCCCCCAGATCAGGAGCCAGGGGAGCGAGGGGTCCTGCGCCGCCTGGGCGATCATCTATTATAACTTCGGTTACCTGGAGGCGGTGGACAACGGGTGGGACGATGCATATCAGGGTAACAACGAGCATCTTCTGAGCCCGGCATGGTCGTACAACAAGGTCGTTTACAACGGCTACGGCTCATCGCTGCAGGACAATGCCCTCGTGGCGCAGAGAACTGGCATATGCACCTGGGCGGAGATGCCCTATGTGAACGGGGACCATATCAGCTGGGGCGGCGAGACCGCCTGGAGGGGCGCCCCCTTGCATAAGATATCGGACCAGGTCTACCATCCGTTCTCGGACAGCTCGACCATCGAAAGCATCAAGGAAGCATTGCTGTCGAAGCATCCGGTCAGCATCGCTATCGACGCCACGCCCATCAACGGCGCGCAGCCCGCTTTCTCGGACGGAAACAAGATCTTGTCGTCCGCTGAGTACAGCTCGACGACGACGAACCATGGGGTCACCATCGTCGGCTATGACGATTCCGTGACGGACGATGGGGATGTCGGCGCCTTCAAGATAGCGAACTCTTGGGGGGCCTCCTGGGGGGAGAACGGATACTTCTGGATGACCTACGCCGCGATAAAGGAGGTAGGCAACAAGCTCCAGATGACGACCCTGATAGACATCGAGGATAACCGCCCGACGGACCTGGCCGTCTGGCACTTCGACCCTGCTCCGACGAGGGAGGCGAAGGTGAAGCTCTCTGCGATAAGGGTCTTAGACGGTCTGGTGATGAGCACGGTGGAGCCCTTCTTCGACTGTGGTTCTAGCGATAGAATGCCTGATTTTATGGTGCAGGACATCAGCGAGCTATCGCCATACATCCAGGACCAGAGATACAGGATAGACCTTTCTATCGGAGACGGGGCGCTTGACGGCAGTGTGTCGTCCTTCAGGCTGGAGAGGTGCGCTATACCATATGTCAATGGAAAGGCGTCGATGGCAAGCGGCCAGTCCCCTGGCGTTCCGTTCCTCACGCCCGGGCATGCCTCCGTGCAGCTCCTAGGGACCGAGGTAAGCGCCCCTGAGGCGCTGTCCTATGACGGGGCCTTCTCCTTCCTTGGCAACGCGCAATGGGTCGGGATGAGGGACGTCAAGGGACGGGAGCATGTCATGAGGAGCGGCGATGTCGGGAACGGCAATTATTCCTCGCTGATCGTCCTCCTGCACGGCCCCGGGACGTTCACCTTCGATTGGGCGGTCTCGTCCGAGATCAACGTCGACCGTCTTTCTGTCAACATGGATGGTATGCTTAAAGAGAGCATCACGGGAGCGAGCGATTGGGCCACAAGGTCGATCGAGGTGCCTTCGGGGTTCCATCACATATCCTTCATCTACGCCAAGGACGCGACGGCGAGCGCGAACGACGACTGCGGCTATCTCGACAATATTTACTGGAATGGAGGGAGGGTCGCGGTCTTTGACGATTTCGAGAATTCTGATCTCACCTGGACATTCGCTGACATGAACCCTTCCTCGGGCGAGGATTCGTGGAATGGGAGCACCCTCTTCCGCTGGTCTGGCTCAAGGTCGCTATGGTGCTCCGAGGACGGGATGGGGACTAACGGACGGCCTAACCATCTCAACGGATACTATGATAAGGAGATGGATGCGGTGGCGGTCCTCGCCCTGCCTGACCTTTCGCTCTTCAAGGAGGCGAGGATGTCCTTCGTGTATTGGGCGGACACCGGCACCACCTCGCTGTCGGACCTGGCCTACGTCAGGGCCCTGGATCATGAAGGTTGGTCCATCATATGGACGCAGCCCTCGCCCGTTACCACTGGGTGGACGGTGGTGGACCTCCCGCTCCCGGTCGATGTCACGCAGCTAGAGCTGTGCTTCCACAGCGATGATGTCGCAGAGGCAGGGACCCATAAGGGGGTGTTCATCGATGCCCTGCTGATGACCGTATGGGAGGAGGAGGTTCCGTCGCCCCCGGTGTCGTCCATCGACCCTCTGCCGAGCTTTTGGAACAGGACGTCGCTGAACATGAGCTACACCGCGAGCGCTTACAGCGGGAAGGAGGTGGACCATGTGCAGGTCTTCTTCAGAAAGGGAACATCGGGCAACTACTCGCTGTATGCCCCGATCTCCAACCCGTCCGGCAACTGGACCTCCGGTATAGTTCAGGTCGAGCTGGAGGGGCTCGGCCTCGGTGAGGGGTTGTATCAGTTCTACTCGTTGGCATATGACAGTGGTGGGCTTGTCGAGACAGCTCCTTATGCTCCAGATGCATCGACGACCTTCGACCTCGGGGCGCCAGTCACGACGCTGTCGCACAACGGCAAAGATCCCCCGGCCTGGAATCCCCCGGGCGTGAGGGTGACCTTGAGCGCTGGCGATGCCGTGAGCGGGGTGTCGGCCATATACTACAAGATCGACAATGGGCCATGGACCTCTTATTCCCTACCCTTCTTCCTGACGTCCCACGGTCAGCATGTCGTCCGATATTATTCGGTGGACAGGGCCGGCAACTCTGATGTTGTGCGGTCGGTCGTCCTGAACATAGACAGCCTCGACCCCGTCTCGACCAGCACCCTGACCGGTGAGGTGGGCGAGGACGGATGGTACATCGGGCCTGTGGTCGTCAATATCACCTCCACCGACCAGGGCAGCGGGGTGTATCGCATAATATACCGCATCGATGACGGTCCCTGGACCACCTACCGTGGCAGCTTCATTCTGGACATCGAGGGAAAGGATACGCTGTACTACAGGGCACAGGACCTTGTCGGCAACATCGAGTCCGAGAAATGCGTCATGCTGAGCGTAGACTCCGCCCCGCCCATCACGCGGGCATCGATAGAGGGCCCGGGCCTCATCGAAGACAAGATGTTCAACGGCCCGGTCATGATAGCGTTGGCATCGGAGGACGCCAGGAGCGGCGTGTCCTTCATAGAGTCCTCATTGGACGGGGGCCCGTGGCTCACATACTCTGGGGCCTTCGTGGTGAGCGAGGAAGGGGCCCATGAGCTCAGGTACAGGGCCACCGACGGGGCGGGCAACGTGGAGGATATCAAGGCCTTGGCTTTCATGATCGACATGACGTCACCGATGGTCGGAATGGTGGTCAATGGCACTTCTGTGAACGAGGGATGGTACGTCGGGGACATAGTGATAGAGATGAATGCCGCGGATGCCCTTTCTGGGATAAAGGGATTGACCTACAGGGTCGACGGCGGGGACTGGAAGGATGCGGATGGGAGCAATGCCACCATCTTCGTCTCGGGGGAAGGCGGGCATACGGTCGAGTACATGGTCGTCGACCTTGTCGGGAATGCGCTCTCGTCATCAATCGGGGGGCTGAATATAGACACCATCGCTCCTTCCATTACCTTCGGCGCGGTGGATGGGGCCGTATCGAACACCACGTCCCTGGACCTGGATGTCTCGGTCAGCGACGCGGGGAGCGGGGTGTCGTCGGTACGATATATATTAGATGGCGGAGAGGAGGTCCTGATGCCGGACGGGACCGTACATCTGAATGGTCTTACGGAGGGGGGCCATGAGCTCGTGGTGGTCGCGGAGGATGCTGCGGGCAATGTTGCAAGTGCGAGTCTGACCTTCATCGTGGACCTACCTGATCCTCCTCTCGAGGAGGATGATGGCCCAGATGAAATGGTGCCGATCGTGATCGCGGCCCTTGCGGGCTTTGCTGCCGTCATCGCCGTGTTATTGGTCTTCAGAAGGAAATGATCCGGACCGAGGCAATAGGATGATTGGCCCAAATAACGCCGTGGCGCAAGGTCGGGCGGAAACTGAGGTCATCATATACCATCAGAGACGATGCACCGGCAGGAGAGGGAAGGATGAGGCTGGACGTCAGCGAGCGCTCGAAGATGATAGTGCAGTCCGAGATAAGGAACATGACGCTGGAGTGCAACCGGTGCGGGGGCATCAACCTGGCGCAGGGGGTGTGCGACCTCGAGGTGCCGAAGGTCGTCATCGACGGCGCCTGCGAGGCGATGAGGCAGGGCACGAACGCCTACACGAGATATGACGGGCTGCAGGTCATAAGGGACGCGATAGCCCACAAGTTCAGAACGTTCAATAAGGCCGAGATCGACCCTGATAGCAATATCATCGTGTCCGCAGGGGCGACCGGTGCCTTCTACTCGGCCTGCATGGCCCTGCTGAACCCGGGGGACGAGGTCATCATCTTCGAGCCCTTCTACCAGTACCACGTGAACACGGTGCTGGCGGTCGGGGCTAGGCCTGTCTTCGTGAGCATGAGGGGGGAGGATTGGAGGATAGACATCGATGAGCTCCGCTCCGCCATCAACGATAGGACGAGGGCGGTGGTGATAAACACCCCCGGGAACCCTTCGGGAAAGGTGTTCCCAAAGGAGGAGCTGAAGGCGATAGGGGACGTTTGCATCGAGAAGGACCTCTTCCTGTTCTCCGACGAGATCTACGAGTATTTCGTGTACGACGGGCTGAGGCACGTCAGCCCTTGGTCATTGGAGGAGCTGAGGGAAAGGACGATCGTGATCTCAGGCTACTCGAAGACGTTCAGCATCACCGGCTGGAGGCTCGGGTACGCGGTCTGCGATGAGCGGTGGGCGCAGATGATAGGGTATGTGAACGACCTTGTGTATGTGTGCGCGCCGGCGCCGCTGCAGGTCGGGGTGGCGAAGGGCATAATGGAGCTGCCACCGTCGTATTATGAGGATGTAGCGAGGATATACCAGGCGAAGAGGGACATGATGGTGGATGCCCTGAGGAAGGTGGGGATGGAGCCGATAGTGCCGAGGGGGGCGTATTATATTCTGGCAGATGTCAGTAAGATCCCAGGCGTAAGTTCTAAAGAAAGAACGCTATGGTTGCTATCCAAGACAAAAGTTGCGTCTGTCCCTGGCTCGGCTTTTTATTCAACGGGCAATGGAGAGAATTTTGTCAGGTATTGCTTTGCAAAAGATACGACCATCCTGAAAAGATCGATCGATGGTCTGAAGATGTTGAATACCTTATGATCTTTTGATCAAAATTATATCGAATTTCATTAATATTACCATCGCTCTTCCCATTTTTCATCGTTGCGTGGGGAGAACGATATTGTGGGGGTCAATGATAATTTTCAGAATTGCCCATGGTTTTTCCCTTGCCATACCTCGTCCATGGTCATGAGCTCGGTATTAAAATTGATCCGATGTGATGATTATTCTGATGATAAATTAAGAAAATTATCGGCCCACTCATCTGGTTTTTCAATAATTGGAGAAAGGGAAATTGAAAATACAGAAGTGGATGAAGAAAGGGCGTTCCTGGCGGCGGTCCTTTCCAAGATCTATCAAAGGGGCAGTCCTTCACCCTGCAGTCTAGAGACCGAGAGAAGGTTGCTGATGAGATGTCAGGAGCTTTCTATTTTGAAATTTGAGGAGTCCAATAGGTCTGGCAGCATTGTATTCGATGTGACGGGGTCGGTCGAAGGTCTTTCCTCGATGCTCGAATCTTGTTTCTTCCCGGAGCTGTTGGTCGAGGGTAAGGATCTCGATGGCCTCATCGAACTGTACCTCTCAATATGTACCGGGCCTGAAAAGGAATTCTTCAATAAGATATGCAGCGCGCTCCCTCTCAAGAATCTGGCCTTGATGATAGTTCCCCAAAGGACCTTCAGATCGATGGGGATCGACGGGCATGTGTCGGAACGCGTGGATTTCGCTATCGAGGTACCTGACCTCGACCGAGGGGGCTGGCTCAAAATAGTCATCGAGATAGACGATTCCAGCCACAATTCTACTCAGTTCAAAGATAAGCAAAGGGACAAAGACCTCAGCAACGCCAAATGGAAAGTATATAGATTGAGGACCAATGAAAAACATAAATGGGACCGAGCGGTCGAGAACATTGCCATAGATCTGATCACCGCAGTAACTCCGAATATAATCGAGGCCTCGGTCCGGCTTAATAAAATGGAAGAGAAGCGGAGAAACGCCATCAGAGATATGGTCCTGGTGCCCATGGCGGAATCCAAGATTGCGTTTTTGGCATCTCGAGGATTGGTCCGAAATGTTGGACAGGGGATCATTGTCAAATCACCTCGAAATTTAGACCTTGAGCCGGCAGTTAGATCTGTTATGGACACGATCCGCCACATCATTTCGCTTTATAATCTCAATGTCCATTTCAAAGTGAAGTTGGGACCTGAAGGGACTGTCGATTATTATGCCTGTCCCCATCCTTCGATGTGGAGCTCGGTCGATCCGGGCGAGCGGCTCTGTCCGATCGTTGTGTCACCGGAAGTTGTGGAACGTATGATCGTTGCTGACCCGGTCCCGTTGTATTACAAAGGATTCGAGGAGACCGTTGACAGGTCCCTCAGATTCTTCCTTCAGAACATATTTAGAAAATATGATTTCAGATATGGTCAGCTTGAGATAATCCGGAGAGCTCTTTCCCTGGAACATGTGGTCGGTCTTCTTCCCACCAGCGGAGGGAAGTCCCTCTGCTACCAATTATCCTCAATTCTACAACCAGGAATATCGGTCGTGATCGATCCTTTACGGTCCTTGATCGTCGATCAGGTCGACAATCTGAACAGAATGGGGATGGACAGGATCGGGGTCATCATAAGCAGAGGTAGAAAGAACATCTCGGAAGAATCGGCCTTGAGAGAGAAAGTGATGGATAATATGATGGGCGGGATGTATCAGTTCATCTTCATCGCCCCTGAGAGGCTCCAGATCCAAAAATTCAGCAAGTTGATAATGGAGCAGATCGAGATACCGATAACATATTGCGTGGTGGATGAGGCGCATTGCGTAAGTGAATGGGGCCATGATTTCAGGACCTCGTATCTGAACGTCGGTAGAAGGTTCGCTGAGAGGGACATTGACAGACCCAATTGGAGGACCCACTTCATCGCATTGACCGGGACGGCCTCCAGGAATGTTCTGGTCGACATCATGAGAGAATTGATGATTGAGGACGAGGAGGCCATAGTCGAACCCAGGTCCTACGACCGTCCAGAATTGCATTTTTCCGTTGTGAAGGTAAGTAAAGAAGAAAGGATCGGAACGATCGTGAGGTTGGTGAGCAGGATCGTTGAAAAGAATTTTTATGAGTCCAGAAAGGTCCCGTCTGGCCTGATCTTTACAAATTTCGCTGGCAGCGAGATAGGGGTCATCCCATTAAAAAACGCCATAAGGTCGGAATTGAGCGGTGTGAAGGTCGATTGTTACGCCGGAAAGAATCCGGAGAATCGGGACAATAACGAAACGATGAAATGCGATTGGGAGGATCAAAAGATCAATGTCCAATCGGATTTTAAAAACGGCGCGGTCGATATATTGACGTGCACCCACTCATTTGGCATGGGTATCGATAAGCCTGACATCAGATTTACGATCAATGCCATGTTGCCCCGTTCCATCGAGGAATTCTATCAGCAGGCGGGAAGGGCAGGCAGGGACGGAAATGACTCGGACTGTTATCTGGTGTTCTCCGATGACGAACCCGGTCTCAGTGACCAGATATTGGATGATAATAGGACTCCGCTTGACGATATCTCATTCAGGGTCAATAATCTGGACTGGGAGCGGAGGGATGATGCCCTGCATAATACCTGGTTTCTCTCGGCTGCATTTCAGGGAGTGGAGGAAGAGAAACAACAGCTGAGATATTTGCTCAGAAGGGAGATCGAATTGGTATTGAAGGATGAATCGAAGCTCAGGGTCACCAGCATTCCCTTCCTTCTCAGTCGAAAAGACCCGTTCAACGGAAAGGACGAGACTGTCCTAGAAAAAATAATCTACAGGCTCCAGACGATCGGGGCGATCAGGGATTATTACAAAGATTACAATGGTCAAAAATTCACCCTGCACCTGATCGAATTCGATTCAAGTTCGATCTACGAACAAACAAGAAAACACCTCGGAAGATACATTTCCGAAGGAGAGATAGAAAAGCGTCTGGGAAGGGCATCCCGATCGGACCCTTATGAGGCCGTTGAGCATTGTGGTGGCGTCCTCATCGATTTCATTTACGATAAAATCGTGAAAAGACGAAGAAGGGCCATGCACCAGATGCTTGAGCTTGCGAGGGTAGGGACCGTCGACATCGACAGGTTCAAGCTGGATATGCTCGCATTCTTAGAAGAATCGGAGTTCACGAAGCCGGTGGCCGGTCTTAGCTTGAGCGATGACCCGGATGCATGGCTCGAGATCCTGGAAAGATTGGATGGCGTAGACTCGATGAGAAAGCTTCTGGGGGCGTGCAGGAGACAGTTAGAGGAAACGCCTGGACATCCCGGGTTGCTGATAATGGCCGGGTTCTGTGCCCTGAGCTATTCGAATGTGGCCAATGGCATGAAGGACCTTAAGAACGGATTATTTGCCTTGAAAGATTCTGTTTCGGACGATCATACCATAATGAAGACGGTCGAGAGGTTTTTCGAGATCTCGGAAAGGGTCCAGCCCTCGAAAAGAGAGTACATTCTCGAGGCGCTTCTGGAGCTTGGGATGCCGGATGTTGATAGGTTCGTTTACAAGAGGTCCGGTCAATTTGGATACGCGCATCTGACCAGTCTTGTTAAGATCACTTCGGAGCTGGGGATCGGGAGAGAATAAAATGCCATTGGAAACAAATGAGGAATCGCGGCGGGAGCTGATATTGAAGGCGGAAGAAGCGATACGACTGCTTGCGGAAGAATATGGAAAGGCATGTCAAGTATCAAATTTCGCAAAAGAATCGCTGGACAGGATCACCGAGGCCAGAAACACCCTGACTGAAGCATTGTCATTGATAGAGAACGCGCAGATGAACCTTATTGAGGACTCCAATAGGTCCAGGGAGGCTCTGGAATCTGCCAATAAGAGAAACGAGGAGGTCCGAGTAAGTCTTTTATCCTCTCTCGTCACGATCGAGAGGCTGGACAAGGAGGTCCAGTTGCTTCAGAGGGACCTGTCCTCGGCGATCACGGAGCTCAAGAGAAGAGACAAAGAGATCTTGGACCTGATGATCGAGAATAACGAGAATATAGTTTCTACCATCGAAAAATTGAGCGGGTCGGTCCAAGTAATTTTTGATGAGCTTAAGAAAAATTACGCACAATTGACCCTGTTGATAGAACAGGGGGATAGATCAATTCAGGATCTGATAAAAGACCGGGAACTTAAGTTGTCCTTTAAGATCGATGAGAGCGGATCGAAGATCGTAAATGACCTTGCTGCGTTGAAAGAGAAGCTTGAAAACTATTATGGGCAGATGGTCAATAATTTCAAAGATACAAATCAGGAAATTACGCTCAAGAACGAGCTGTTGGTATCTTTATTGAAGACGGAATACGAGAGCCTCATCGAAAGGTTCGAACGATTGGACAAAGAGAGCAAGGCCCGTCACGAGGAAGTGATGAACAAGCTTGAGCTTGCCCGATATGCAGCAGTGTTCTCGGCCATATCTGTGGTAGGGATCGCTGGAGTGTTGATAATTTTGTTCATGGGAGGGTAAACCATTTTTTTTAAAACCTTTCGAACTTATTGCATTTATCGACCTTTTGATCCCCTTTGATCCCTCCATTTGGATCGGCCTACCATACTCGTTTATATGATTACGGAATATTCCACTCGATCTAGGTGCTCGGTCGTAAGTCCTTACTTGTGTTCCTCGGCAGCACGATATCCTCTGCCCTGGGGTTCATCTGCCTGTTCTTCATAACCAACTACGTCGGGGTGGACAAGTACGGCACCGTCATCCTGATGACCTCCATACTTACAACGATAAACGTCATCGCGGACCTGGGCTTCTCGAGCGCGCACATCAAGAGGATATCCGAGGGTCAGGACGTCGACGATTGCGTCTCTACCTTCGTCCTGATAAAAATTAATTTGACCTGCCTGTTCGTCATAGCGTCGTTCCTTGCGCTGTTCATCTGGATGGCGGCGCTTGGGAGGACCATCACCGACGTATCTAGGGATGTCTTCCTGGTGATGCTGCTGTTCGAGGTGTTCGTGAACCTATCGAACATCGCCGTGATAACATTCCAGGGAAGGAGCGAGGTCGCGAAGGTCCAGTTCCTGCAGATACTGAACCCGTTGGTGCGGTTGCCTTTGGTGGTGCTCATCGCGTTCGCAGGGTCCAGCGCGGTTTTGCTAGCGGTGACCTACATGCTCGGCGCGATGGCGATGATGATAGCCTCATTTTTAATGATCAAGAGGGCGAGGTTCAGATGGAAGAGGCCCACCCTGTTCCGTTCGTACCTGACCTTCACCGTCCCGATCATCGTTGTGACGATAGTGTCGACGTTGTATCTCAACATCGACAAGATCATCATAGGACTGGCGATAGACAACGTCCACGTTGGTTATTATTCGACCGTGCAGACGTTCCTTGGTGTCATCGCGGCCATCGGGACAGCGGTGTCCGTACTTACGTTCCCGAACTTCTCGTACCTCTTCGGCCAAGGTAGGGTCTCGGAGGTAAGAGAGAAGGCCTTGGCCGCCGAGAGGTATATATCGATGGTCTCGCTGCCGTTGGTCATTGTGCTGGTCATGTTCCCAAGTGAGGTACTGTCGACGCTGTTCGGCCCTGACCTTGCTGAAGGCGGGGATGCGCTGAGGTTCCTTGCCATTGGAACCTATATTGTGATGATAAATCAGCCGTACAGCTCGCAGCTGCTTGCGGCGAACAGGCCAGATATACTTGCGAAGAGCACGATAATAGGGTTTGCCATCGGGACGGGCCTCTTCCTGCTTCTGATCCCGAAGGAGCTCTATGGAATAAGCACGATGGGGATGGGACTGGCCGGGGCAGGGATCGCAATAATAATGTCGAACCTGGGCCAGACGTTAATTGTAAGAAGTGCGGCGAAGGGGCTTTCAGGTTTAGCGCTCAACATGAGAATGTCACTTCAATTCTTGACGGCAATTTTCATTGGAATATTATCACATGTTGTTTTCTTTTTAATGGATATCGAACCGTTCTTATCTATCCGATTATTTTTTGTAGTATTGGGCATCCCAGTTTTATTTTATACTTTATTGATTATATTTAACGAAGTTTCAAAAGAAGATATAAAATATTTTAAAGAATTAATAAATATTAAAAAAATGGTCCAATATATTATAAATGAAGCGCGAAATAAATAATAATTCTATTTAAATATTGGGGTAATCATAATTAAATCATTGTGATATGAAAAAAATATTCTTGACATTCAACTAGCCAGGCTAGTGATATAAATAATAGTGTATCTAAGAAATTAAACTTCCTCCTTCATACTTTCTGTAATTTATTAGGGAGCAATCAGGCGTAATGGGTTTATACATTAAGATAATATTAATATAGTAATATTCTAAATAGAGCGTTAAAATATCTCGAGGGCACATATTTTTTCGAAAGACGAATGATATAAAACCTCGATATACGCAATTTCAAAGCTTGAAGGTTCTGTAACAGCGGTTATTGTAGCTATTATACTAAAACTATTTTTATGATCGGTGTTAACCTTATAAATTATACTAAGTTCCAAACATCGTTCGACAATCCTTTGGATCAAAATTTATAATAAAGGGACGGCATGTGAAACGAGTGATGTTGAATTTATAAAATATGGCTCTAGCATGTCTTACCGAATGTGATGAAATATTAAAATTAAATAGAGATTATATAATGTTTCCTCCTCGAAAAAATTGAAGTGTCTGATGCTAAATAATATTCTTTATTTGTTTCTTCATTTTATCCTTTTTTAAAATGGCGTTTAAAAAAAATACATGAATAAATTATATAAAACAAAATTATCTGCGTATAATAGATTAAATAAATCTTTAATTTTATAGTCGACTCGATGTATAAGATTGGGTAATTTTAAATTGAAAATCGGTGAAAATATGCATGTAACTGCAATAATTTTAGCTGGTGGTGTCGGGAAAAGATTTGGGCTTGATGTACCAAAACAATTTGTAAAGTTAGCTGGTAAACCAATTATTTCGCATACCATTGACATATTTGAGAAAAATAGTATGATTAAAGAAATTATAATTGTAGTTAATAAAGAATATTATAATTATTTAAATAATCTAGTAAAAAGTGGCCACGATTCAAATAAAATTAAAATAGTGGTAGGTGGTGATACTCGTCAAGAATCTTCATTCAATGGATTATTAGCTTGTTCAAAAAGTACTACTCACGTACTAATACATGATGCTGTTCGTCCATTTATAGACCAAGAAATTATTTATGAATGCATTTTGAAACTTGAAGAATATGATGCAATTGATGTATGCATTGATTCGTCAGATACTCTAGTCGAAATTAATGAAAACAATGAAATCATCAAAATACCAAATAGAACGTCGATTAAAAGAGGACAAACCCCCCAAGCTTTTAAATTTGATGTGATTTTTAATGCACATAAAATATGCCAATCAAAGGGAATACAGAATTCTACGGATGATTGTAACCTTGTATTACAATCAAATTTATGCAAAATACATGTAATCAATGGATCAAACCATAATATAAAGATTACTAATCCTATTGACATCTCAATAGCAGAGAAAATTTTTCAAATTAGAGAGAAAAAAAGTCAATTGCTTAGTTATGATGATTTATTGCATAAATTGAATAATAAAGTGATAGTAGTTGTGGGAGGAAGTTCTGGAATAGGTAAATCAATATGTGAGATTGGGAACAAACTTGGATCTGTTACCATCCCTTTGTCTAGATCTAATGGATTTGATGTTAGAAATCCAGAAACCATTAAATTTCATCTAAGTAAAATTTATAAAAAATATGAAAGAATCGATGCTGTAGTGATATGTGCGGCAATTCTCCATCGAAATAAATTTGAAAACTTTACCGATGATGAAATTAGAGAATTAATAGAAATCAACTTGACTGGGAATGCATATGTGGCAAAATATTCTATACCATATTTAAAAAAGACAAATGGCAAATTAGTTTTTTTTGCTTCGAGCTCATATTATAAGGGAAGGGGCGAATATTCGACCTATAGCGCAACAAAAGCTGGAATAGTAAATTTAATGCAATCGTTATCCGAGGAATTAGAGGACAAGGTTAGCGTTTTGGCCATTAATCCTCAAAGAACGAAGACACCATTAAGAACACGTAACTTTGGGGACGAGGATATAGATACATTGTTATCTGCGGATTTTGTAGCGTTATCCACATTAAATTCAATTGCTAAGGAAGGGAACAATGGTTGCATAATCGATATAAGATTGTCGGACGAAAAAAAAGGAAGCCTTAAATATAATGAATAGATTTAAATTTATTTTAAATAACTAGGTTCAGATATTTATTTTTGGATAATACAGTATTTTCCACTTCTTCAATTAAGATAGATATTTAATCGTAATGTGAATATTGTGATTTGGATGCACTTCATGGTTAAAGATACATCAGCTGCGATATGGGAATATATAGCTGCCCTATGGAGTTTATATTGATAAGCCTCTTTGGGGGATTTTCAGATATATGCGAAGAGATTGATTCTCGGCAAAGATGGCTATATAAATATTAAATATATCGTCTCGTTCGCATTTAATATTGGCTCATAGCGCTCGCTCAATCGGTTCTATCTTCTCTCTGGAAATGGAGCTCGCAAAATTGACCAGATGAAATCGAGGATGACGATGCAAGGAAAAAAGGGTGGTTTTTCGGTCGTTAATCACACATTGATTGAAAAGACCCAGAAGCAAATTGTCGGCAGGTTTGATTTACAATCATTATGAGGATAGAAGCGTATGATTTTACAACTTTGTGGATTGTCCTAATTCGATAGGACCGGATACGGTTTCTTTTTCCTATTAGAACTACCTAAAGTATAATTTGGCAAGGAAGATAAATTGATTTTCAAGACGAGGGTTGAACTAGCCGTCCAGTTAATTTAGAAGGTAAAATGCTGGAGCGATCGGACTTCTTTCTATTCGGTGCCCAAATTGGAGGAATTGGGTGTAACGTTCAATCTTGTCGATGATGCCATGTTTCCTTTAAGAGGCTCAATCTAATCTTTTCGACGAGTTAGAAGGCCAAGTGATGTGGCTGGTGTAGGTGTTCCCACTATTGAATCTGAACGATTCCTGGAAGCTTGACGACCATTATTAGGAGGGTTACGATCGTTTCTATGAGTTCTTCATGGAGCTGGGCAAATGTCTGGAGAAGGTTAAGGTCGATTTCGTGACTGTCGGCAAGCATTTTCGAGCGACTATCTCGGACTAGTTGGAGATGTGCAGAGAATGGGATGGAAAAGTGTAATGTGAAGTGGAAGATTGCAGATGTTCTACCGAGACCACAAGCCGTACCCCGAATATGTGAATATCAGGTCAGAAAGATTGGTATAAGAGTTATGAATCTCCTTTTAAGTTATTATAACCTACAATATCCTAAAAGGTATTGATCAGTGCCTCGAAATTCAAAAATCAAATTAAATGGTGTATACGCCATCTAGCTTTTTTGCCAAATACAGAAACATTGAGCGTTGCAGGGATTGATTTTCAACGATTAGATGGTTGAAATTGTAAAAGTGTGGTATAAAATAAATAATAATAGAAGAATTTCGATTTATCCATGGATGTACAAAATAATAAAACAATATGGATAGATTTAAAATGTCCTTCAGATGTTCATTTTTTTTATTCTGTTATGATTAATTTAAATAAGTTTCGGTATTTAATAACGACTCGAAAAAGAGCTGAAACACATCAATTGTCTATTAATTATGGAATGAAAGGAATTCAAATAGGTTCTGATCATCAAAATCACTTATTGAAGGGCATGTATTATTTTGATAGGACCTTCAAACTTTCAATGATAAAAAAAGAATTTGATGCAATATTCTCATTTGAAGATGCGATTGGTCCAATATTAGGAAAATTTAAAAATAAGCCATCATATTTATTTTGCGATAATGATTTAAAATTGAATAAATCTTTTTCTAAATTTCAAAAAATAGAATCTAAGTTTAAGAATTTTGCAGATTATTTAATTATTCCTGAAATTTCTATTAAAGAATTTATTAATAATTATTCAAATCCTAAAATAATAACATATAATGGCTATAAAGAAAATATTTATATCTCAGATTTTGAGCCGGATCCAAATTTTGATTTATTGGATTACATTCCAAATTACGTATTAATACGTCCAGAAGCCATAGGGTCATTTTATGTTGCAGAAAAAAAGAGTATAGTTCCTCAGATTGTAAAATTATTAAAAAAAGAAAATTTTAACATAGTATATTTGCCTCGCGATCCTCAAGATTTTAGCTATGTTTCTAAAGATGAAGTTTTTATTCCTCCCAAAATTTACAAGGGTTTGGATTTGTGTTATCACAGTCAGGCAGTGTTAACTGGTTCCGGAACATTAGCTAGAGAGGCGGCAATTCTCGGTAAGACCTCAGTATCTTTTTTTCCTGGTTCAAAATTATTATCGGTAGATTCAGATTTAATAAGAAAGAAAAAAATGATTCACACTAGAGATCCTAAAGAAATCGTCAATTATATTTTAAATAGTAAAGAAGATAAAAATTACAATTATAAAACTAACTCAATAAAAGTGCGCGATGAGTTGATATCGAAATTAGGTGAAACATTAGATGAAGAGTTGTGATTTAAAGTTATTATTTATAACTCCATATCCACCCGATGTGGGAGGAATATCTACTTATTCAAGTACATTAATAAGCCACTTAAATAATAAAAATTATTCTATAAGGATATTAAGAATATATATAGTAAACAAAACCATGTTAAGTTATATTAATAAGATGAAATCGATAGTGTGTAATATCAATATATTATTAAAAGATGAGAGCAATCTTGTTCATATTCAATCATCATCAGATTTTTCATTTATTGAAAATTCAATATATTTATTTATAATACGAATCTTAAATAATAAAAAAACAATATTTCATCTCCATTCTCCAAATTTCACAACATTTTATCAAAGAAAAAATAAATTTATTAAAAAATATATAAAATTAATATTTAAAAAATCTGATAAAATTATTGTTTTATCAAATAAAGATCGCCAAGTGTTATTGAATATGAAAATTGAAGAACGAGATATATATTTAATAAGGAATTTCAATGGAGTTCAGAATGTATATAATGATATAAAAACAGCAAAGATGTTAGAAATAAATGAAACTAACAATGTAATTTTATCAATAGGAAATTTAGAAGCTCGAAAAGGATTTGATATCCTAATTAAATCCCTTTTTGAGTTACGCAAAATTCGAACAGATTTTGTATGCTATATTATTGGAAGCGGAAAAGAATATGATTCATTAAATAATTTAATAGATGAATTAAATTTAAATGATAATGTTCGTTTGGTTGGGCGGATTAATTCAAAAACCCTAATTGATTATTATAAAAAATCTAAATTGGTTATTTTAACTAGTTATGACGAGGGATTGCCAATGGTGATGTTTGAAGCACTATCATTTGGCAAGCCTTTTATTGGAACAAATGTAGGTGGCATCCCAGAGATTATTAATTCAAATAATTATGGTTATATTGTTGAACCTGGCAATATTAAAGAAATTACTTACTGTTTAAACAGTGCACTGAATAAAGAATGGGATGCTGATTTAATTTTGGAATATTCAAATCAATTTTCCATTGATCGGATGTTGGAAAAAATAGAACAAATTTATTATGATTTATATATGGAAGGATTAAAACTATGATTTTAAATGAGAAAAAAGAGAAACAACAGAAAAAAATTCACATACTGTTTTTTGGTATGCCGCCTGGCAATAATTTAATTGACGGTTATTCTAAATGGTTTTCACCAATTATAAAAAATTTGAAAAAAAATGATAGATTAAATGTTTATTATATTAATTACAACAAGATATTGAACGAAAAATTTGAAATATTACGTTTTATATTAATTCCATATTTAATATATAAGTTACACAAATATAAAGATGAAATAGACATTGTTCACGTTTTACGACAAAATGCATGGTATTACAATATTTTTTATGCTCTAAAAATAAAAAAGAATATAACCCCATTGAAAATAATTACTGTTCATGATATTTATACAGCGAAAGGAAAGGTAAATTTTAAAATTATTAAAAACATTGCTCACGCAGATGCAATATTTTGTCCATCCAACTATACAGCAAATGATATTCGTACAATTTTGAAAATTAACAAACCCGTATATGTTACTTATAATCCTTTAGATCCATCATTTTATTGTATGGGTACTGATGATAAATTAAAAATGAGAAAAAATATTTTAAAAGAAAGATCGTCTCGCAAAGTCTTGTTATCTATAGCATCAGAAATGCCCAGGAAAAATTTTGAAAAATTGTTAGAAGTATTATTTCTATTTAATACTTCAATGAAGGAAAAGATACTATTGATTAAGGTAGGCCAGTTTACAAAATTAAGATATAAATATATTAATATTGCAAAAAAATTTGGAATAGAGAATGACATTTTATGGATAAATTATGCAAACGAAAAAGATTTGTTATATCTATATAATATTTCAGATATTTTTATTACATTAAGTGATGTCGAAGGTTTTTGTATGCCTTTGATTGAAGCCATGGCTTGTGGATTACCTATAATTGGGTCGAAATCTTCTGCCATCCCAGAAATTGTAGGAAATGCAGGAATATTGGTAAATAATAATGATAATAAAGAAATTATTGAGGCGATAAACACATTGTTGTATAATATTGATAAAAGAAATGAGGTTATTGAAAATGGATTTAATAGAATAAGAGCATTCCACGAACAAGAAATAAGTAGAATATATTTTGAATCGTATTTAACAGCCTTGGAAAAGGGATTGAATGTTAAGTAAATTAAATAAAAAATTATCTATTATATCATTTTACACAATAATATCATCGATTTTATTGATTTCCATATATGATAAAGGTGTGACAGATCCATTTCTTCATGGACACATTTCAACCATCATTAAATTAATTAATAACCCAAATATTAAAATATTGAATTCCGATATGCAATTTTGGCCTCTGGCAGCTGTACAAATTATAATTTTTAATTTATTGTTTAACATATCTCCGATTACTATTCAATTTTTACCGTTAATTGGTTTATTATTTGTAATTACTTTTCCTTTATTATTGACTAGGTTTTTCCCTCTAGCAATTGGTATATTATTATCATTGATTGTACTATCATCATGGATATTACCCTACAATTATAGTGTATGGCCACATGCATTTGGTTATTATTTATTTTTTATATTAATATATATAATTTATACATTTTACACTATAAAAAATTCTAGATATATAATTCTTATAATTATTTTATTTATTGCTATTAATTTTTATTCTTATTCGACCTCTGTTTGGTCATTATCATTTTTAACTTTTATAATTTTATTTAATTACCTATACAATACATTTAAATATAAATCGAATTATAAATTTCAACCTTTTGCATTATTAATTGCTATGTTCGTCATATATTTTGGATTTAATAAAATCGTATATGAATCGTATTTTTCTAATTTATATGATTCAGTTGGAGAGAGTAGCATATGGGAAAGATTAAATATATTTAATAATTTATTAATTTCTGACAATATTAAAACTATTTATTACACTAACACAAATTCTGAATTTATTTCGTATTTGGGATTAATTCGATTTCTTATCATTTTTATTCCAATAGTATATTTTTTAATCTATATCCTAAGAAATAAAGATGAATTAATTTCGAAACAATATTATGTATTTATCCCGTCCATGTTATTTATTTCTATAATTGATATCCTATCATATACGTCGGTATCCAGTAATGCGACTTCGTCGATTTTGTTCCGATATTATTCATTAATGGCCCCAATTGCAGTATTTTTTTCAATATCTGCATTGATGAAAAAAAGTCAAAGACGAGTCATAATTTTAACAATCTATGCATCCCTAATTTTATTATTGTCAATTATAATATTATTTTCTAATCTTTACTCTACAAATATTGTCACTTCAAATGCGCATTTTAACAATGAAATTAATGGAATAGAGTGGACGATAGAGCATCGAGCTATTGGATCAATGATAATATCTGATCACCATACAGTAGGCCGAACGCTCATAGTTTCGAATGTTATCCATAGCGATTTGAAATTGTATCAAGACGTTTCATATTACAATGATTATTTATTTGAAAATTTTATTTCTAATAAGAAATCAATAATTGAAAATAAATCGACACTAATCATAGTCAATAATGAAATAGAAATATTTCCAACGTCTGGCAATGATTGGATCAATTATCAGCCGCTCTTAAATTATAAACAAAATTATACGATGAGTGAATATAATAATAAAGTATTTGATGATAGTAACATCAGGGTGTTTTTTAATAATTGAAGGGAGTTTAAAATGAAAAAAATATTATTAATTGGTAACGCTAATTCTAATAGTAGTAGCAGAATATTTCAAAATTTAATCATAGACCTCATCCAACAAAATCGAAACATCACTGTCATCAGTGGTAATAAACCGCATAAAAATAACGTTGAATGGATTTCAGTATCAGAATTATCAGACATTTTTATAATAAATTTTATATTTATCCAATTAAAAATTATGAAATATATCTTAAAGAGTTATCATAATTACAACGACATTGTAATATTGATAGAACATTTTGTATTTATTAATATTTTATGTAGAATATTAAATATTAAAAATATTATTTTTGTGGATGGGAAATCAGTAAATACATTTTCATCAACATTTTCAAAGATTAGTTTTCATTATGCCAGTAAATTGATTGTTCCAGCAACGAGTTTAATTAAAGACTGGAAAATTGAAAAATTCAAACCAAAAATTTTTCTATCGAAATATTATATTGATATAAATAAATTTTATATAAAGAAAGATTATAAAAATCGAAATAAAAATATAGGTTTTATTGGTCGTTTTACTGAAGAAAAAAGGTTATCGTTATTTTTAGAATTTTGTTCATTAGTTATTAATATAGATCCAAAAATAAAGATTTACATTGCTGGAGATGGACGATTAAAAAAAGATTTGATATACAACATTCAAAAATACAATATGGAGAATAAAGTAAGATTATGTGGTTGGATCGAAGATAATAAACTAGCAGATTTTTATAACGAGCTTAGATTATTAATTATCACTTCAAAGGTAGAAGGAGGGCCACTAGTTGCATTAGAATCGATGTCTTGTGGAACACCGATTTTATCTACTAAGGTTGGAATCATTGAAGATGTAATTGTGGATGGCATAAATGGATATATTTTTAATGAAGAAAATATAATGAATCAGGCGATTAAAGTTGTTAAGTTATTAAATTCCGAAGAATTAAATACTGTTTCTGTGAACGCAAGAAATACAATTGTAAATAATTATAGTTATGAATCTGGTATTCAAGATATGAATAAAATTCTATAACTGAAATTGAATGATATCATGACCCGAAATTCTTTCATTAATCGAAGGAATTTTCATGTAATCACCATACAACTGGGTTAGTATCTCATTATAATGTTCTGGTATGGGGAATAATAAATTTTCAAATTTAATATAAATGGACTTATGAAACCATTCAATGGGATATGAAATGTGATCAATATCATCAAATGGCCATGCACTGAAAATTACCAGATCCTCCTTCTTTTTTCTTGATAGTATAGAAGAATACCCTTTTTGGAATAATATTTTTGGGAGAGGGACAAGACAACTTATAAAATTTGCAAACCCCTCATATTTAGAAGAATTTTTTACCCATATATATTTAATTAAACCAATATATCCAAAAATTGAAACTAATTTCCAATAAATATATCGTTCATATTTGTTAATCGGTGCATAATCTAAAGGAAAAATATCAATAAATATTCCTTTTGGAATGTCAAGTTTAGAGGTTGATCGTTCTACAAATTTTGTATTTAAATTCATCATTTTTGAATAATAAAATGGAAAATTTTTATGAGATTTAGAGGAGATTATTGAAATGTTAGGTGGCAACTCTGACGCTGGTAATTTAAGTAATTTTTCATAATCATCCCTCATCATCACAAGATCCAAATCATCATCCCAAGGAATGAACCCATTATGCCTCACGGCTCCCAACAACGTTCCACAAAATAAAAAATATTTTAACCCATGTTTCTTACAAATTTTATCAAATTCAATCAAAATTTCTAGTTCCTTTTGATGAATTTTATTAAGCAAATCTTCATTGATGACAAAAATTGTATCCACCTCATATGATTATTATTAACTCCTTCTCATTAATGTTATCGAATTGATATTGATTGTAATATTTATAACGCAAGCTTTAAATTTAATTCTTAGGCGATTAAGATGTGAATAATATACATATTTAAGGATATAATAAAACCTTTCGGTCTTCTGAATCAATATTAAAGTGTTTCGCTTTGTTATTGGTTCGCTTGGGATTAAATATAAAGGTTTTTATCTAATCATATGAAATTATTTCCATATCTATTTGAAGGAGTCAATGGAGCTGACTATTCTCCCGTATCGCAGCTGATATGTCTTAAACCCCGAAATGCATCCCAAATAACAAATATTCACATTTCGATTAAATATCTATCTAGATTGAAAATGTGCAAAAATAGTATAAATTATAAATTATATTTATTTCTTTTTCTTTTCGTCCTTCTTTCCGCCCTTTCCGCACTTTCCGCATGACATTGAATTCTCGCCTCCTCTTGGGACTTTACCCAATGTGGATAATGCATTTGTTGGCCAAGTATTTCAATCTATTCTTTTTAATCGAAAATTAAGAATAATATTATTTTTCAAAAATTAACACTCATTGGCCTTGAGATCAATCAATCTCGAACATGATGACAGGGCCAATTGCCTGACATACAACAACAAAGGCCGACGGTCAACAACATTTATTTAATTAGAACGTTATTTAATTGCTCGGGATGCACGGGACCCGTTCAGGCATGGACGGGCCTATCAGGCTGTTAGAATGCCATCGTCCCTCGTCCGATGGCACGATGCATACGAACAGCCCTACATGATGACGACATGCTCGCGTTCCCTCGTCCGGGAGCTGAGAGATGGAGATAGACACCAGCAAGCTGTTGCTCGAGTTCGGAGCGATCATGCTCATCGCCTTCATAGGCGCAGCCCTGGCCTTCAGGGCGAAGCAGTCGGCGGTCCTAGGCTACATCGTCGTCGGCATGCTCATAGGGCCTTCGATCTACCTGGAGATCGGCCCTTTCACCTACACGGGCCTCGTCAGCGAGGTCGGCTTCATCGAGGCGCTGTCGCAGATAGGCATCATCCTCCTCATCTTCTTCGTAGGTTTAGAGTTCAGCATCGACAAGATAAAGCGCGTCAAGGGGCCGGCGGTCATCCTTTCCTTCATAGATGTCGGCATCAACCTCTTCGTGGGCTTCCTTCTTGCCTTCGGCCTCGGATGGCCCCTCATCGATTCGATATTCCTCGCCGCCGTCATGGCGATGTCCTGCTCCGCCGTCGCGATGAAGACGCTCATCGAGCTCGACAGGATGTCGAGGCCTGAGACCGAGTACATCATGGGCATGGTCATCCTCGAGGAGTTCATCTCGATGGTCTTCCTCACCGTGGTCGGCGGCCTCGTCATCAAGATAGACCCCGACTTCACCGTGGGCATGATGCTCCTGGGCATGGCCGGGTTCTTCATCTTCTTCGCTATCCTTGCCCTTGTTATCATCCCGCGCTCCATCAGCTACATCTCAAGGATGAAGAGCGACGAGCTCTTCGTGCTCTTCATGCTCGCCATCGTCCTCCTCTCCGCGTGGTTCGCCGAGTTCTGCGGCGTCCCGAAGCTGATAGGCGCCTTCTTCATCGGGATGGTCTTCGCGG